>NZ_JAKSYN010000227.1:0-309922 GCF_022829565.1 Methylobacterium sp. J-001
GCCCAGCCGCGCGGGGCTTTCTTGTTGGCGCGAGGCATCCTTCAATTGGGGGATGCGACTCAGCTTCACGGACAGTTATTCGAGGGGCTCCCAAGCTCAATGGCCACTTAGCCCGCCCGGTTCGCCGGCGCGGGCTTTTTCGTGTCGCACTCCCGGTCCGGGACAGCGGTATCGAATTACCGGCACGCCCCGGTAACCGCCCGGCCTCATTTTGTCTCACGAGCCGCGTTGCGTATCGGCTCAATGAGGTGAGGCAATCGAGACCTATGCCGCCGCATAGCAAGCCGCTAGCTCCCATCGCGCGAGGCGAAAAAGCTGGCCGGCTTGCAACGAGCGAGATGATCAAAACGCTGAGCCCGGAGACAGGTAGCGTTGAGGGCATGGTGCGCCGGATCGAGCAGGTCGGGATCATTGTGGCCCGAGGGCATCAGGAAGCCGGCATGAAAGCTGCCGACGTCCAGGCATGGCACATTGGCTTCGAAGCGGGGATGCGCTCCGAACTCGGAGATTACATGCGCCGCTTTTGATCGGCCGACTTCCGCCTTACCCCGTGAACAGATCGGGGCGGGGGCGAGCGGATTATCAGCGCGGAGGCTGCGGCAGCTGAGCCTGTGCCCCACCGGCAGCGACGGCGAAGGCGAGGGCGGCGAGGGCTGTGCGGATGGCGGGAGGATAGCCGTCAGAATTGCCGTGTCGAGTCGGGGCTTGCTACGATGCTGCGCAGGCGCTGAAGCCTATCTTCAAAGGTCGGCGGCAGGCTGCGTAGATGGTGCTGGTGCTTTCGCTTCACCGTGCCGGGATCGATTGCCCCTCGATCTAACAGGACAGCTTCCGATAAGGTCGAGTGCCACCCGCGCGAATTCCCCCTATCATCGAAGACCGCCAGCGCCGATGCCCCTGCACATACCGGAGATCCCGTTTGCAAATTTCAACCCATCTCACAATCTTATTGCTGAGCATATTAAAAATAAGCACTATGTAGTATTTTCGGGAAAAAACAATTGCGGTAAGTCGCTGCTGCTTAAAGCTCTCTATGAATGCTATAGGACTGAGGCTGGCATTCTGCCGGTTAATAGGTTTGTGCATGGGACGAATCTCAACCCCACCGCTGGCGCTCCATCAGATTTGGGTGAAAAACCAAATTTGTCTTACCTCCGCGAAAGCACGAACGTTGACGGTATTTATTACGACTTGGGGCAATATCTGCGATTGATATCGGATGACCAGCGAAATCATATATTTGCCGTTTCTAATTACATTTTAGGATCTTCGTTTGAAATTCGAAAACATGATCCAAATAATTCGTTGTCAGATAATTTGGTTTTCATAGATGGGAAGCGCCTAGATCAAGCAAGCACAGGAAGCAGACTCATATTGCGAATTGTCTGCGATCTAGCTGATAAGAGGATCAATCGAATTGCTATTGATGAGCCGGAGCTCGGCCTTTCACCGGAAACTCAGCAAAAACTGTTTAAATTATTATCTGATAAATCAGTACGGAAAGGGTTCTTTCCACACCTTGAAGCGGTGATGATTGCTACGCACTCGCACATTTTCCTAGATCGGAATATTATATCAAATAACTACCGCATCTCGCGCGTGGGAAATACAATAACGGTTGAGAATGTCTCTTCCTTGCAGCAACTTCAAGATCTTCAATTCAGATTTATAGGCGAAAGTCTGGAAAATTTTTGGCTGCCTTCAGCGATCGTTGTCGTCGAAGGCAAAACCGATCATGAGTTCCTGTCCGCGGCGATCAAGATAAGTTTTCCCCAGAATCGTGTTCTTGTTGTTGAGGCAAGAGGCGATGTAGTATCTCGCATAAGAGAATTGGGGCTCATGATCGGAGGACTGGCACGCAGTGCATATAGCGGAAGAACCCTAGTTGTTCTAGATAGTGTGCACAACAAGTCTAATTCAGAGCAGCTCGCAGCATTAGGAGTTAGTAGAGAAAACATCATAATATGGGAAAATAATGGAATAGAATATCTTTACCCTTCTGAATTCCTTGCTGAAAAGTTTATGTGTAGCTTAGATGAAGCGCAACGAATTGCGATATCTGGTAGCGACAATGTGGAAATGAACGGAATATCTATTCGAAAGAAGGATCTAGCTAGCGAGGCGGCGGCATATCTGACTGGAAGCACCGCTTTTCCAGACGAACTTTGTATAAAACTTTTCCAACGCATCGCTGGCATGCTAGAAGTTGCTTGATTTCTCCAGGTTAAATCGTTGCAGCTGCTCGCTCTGATCAGCGGCGCTTCCCGTCATTCGCCTTCACCTCAATGTAGATGGAGCGAGCGTCTCCGGGGATAGCTTGCTAGCTGGTGGGCCCGGCAGGACTAAAACCTGCAACCAGACCGTTATGAGCGGTCGGCTCTAACCATTAAGTTACAGGCCCCTCGCCGTTCTCCTCGATGAAGATGACGCCAGCGGATTCCAGTCAGAGATCGGGCACAGTCGCGTCGAGCCACTTCGCAGCTCCCAACAGTGTCGGGAATGCGTGCTGCCCGCGCTCGAACGGCGGCGGGAAGGGTGGGCTGTCCTCTAGCGTCTCAGCCATCCAGTCGCCCTCTCGGCCGTCCTCGGACACGTCTCGCACGAGGCTGCCGACGACCTTGCCGTCGAGAATGAGATCGAAGCTGCCCGGGGCGAGGCGCTGAAGGGTGTAGGGCATCAGGTTTCCAAAATGGACGCCGCGCCACGCGACATCAGCGCTGCAACGCTGGGCGAGGATGTCAGTTCGCCCCCTCAGGATCCTCGCGGTGCCTCACGTAGCCCTGGCCGGTGAGCCAGTCAGTGAGAGCGTACCGGATCGCCTCCGGACGGGTTGGCTTCGGATCAGGCTGATCGGCAATCCAAGCGTCGAGGGGGGCGACCTGTTCAGGCTGCACCCGCACTTGGATCTGAATGCCGGTCTGCTTCCCGCGGGTTCTACCCGTGCGCATGTGGTACCATAGTTGACGTGCCTCACGCCTAGTGGTACCACAATGACGGTCCGGCGGGAAGGTGGAAGCTCCCGCACGGGACCTGACCCCACCACTCTGTTGAGGAGAGCGGCATGGCTAGCCACGCCCATAGCACACGCACGCCCTTATTACCCCAGTCCGGCAACAAGGGTCTGAGCAGTTTTGCTCAGGCCAACCGCAGCTCGCGGCCCTTAGCAGGCCAGGGGCTCGGCCGGCAGCTGGGCCCCGTCTCCCGGGCCATTAAGGCCTGCCGTTAGACTGATCCGGCCGACCAGGCCATCGCCGAGATCCAGATCGGGCTGGCCAGCTTCTTCGCTGATGCCGACCGCCAGCGCGTCCGCGAGCTGCGCCGCCGGATCGCCGACCGTATCGAGGCGGACCTGGCCTTATTAGATGCGCTCGACGGCGACGCAGATTGCGAGCCCGAGGAGCCGGAAGCCTCGGCCACCGAGTGGACCGGCCGCGGCGCTCACCGCTTCAATGTCGGGAGGTCGTTATGAGCCGGCATCCCGCTTGGAACGCCATCGATAGGATGGAAAACGACACAACGGATCTGCGACGCTGGGCGAGCGTGCTTAACCGCATGGGCTGTTCCGGGGATCCTATCGACCCAGAGGACGTGTTCGTCATCAGCAAGGTCCTGTCGAAGATAGGCGAGCGCCTCGACACCAACCGCCGTGAGGCTTTCGACATGGTCAGAGGTAAGAACTAATGGCCGCCTCTACACGCCGCGCCGCTCTCGGTGCCATCCTCGCGGCCCCGCTCACAGGTGGGGCCGTCATGGCCCTCCCTTCCGACACGCACCTGAGCAAGCCGTCTGAGGTCCTGTCAGATCGTGAGGCACAGTTCGTCGCCCTCACACCGAGCCTACTTGTGAAGCTCGTGGAGTTCGACCGGCTCTGGGCGGAGTCGAGCCGGCTCTACGATGAAGCTCGTCAAGCGCATCCGCGCCCAGATCCAGAGATCTTCGGCTCAGCCGCTCAGAAAGGCGCGGCTGAGGCCATAGGGACCACCCCCGAGTGGCAGGCCTATCTCGCATCCCGGGAGCCCACCGACGAACTCGACAGTCAGCTTGATGCCGTCCTGTTGCCCTTCATGGACGAACCAATGGTGAGCTTTCCGGCGATCCTCCTGAAATGCCGGATCGGCATGTCGCTCCGGCAATACCAAGATGATGCGGTTGGTGACCTCGAACGGCTGGCCAAGGAGGTCCTATGCGCGTGATCTACGCCTTACTCGCGGTCGGGATGCTCCGGCTATCCCGCCTCAGCCTTGCCCAGTCCGAACGCCTTCATCTCGATGGCGATCGAGCCTTCAAGCGAGCGCGGAAGCGGCTGCTGCAGGCCGAAGCTCTCGCTGCCCGGGCGGACTTGCCGTCCGCGGCCTCAGCGCAGTGAGGGGAGGGTACTGAGTGCCCCTCCATCAATGCAGATGCCAACTCGGCGACTTGGTCGGCCGAGGGTTCGCCAAGCTGATGAGGGCTAAGCTGAACTTAGGGGTACGCGTCTGATGCGTCTCGTTGGCATCCACGCCCACCCTCATGCCTCGGGGGGAGATGGCTAGGGCGGGCGTGGACGGCCGGAGACCAATCCGACCTAGAAGCGAACGCAAAATGCATGCGACTTCACACGAACGCCGCTCGCGCACCCGGTGCGGCCGGCAGCCGTCGCCGAGTAGTTTCGCTGTTACCCACAGCGTTACCCCGGCGCATTCGGCAGATTTCGAAATGATAGCTAAGTGATGGCGCGCCCGAAAGGATTCGAACCTCTGACCCCCAGATTCGTAGGCTGACCCGGTCCACTGAAAACATTGATGTTTTCTGCAAAACGGGACCTAAACGGGCCACGAAGGTTCAAGGGGTTAGCAAGGGCTCTACAAACCGCAAACTGAGCGAAAGACACCTTGGAAATGCAAACGCCGTCGCGGGGGTCACGGCCCGCAACGGCGCTAAGCAGAGCGGTCTTCGGGGGAAAACCAAGGCTAGGAATACGGCCAACCGCCCTTCCCTGGCAAGCGCCCTGACTGCGGTTTTGGACCGCGAAGGCATGGTGATCGGCGTGCTTGCGAGCCGTGTTGAGGCTCGGGCTTTCCTGCGGGGAGGCTGCGCATGAGCACCACCTCCATCCGTTCCATCGTCGACGATGCGGACCGCCGCCTCGCCACCGCCAGCTATGGTGAGGAGACGCTGGCCATCGGCGTCGATTATTTCGAAGCCGTCGGCGCACACTTCGCCGGTTCGATCTACCTGCGCACGGTCAATGAGTCGTGGAGCGATCCACAGATCAACGCCCTGATCCTGACGACCTACGGCGAGTTGCTGGAGATGGTCAGCAACACCTTCGCCAACTTCGGGGTGAAGGATGAGGTGTACCTGCAGCGCTGCCTTGATGCCGTTGAACGTGGATTCCTTGATCGCGGTGAGAACTTGTTCTCGACCACCGATACGGGAGGTCGGGCATGATGGATCTTCGCTCCGCAGCGCGTGCGCTCGGTGGCGAAGTGGTCGGCCGGGGCATCGTGTGCCCCGGTCCGCACCATAGCCGCCAAGACCGCTCCCTCAGTATCTTGTTCGATGCCTCGGCGCCGGGCGGGTTCACCTTGCACAGCCATGCCGGGGATGACTTCGGATCCTGCCGGGACTTCGTTCGCGAACGGCTCGGGCTTTCAGGGCAAGTTGCATCGAAACCAGCTCAAGTCGAGCCAGTTTCTGCAGCGCTGATTCAAGGGGGTAACGAACCGCTACCCCCTTCAGCTTCTGATCGCACGGCACTCGCCCTGCGGATCTGGCGCGAGGCCCGGCAGCCAGCCGAGTCACCGGTCGCTCGCCACCTCGCCCGCCGCGGCCTGGATCTCATTCCTGACATTCACGAAGTGCTGCGCTTCCACCCGTCCTGTCCCTTCGCGGGAAATAGGACCCGGGCGATGGTCGCGCTGGTGCGGAACATCGTCACCAACGAACCGCAGGCGATCCACCGTACAGCGCTGAGCCTCGATGGTCAGAAGGTCGAGGTGAACGGCAAGGATCGGCTCGCGCTCGGAAGCATTCGTGGCGCGGCCGTAAAACTCACGGCCGACGAGGAGGTCACGTTGGCCCTGGGCATCGGGGAAGGGCTGGAATCGTCGCTCTCACTCCGGTGTCTGCCCGAGTTCGGTGCCTCGCCCGTGTGGTCGCTCCTGAATGCAGCTGGGATCGCCAGCTTCCCGGCGCTGCCCGGCATCGAGGTTTTGTGGATCGCGGTCGACGACGATCCCGCAGGCCGCGGGGCGTCCGAGCTGTGTGCCGATCGCTGGCGCCGGGCCGGCAAGGAGGTGTTCCTCGTCCAGGCGACTGCCAGCGGCACCGATCTCAATGATGTCGCGATGGAGGTGGCCAATGGCTGAGGCCGCTTACAAGATCGACCGACTCCCCCCGCTGCCTCCCAAGCCGCAAGCGCGCCGCTTCGGATCCGCCACGGCCGCTGAACTGATGGACGAGGTGCTGCCGCCCATCCGCTACATTGTCCCCGGCATCTTCGCTGAGGGGCTCACCCTGTTCGGCGGCAAGCCCAAGCTCGGCAAGTCGTGGTTCCTGCTCGGGACTGCCATCGCGGTAGCCATGGGCGGGGTCGCGCTCGGCAACATCGAGGTCGAGCAGGGTGATGTCCTCTACCTTGCGCTGGAGGACAACAAGCGCCGACTGCAGAAGCGGCTGGGCCAACTGCTGCCCACCGGTAAGAAGCCTGTAAGATTGCACTACGATCTGAACTGCCGTCGCCTCGATGACGGCGGCCTCGACGACATCCGCGCCTGGATCGAGAGCCAGCCGGATCCGCGCCTCGTGATCGTGGACGTGCTGAACAAGGTGCGTCCCGCGATGAAGGGCAACGAGGGGATCTACGACTACGACGTGCGGTCCCTGGAGGGGCTTCAGGGTTTGGCGGCGGAGTTCGGTGTCGCCGTCGTCGTGATCCACCACACCCGCAAGGCTGAGGCCGAGGATCCGTTCGATTGCCTGTCCGGCTCGACGGGGCTCACCGGCACAGCCGACACGACGCTGGTGTTGGCCAGGGATAGCCAAGGGACCACGCTCTACGGGCGCGGACGCGACATTGAGGAGATTGAGAGCGCTCTGTCCTTCGACCGGACGACCGGGGCCTGGACCATGCTCGGCGCCGCCGCCGATGTCCGAAGGAGTGACGAGCGCAACTTGATCCTTGATGCCCTGCGAAACTCGCCCGAGCCGATGTCGCCTAAGGACATCATGCTCAGCGCGGGGCTGGAGAACCGCAACGCTCTCGACGTGATGCTTTTCCGGATGGTGACCGCCGGCGAGATCGATAAGGCGGGACGCGGTCTCTACTGCCTGGCAGGGGTCAATAACCCCTGTAAGAACGGTAAGAATGTAAGATCGGGCAACCGGTACGGAGAGAGGTACGACGAATGAGACCCCTCTCTCAATCTTACAATCTTTCCGATCTTACACCCCCCTTGGACCCCTTGAGGGGAAACCGGGAACACGCAGATCGGGACGCGCCGCAGGTGCTCGTCCCGTTCAGCCGGCGCGAGGGGTGCTCGGTCGAGGAAGCTGCGGAGATTGCCGGCAAGTCCGTTCGGACAATGCGGCTGTGGTGTGAGCAGCATCATATCGGTCGGCATGTCGGCGGCGGCCCTTGGGTGGTGAGCCGGGTTGCCTTGGAAATGCTGCTCGACGGCGATCATGTAGCCCTGAGGGCGTACCTCGTAGGCGATCGATCAGGGCAAACAGTCGTTCGGTATTATGAGCGTGTCGGTTTACTGGATCTCATTCACCGCTGGCACAATATCGGTTCGGCAATGTCGGCAATGGCGACGTAGAACAGACGCGGCTAAAACGGCATCTTTGGGCATCATGAAGCTTCATGCTGATGGGTCCTCGACATGCCTTCCTACCGCTCCCTGACCTTTCCCGAAGCCCTTCGCTTTCGTGCCGAGCATGGTCTCTGCGACGCGGTAGTCCGCGCCGCCCGACAGAACCGGGTTTCGACCTCCGAATACGTTCGCCGAACCGTGCGGGCGCAGTTGGTCTCCGAAGGCTTCAAGCTCCCGCCGATCAGCGACGACGACGGACCTGGCCCCGCCGGTCCTGCTGCTGCCCTGAGGCGCGCCGCCTGATGGTCACGGACCTCACGTCTGACCTTGCACAGCACCTTGTGGTCGAGATGGCCAAGTCCTCGCCGTCTCTCTTCGTCTACCTCGTAGCGCAGGGCCGGGATCTGCCCGATAGCCCTGCCGCTGCCTCCCGAGCGGTTCGAGAGCGCTGGCCAGCCTTGACCGAGGAAGAGCGCCGTATCGCCTTCGCGTCCGCCCGCAACGTGCTCATGGCCGTCAGCAACGAGTGTGTCGAGAGCGTCGCCCGCCTCGACCTGCTGTCTGGCGAAACAGGAAGGGGCTGAGACCGATGCGCTTGACCGTTCGACAGGAAGTGAAGGCCAGCATCATCGGCGTCATGGCCGAGGCCGAGAAGGCGGGGCGATGCCCGCTCGCCGCTGCCGAGGCTGCCTTCCCAGGCGTGCCAATCGTCGTTGTCGGCGCCTGCTACGGCGAGATGATCTCAGACCAGGAGGACCGCTGGTGGCAGACGGTTGAGCGCGTCATCGACGCCGAGGTCATTCAGCGTGCCGTTGTCAGTGCCGCTGCCCAGTGAGGTGGGACCCAAAGACCATCCAAGCCGAATTAGGGTTGTAAAGTTTACTCTAGGTTCTTCCGGAGGGTGACCACCCACACGGGTCCGCGCGAGTGCATCATCTCTCTAGGTGCGGACTTCTGAAATACCTTTATGTTATTTATCCCGAGGCCGAACGAATGACTGAAGTTGTCTCGCGCAACGTATTGGCAAATCAGCTTGGGGTGAGCCTTCCGACCGTGGACTCATGGGTTCGGCGCGGCTGTCCAATCTTGAAACCAGGTCGTCGTGGGGTCGCCGCGCAATTCGATCTACGCGCCGTTCGCGGCTGGGTCGATCGCTACATCTCGACGGGGCGGGTCGTCCGGCATGAAGGCCAGACCTTCAATCTGCCGTCGCGTGAGCAAGCGCTGCTGGTCAAAGCATTTGGACACATCATCACCAGCCATTATGGGCACGCCGCGGATGCCGCTCACGCTCTTGGCCTGAGCACGAAGCAGATCTATGCGCTAGAGTACGAGGTGACTTTGCACCTCGCCAAATGCATGTCAGATTATCTGGCCGAGCATGGCCTCACCAGCTTCGCTTTAGATCTTTACAATAAGCCTAATACCGAACCTGACTGGCGCCTTGTGGCCGCTATGCATGGCGAAAATCGTGATGATGAAGAGCTAGAGCGGTTTTTTGACGAGATGCATGTCCGCGTTGTTCGTCTGCCCCGAACTGGGGAGGCCTGATGAACAGCTCAGGCCTAATCACCGATCAGCGCCTTGCTGTCCTAGTCGCTCGCGTCGAGTCCGACTTGGCTGACCTCTACGCCTACCTAGCGGAAGCCGGGCGCCTGCCTCCTCGCGTTGACGGCATCTATCTCTGGCCGGACCTGCCCAGTCATCCCGATCTTGCTTCGCCGGCCGATGCCGCGCGCGAGGCCGGTGTGACGCCTCAGACGATCCGCCGATGGGCGAAGCAACACGGCATCGGCCGGATGTATGGCAAGCGGCTGCGGATCTCGCGCGTCATGCTGACGCCTCTGATCGGTCTAGCCGGAAATTAATTTGGTCGTGTTGCAGATGTTGCAACTGAACTATTGAATGTGGCTCAAGATCAAAGTCTAGTTATCCTCGGATAGGCAGGGCAGCCATTGTGATCTTGCCGCTGGCCCGAGAGACAACGGGAACGATACCTGCGCGCCCTGCGGCGAAAGCTACTTCAAGCGTCCAAGGTGTCGAAGGCCAGCAATTCAATTCTGAAAGTGAGCGGAGACAGCATGGCTAAGCGCAAGGTTCAACTTGGATGCACGTGCGTTGTCGCCGATCCGACGACGAGCAAGCCTGAGACCCGCGACTCCATTGGGAACATCATCACGCCCGGCACCATCGGCACCCGTAGCATTCCGGCTGGCGAATGGGTCGAGCTGGACGAGGACGAGGCCGATCGGCTGGAAGCCCGGTTCCCCTATCGCACCTATGCGGCGGTCCGCGATGCCGGCGTCGCGGCGAAGACTGCAGAGGACGCCGTGGGCGGTCGTGTCATGTCCATGACGAAGCGGGGCTGAGGCATGGCCGGGCTCACACGCCGCAAGGCAAGGGGTGAAGCAGTCGCCGACGAACAGTCAGCGTCCCTGATCGAGGGGCTTCGTACGGCTCGCGCGCAGGCGGATGCCGAGCGGATCGACGCGGTTCGCATGCGCGTGGATGCCGAGGACCGCCGGCACGCCGCGTTGAAGGCCGAGGACGAAACCGCCCTGGCCCGTATCGATGACGAGCTGTCCACCGTGCGGCGGCGCATCGATATCGCCGAAGCCAAGTTCGCCCGCCTTGATGGGGAACTCGCGCAGGCCGAGCACGACGCCGAGCAGGGCCGCCGCCACGCCGTGATGGCGGAAGCCATGCGAGCGCTCGACCAGGCCCGCGAGGTGATGCGCAACGAGTATCCCGCCGCCGCGCTCGCGGTTGTGGATGTGCTGCGCCGGGTGCGGGCATTCCAAGAGATAGCCCGTCAAGCAAACCTCGAATTACCTGACGATGCCGCCCCGCTGAGCTTGATCGTGGACCCGTTGTTCACTCCGGAGGCGGCACCGATGCCGACCCCGATGATGTGGGGGCAGGCTCTATTCCACAAAGAGACCGGCAAACGGGCGCCGATTTCCATTCACAGCGGCCCTGACTATGAGCTGCGTGAAGTCTTAGTGCCCCGGCCCCTGGCCGATGTTCACGCACCGACCTTCATGCCCATCGCTGATTTCGTGAACCTTCCGGGTGTCGAGCCCGGCAAATACTTCTACGGCGCCGTCCGTTGGGGCCAGCCGCGCAACTAACATTCTCGGAGAGACCAGATGAGCCAGAACGCAGAACACGAGGCCGGGGCCGAATGGGCCAAGCGCCTGTTCCCCAACGTTCGCCGCGCTCAGCCGGCTGCCGAGCCGCGCAAGTCTTGTGAGCAGCGCATCAAGGAATGGGGCGAGAAGTGCCGGGCCGAGGCGACCGCCGCAGAGGCGGCCCGGACCTTCGGCGCCCAGGTTCGGACCACGGGCCGGTTCCCGTCGTCCTACGCCATCGGCGAGCGCCGTGCCGCGATGGACGGCACCCAGTGGCAGCGGGTTTCCTGAGCCCGGTAGCCCAACCCCTTTCCCGCCTCCCCGGATTGCATGTGGTTTTCCGGGTCGAGGGACGGCCGCGCCGGTGTTTGGTGCCATCGGCGCGGCCAACCCCTTCACAGCCTCACGGAGCCTAGCCATGGCCGACACACCGACCGACGCTCAGACCCTCGCCATGTACAACGCCCTCGCGATCGCGATGCAGAGCAAGGACCCCGGCGACGCGCGCAGCGTCGGTATGCCCGGCTGGCCTGCCATCGGCGACCTGAAGACGATCGACGGTCACGTGATGCGCTGGACCGGCAACACCTGGTCGCGTGCGGACGCGGTGGCGTAGGCCATGGCCGACTTCTCCGACCTCGACAGGCTGGCGGCCAAGGATCTGAACGGCCTGCTGTGGCACGTCGGCGAGCGGTGGACCTACACCGGCTGCCAATCGGCCCGGAACGGCTACGGGCGCCTCTGCCCCGTTGAAGGCGTCGCCGAGGGTCGGGTGACGGCCGCGCTCCGATCCGGCGCCTACGTCGGTGTCCACCGCGACGGCATGACGGTGGGTCGCCCCATCGTGGCGGTGCGACGTGCCCGACCTGATGACACACCTGCACTGATGGAGGCGTCCCGTGTCGAAGCCTAAGGAAGTCGCCGAGATCCTGGTCCGCGGCCAGCGCTACAAGAATTGGCAGACCGTCAGCGTCACGCGTTCCGGGATCGATCCGTTCCCGAAAGCCGTCTTCACGGCAGCTTCACCGATCGAGAACTCGCCGAACTGGTCCAACACGAAGCTGGCGATCGGCGATTCGGCTGAAGTGATTTTGGGCGGCAGGCAGGCCATCAGCAAGGGCCGGATCATCGGCCGGCAGCCCGCCTACGATGCCACGCAGCACGCGCTTCAGCTTAGCATCAGTACGAACGCGACCGTCATAGCCCGGGCCACGGTCGACGAGAGCAAGAGCGAATACAAGAACTACAGCTTATCTCAGATCGTCAACGCCCTGCTGAAGCCCTACGGGGCGACGTTCAGCTTGAAGGGCGAAACCTCGGGAATGGACAAGCCATTTCCAAAAGTTAACCTACTATTCGGCGAGACGGTATATGATGCCATCAACCGTCTTTGCGCTTTCAGGAACGTCTATCTGCAATCAGACATTGACGGGAACCTCGTCGGCTACAGGCTCGGAAACTCAGTTGGGGCACAGGCCGAACTAGCCGAAGGAAAGAACATCCTCCAGGCGTCGGCGAGCTTCAATTACACGGGCGCCTTGAATGAGATCAATGTTGTCGGGCAGCGCCCTGGCAACGATCAGTATTTTGGCGATGACGCCCGCACTCAGACTGGCACCGCCAAAAATCCAGAAGTGAAGCAGCACGCGCCGCTCTCGATAGTTGCGGAGATGCCGGGCGACGCCGCCGAGATGAGAATGCGCGCACAGTTCCAAAACGGCTTCCTCCTGTCTGATCAGGTCCAAGTGCAGATCGTGGTGCAAGGCTGGTTTCGTAAAGACGATAAGCTTTGGCTTGAGAGCATTGGCGAGCCGGTTAGCGTCTATAGTCCGATGTTGTTCACGACGGACAAACTCAATCTAGCAATTCAGGAAGTCACCTCGACGCAAGGCCCGACCGGGACTTTGACTGCGCTGACGCTGGTCCTGCCGGGGGCATTCAACGGCGGCGATCAGATCAACAGCGGCGGCGCAGGCGGTGGCCTGCCTGCCGGGACCTACAGCAACGCCTAGCGCCGATGCGATCGGCAATCACGGGAGCACACTGATGGCAGACAATTCGGAACCGACCTGGGCTGTGAAGGTCACCCTGTCCGAGCCGATCGAGATCAAGGCTAAGGATAATGGCGAGGTGTTGCAGCGGATCGAGGAACTGAAGTTCCGCAAGCCGACCGCTCAGGACATCATCGAGGTCGGTGGCAGCCCCGTCCTCATGGATGTGTTCGCTGAAAATCCGATGTCCACTGTGCGGTTCGACGGCCCGAAGATGGGCGCGATGATCGCGCGGCTGTCCAACACGATCCCGTCATACCTGACGAAGATGAGCGCGCCGGATTGGCTCTACTGCGCGTGGCAGCTGTCGTCTTTTTTTCTGCCGGCGCTTCCGAGGATCTCATCCGAGCCTGCCTGAAACTCGCGATGATTTACCGATGCGATCCGGCGGCCATGCTCAGCAAGCCTCAGGAATACATCACGACGTTGATCGAGCACACGCCCGATGTGCTTGAGGAGATGATGCAGTCGGGCCTGTACGGTCGAGGAGACTAGCACGATGGCCGATGAAGCCCTGAGGATGCAGGCCGAGGTGGTGGATCGGTTCTCCGGTCCGCTCAAGAGCCTGCGGTCGCAGCTGCTAGACGTGTCGCGCCAGGGGGCGGCGCATGGCGATGTGCTGGCGAAGGGCTTCGGCAAGGTCGAGGGCGCGATCCAGGGCACGGCCAAGGCGGCATCGTCGGTCCTGAACCCAGCCATGATGTCGGTCGGCGTCACGAGTCTGACGGCCGGCGCCGCCTTGGCCGGCGTCACGAGTGCCTTGAACAAGCTGGCGGGCAACCTCGGCACGCTGGGCCAGTTCAGCCGCGAGACCGGGGTCGCGGCCTCGACGCTTCAGGAGTTCAGTGCGGTCGCCGGCAAGTTCGGGGTCGATGCCGGGACCGTCGAGGCGGGCACCAAGACGTTCGTCCGCAACTTCCGAGAACTGGGCCGGGGCGCGGGCGAGGCGCTTCGCTGGACCCTGATGCAGGGGACCAATCCGGCCAGCCGCAAAGCCTTTCAGGATTTCGCCACCGACCTTCAGCGCACCCAGGACCGGGGCGAGGCGCTGAAGAAGACGCTGCAGTTCGGCGAGACGATCAAGGATCCGACCGAGCGGGGCATCTTCTTCGAGCGCTTCTTCGGCACGGCGGACCTCGCCCGGCTTGCGGATGGGCACCTCGGGCCGGTGATCGACCAGTTCAACAAGGCCCGTCAGAAGATCGGCCCGCTGGACCCGAAGGACATCATCAAGGCCGAGGAATTCCAGCGCGCCATCGCCGACCTCAACAGCAGCATGACGACGATCGGCACGACGATCGCCAAGGAGGTGCTGCCCTACGCGTCGAGCCTCGCGCACTGGCTGGACGAAGGCGTGAAGGGCGGGCGCGGCGACGCCATCGTGGCGCTGCGCACGGCGATGCACGATTTCGGAGTGGAGCTAGCCAAGATCGATTGGGCGGGTGCAGGCAAGGATGCGGGCGCCGCGTTGAAGTCGATCCTGGAGGGCCTGAAGCCGCTCGGGGTCGAGCTGCGCAAGGCCATCGAGCTGATCCACGCCCTGCGCTCCGGTAGCCTCACGGACGTGCTGCGTGTCACGACCGGCGGTGAAGGCACCCTGGGTGCCCTGGTTCGGTCCGTGGCCCCGCGTGCCGGTGACGACGAGATCGGCGCCCGTGCCGAGGTCGAGGCGCTGAAGAAGGAGCTAAAGGCGGCCGAGTACGACCAGGAGACTGGCGGCCCTGCCCTCGACTTCAAATCCCGCGAGCCCGTGCTGAAGAAGCGCCTGGACGATGCGGAGAAGGAGCTATCCCGGCTCCAAGGGCGAAGCCCTGAACAACGGCAGGCCGAATACGAAGCCGCCAACGACAAGCTGCGCAAGGCGATCGAGTCCAACACGGATGAGTTGAAGCGCAGGGCTGCCGAGGGCGCATCGGTATCAAAGTCGAGCGCAGAGGGCGGCCTGTTCGGAGGGGCTACGATCCAGTCGGCTGCGTTGGGTGGCGGCTACCGGCGGGCTCCAGCGCCATCGCCGCGCGGCTACGGCGGCGGGCGCTTCAACGGCCTCGGCGGGAGCTTCCCTGACGGGCCGATGCATTCCCCCGAGAGTGAGGGCGGGCGGCGCGCGCGTGCCCTTGGCCGGGGAGGCGTGGCGGATGATGGGCCGCGAGTCGCTGGACAGGGTGCCGTGCCCAAGGGGGCGGACGAGCGAGCGCAGCGAGCCATGGCCCGGCTCATTGCGCGAGGCTGGACCCCGGAGGCCGCCGCTTCGGCGATCGGTCAGGCTATGGAGGAGAGCAGCGTCAGATCGGATGGCCCCCTTGGGGATACCAAGCGGTTCGGCACGGGCGACAATGCTGCGCACGGCATGTTCCAGTGGCGCGCCGAGCGCTTCCGTGCGCTCAAGCAATTTGCCGAGAAGCGGGGCGTTCCTTGGACCGACTTTGACGCCCAGGTCGATTTCTTCGATCAGGAGAGGAAGCATCGGTCCCGCGATGAGCGGGAGTGGCACCTTGAGACCGATGTTGGTCGAGGCAATCGAACTGGTAAAAAATTCGAGGGCTACGACGGGCCGCTCCAGGCACAGCGCGAACGCCATGCGCGGCGGCAGCTAGAACTGTACCGCCGCGGCGGTACTCGCATTCCCGCAGTGGAGGCGCAGAAATACGGCGACGGCCTGAAGGACGCATTCACCCGCCGGGGGGAGGTGCTGGCGGACCCGAACGACGAACGGCGCCGGTCGAAAGGCTCGTTCTATTCGGAGGAGGATGACCGTCGCGCCGCTCGGGATCTAGGCATCGCACTGCGCGCCCGCCGCGCTCAAGCCGAGGAGCAAAACCGGAAGCTTCAGATCGGTAGCAGCCGAATGTCCGAGGTTGCGGGCCAAGCCGGGATCGTTGGCGGCGCCAACGTCAACGGCAGCGTCACGACGGTGATCGAGAAGGCTGGGCCGGACGCCCGCGCCAGGACGGACACGAAGGGCAATCTGTTCGGCAAGGTGGTGACGGTGAATGGCCGGCAGATGGCGCCGCTGGGCAGCAACTAGTTCGGTTGCAGGTCCGTCTCAACGATCGAGTTCGGGCCACACCTGTGCCAGTCGTACTGTCCGCCTGGCTGCCCCTTTTTGCCGAAGCACCAGCCGATTTGAGACAGCCGCGCGTGAAGCCGCGTTCGTCTTTCACACTCGTCAATCGTCGCCTGGGCCTCCGGGGTTGAGCTGCCTCGGCAAGTCACATTGGCTTGTGACCAAGCCCCGATCAGTTCCCGCGCGCCGGGAGCTGCCTGCGCCCCACCGGCAGCGACGACGAAGGCAAGGGCGGCGAGGGCGGTGCGCATGGTGACAGAGTAGCTGCAGGCATGGCGATGTCGAGGACAACATTTTTGCCAGCAGCGATTCAAGCTACGGAAAAACAGTTGCTGCGATCTGCATGTATGAAGAATCAAATACTTGGCTTACCATCGTGTCAGGCAAGTCTAAATTATGCGCTATTCCGACCGCGCCTATGTTAGTAAAAGTTCCATCCGAAATCATCCTCTCTCGGACTGAGTATGGAAGCAGAATTTCCATTGCGCAGACTTCAGCAAGGCGCTCCGCATTTACCGCCATTCCCAACGATGAGCCAGACTGTACGCTACTGTACAAAGCCAGAGTAGTTATCAAAGTTGTAACAGCCTGCGCAGATACAGTGTGCGCACCAGACCTGCTATCCATTGCGTGGCAAAGTTCTTTTGTTACTACAAATCTACGCCATTCGACAGGCAAATGATTTGCATAGCGTATTTCGACTATCTCCTGCCTCCCCCTGTACGGAAGGAAAGATGTAAAACGCAGGAACTCTCCCCATATCGGATTTGCCGGGCTAACGTTGTACCCTAAAAACCTTACATCATCTATTTGCGTGTAGGCTTCTACAGCGTTTGAGACTTGCTGAAGCGTGAAGGTATCAGAAGTCGGGAAGGTTTTTCTGCACGCGTCTCGGACGGCAATAACTGCGGGAACCATGATGAAGCCCAAAAACAACAAAGGCGGGCCTGAGCCCGCCTAAGCTAGTAGATGTGCGGATTATTTGGTGTCAAGCTTCGTAACTCGACTCTTCCGCCGGCGCATCGCCATTCCATTTGAAATGTCGAACGCAGTTGCCGGACGAAATCGCATCTTCGATTTCGTTTAGTCCGGCAAAAATCTCCTCCGGCTGGACCGCCCTCGACGGGTGGAAGAGAAACTTCACATCCACCAGCCCTTCCTGACGGGCAGTTTCGAGCCGAGCGAGAAACTTTTTCTGCTCGCTCATGGTATCACCTCATCCCTTTACCGAAGCCCCCGCCTCGCGAATGATTCGAACGCGCGGCTTTCACAGCCGGTTCGCTCATTCCACGCCGATTTGGCAGGAATTAAAAAAACCGTCAATGCGCGTCGTATGCCGCGTTCGCAGCGTGGCACGAGAAATTAAATGGGGTGCTAATTTCCGGATGCAAATTCGCTTTCGCGAAATTCGTACGATGCCCTTCGCCCACATGAGTTTTTTGATCAGTCGAATTTCAGGCCCGCTGATTTTTGCCGCTCCGCGCTCAAACCGCACAGTCGCTCATTCAGAAGGCGCTTTCCGCAGCTGCACCCCAGGCCCCTCGCCGTTCTCTTCGATGAAGATGACGCCGGCGGCTTCGAGGGCAGCCCGGAGCTTTACCTCGGTGTTGGCGCGGCTACCGACGGGGCCGTCTGCTTCCTAGACCTCGCCAGGGCGCCGCTGACCGCCACCCTCATTATCGCCGGAGTATGCAAGCCGCCGGTCTCGCAAGCCTGTTGTAAGGGCTGCTGCGCGGCCCGGAGGCCTATCACTCGCCGTTAGTTCCATCGCCGCCGACACCGCAGGTCTCAAGCGATACCGCGAGGTGATCGGCCAATTCCCGGGCGGCCGCCTCACCGAACGTGCCCCGCGCCATCGTCACCAGTTCGTCCCGCGTCGGCTCACTCATGTCGACGGGGCAACAAGCGCTGAACGCGATTAGCTGCGGCTGCATGGCGGCACCGGATGGTTGAGGGAACATCTACAACGCTCATCCGGCAAGTTGGTTACTGCCGCCTGAAGGTTGGGCCTTTAGTGCCCCGCCAACTTCGCTTGAAGCATCACCTGCAGGACCGCCAGCGCGGCGCCTCCCGGATGCCGGATCAGCTCCAAGCCCTCGTAGCGACCACGAACGCGCAGCCCTGGCGGCTGCATCTTGGCCTCACCTGATCCCGGGCCGGTTCTCGTCACTACGCCCCATCCCGGGAGAGCGTGTGCGACCGTAATCAGTGCGGCGTCGGTCCACGCCTTCGCCTCTATGAACAGGGCAAAGCGCACCTTGACGTCGGGATGCTGCTTGCCGGTCGTGGCGAACCACACCTCGGCGAACAGCTCGCGCGCTGGTTCGGGGGCAGCGGCGACCTTCTCGATCAGGTCACCCAGGCGCGCGGCGTCGGCTCTCATGACGACAGGTCAGATCCGCTTACTTTGAACGTCCAGACCTTTCAGCGGCACGCCAGTCCTGAACCGGCCGTACTTGCGACCGATGCGATCGAGGAACGAACCATAGGCCATTCTCACGAGATGCCGCTCGTGGTCAGCTACGACGCGCAGGATGCGATCGCGGAACAGCTCGTCAGGTTCGGGTTCGCTCATGACCTATTTAACAGCGCAACGAGCCCACTCGCTATCAGCCCAGCGCCCAGCACTTTTGAGGGAGCGTTGGCGATGCCCTCATCCGTCAGAACCGACGTTGTGGCCCCAGCCACCACTGCGACGCACAAGATGGTGGCGACTCTGCCTAAGCTCACTTCAGATAGCCCTTCGCCTTCAGGTGCTCGGTTAGGAGCTTCTCGACGTAGGAGGCGACTGACCGACTGTCTTCCGCCGCAGCCTTCTCAGCCGCTGCCTTCACGGCATCAGCCACTCGAACGGATATCGCAGAGTTCTTGGCCATGAGTGCAAATGTGTGCAGTTGACATCCAAAAGCGGTGTCGCCATACTGCACTCAGTTGCACACAAATGCAACGGACTGACGCCAGGGTTAGGAGCCTGACGCCAGTCCTGACCATCAACGCCTGGGATCTCCGTCAATGGCTACTCACGCCCATAGCACACGCACGCCCTTATTACCCCAGTCCGGCAACCCGCGGCTCTTATTAGGCCAGGGGCTCGGCCGGCAGCTGGGCCCCGTCTCCCAGGCCATTAAGGCCTGCCGTGAGACCGACCCGGCCGACCAAGCCATCGCCGACATCCAGATCGGCATGGCAAGCTTCTTCGCCAATGCCGACCGCCAGCGCGTCCGTGAGCTGCGCCGCCGGATCGCCGATCGGATCGAGGTGGACCTGGCCTTATTAGATGCGCTCGATGGCGACGCTGACGTTGAGCAAGACGTTGGCGAGATGCCGGAGGGCGTCTGGGCTCAAGGCCGTGCCGTTGGCGACGATGATGAGCCGAGCTTATGCGGCGTGATGGTTGGCCAGCCGAACCTGGGCGGCGATGATCGCGAGCTCGATGAAGCTGAGCTCGGATACGCCAGCCCAGCTTGGTCTGGGCGTGGCGTGGACGAGGTTTTCATCGGGAGGCGTCGATGAGCGCCTCCACCCGGCGCGCCGCCCTCGGCGCCATCCTCGCGGCCCCACTGGCATCCGTGCCTGCAACCGCAGCACTCGAACGGACTGAATACCGCACCCGACTACTGATAGCCTATGCGGAGGACCGAGCCAGTCGACCTATCGGCATCCGAGCTAGGAATGGTAGCATCGACGAGAAGGCGGCGGATTTGGTTCAACAACGCTGCTGGGCGATCGCGAAAGAGGTGACTGCTCTGCCGCCGCCCAACACGATCGAGGGGCTTGCGCTCACAGCTCTTGCTGCCGCGATCCTGTCCGAAGCCGACGACCGAGATGATCCCACCGTCATAGCCGCGGCTGGCCTAACACGAGCCGTACTCGCCTTCACCGGCACGCCGCTTCCAATCGGCTTTGCAGGTTTTGGCGACGAGCCGGACCATAGGGAACGTGATGAGGCCGTACACAACGCTGCCGGTTCACTTCCGGCATGGGCGGTCGAGGAAGCGGCGAAACAGCGACGAGTCTGATCCCGGCAGTGCCGGTCCGTCCAGTCCATCATCGGGGCGACGGAGAACTGCCATAGGATCTCCAAAAGCCCACGCCCGCTGACCTATCGCCCATCGGGAAGAAGCGCGATCACCGCGGGCGTGAGCTGCCGAGAGGAGACCCGACAGCCAACGGTTAGCCCCTGCCGGTCATGACGATCAATCGTTGGAAACGTACCCAACTAGCCAACAGATTGGTTCTCACGAACGCCGCTCGCGCATCCCATGCGCGCGACAGCCCTCATCAGAACAATGGCAGGCATACGCCAACGATGCCGAGGCCGAGTACGATCAAGCTGCCGCCCGCTGTCTCCAAGAGCGCCTGCTGAGCGGGTCGGTTCGGGGCGAGGCCCGATATAGCCGTGCCCGCAATGAGACAAATCAGGCTCAAAATGACCATTGTGACCATCAAAAACAATCTATCGATCACAGCAATGCAAAAATTACGGTCAAAGCCGTCTGCGAAGACTGACTATGCAAAACGACAAGGCTGAAAAATAACATATGGGTGAGTTTCAGCAGCGGAACGCGAGTGTGACCAATTGGCCACCTCATCGCCACACACACCCATGCAGCATTCCGGTATCTCTGACCTAAACCCTGTCGCCAATCGTTCCGCGGCGCCATGCGGCTCCCGACGATCGCAGCATGACCACGCTTTACATCCGCTGTAGACCACTGTAGAACTCTACTGCGCTTGTAGAGGCACGACGATGAGCATGACGGTAGCCGAGATGGCGGAGCGAATTGCCGGCAGCAGTGACGGCGTGCCGGCCGGCACGATCGCGCGGCAGATCCGCAACTGGGCTCAAGCCGGTCTCTTCGGCGATCTCACCTTGCGTGGGACCGGACCGACGGCTGCGCAGATCTTTGAGGACGAGCATCTGGTCACAGCGCGCCTGTTCAACATCCTTGGGCGGCTCGGAATGAACGTCGCGCATTTCGAGGTCGTGAAGCGTCTGCTCAACAATGCTCCGCTGACTGAATACCCGGTCGGAAGAGCCTATCGTCGTGGCCTACCCTTCGTCCTTGAGCAGTTCCGGGCTGGGCAAACCGACTGGCGACTTCTGCTCTACACAGACACGGAGGGAGCCATCCAAGCTGGTGGTTTTGACCGGGATGCTCAACCTCATCCGTTGGTTGAGCAGACTGGCCCGATCGTCATCTCGATCCGCTTCGCTGCAATTTGCAGCCGCCTCTTTCCTTCCGCTGAGGAGGCGTCGGCCTAACATGCCCCGGCGGCAGATCATCACTCAGGCGGCTATCGCCCGCGCCGTGAAAGGCGCTCAGGCCGCCGGCCTGAAGGTTGGGCGTGTCGAAATCGAGGGCGGCAAGATCGTGCTCTACTCCGGCGAGGACGTGCGGCCGGAGCCGGCGTCAAAACTCGACGCATGGAGGGCCAGCCGTGACGCGCGTTAAGCTCAAGGGCATCAACACGGTCCGCAAGCTGCTCGCCGACGGATCGCGGGCTGTCTACCGCTATCATCGGGCTACAGGCCTCCCCTTGGAGGGCGAGCCCGGATCGCCCGAATTCATGACCTCCTACGCGCGGGCGCAGGAGACGCTGAAGGCTCGACACAGCGGCGAGACGTTCGGTGCGTTCATCCGCGCCTACACGACCTCACCGGAATTTACGGAGCGGCTAGGGGCAGCCACGCAGCGCGAGTACAAGCGCATGCTGACCAAGGCGGAGCCCGAATTCGGCGACATGCCGCTTGCTGCCTTGGAGGATCCTCGCGTCCGACGCGACTTCCTCGACTGGCGTCAGAAGGTGGCGAAGGCGTCGGGCGATCGGGAGGCGGACAATCGCCTTTCCGCGATCTCGGCCATGCTCACCTGGGCGGTCGACGGCAGTCGGTTGCCGACGAATCATCTGAAGGGGTTCAAGCGCCTCTACCACGCCGATCGTTCGGAGATCGTCTGGCTCCCCGAGCATGTTGCGGCGTTTATGGCGGTGGCGCCGATTGAGTTGCAGCAGGCGCTAATCCTGGCGCTCCATACCGGGCAGCGCCAGGCGGATCTGCTGAGCCTAAAATGGATCGCCTACGACGGCGATGTCATCCGCCTCCGGCAGGGCAAGAGCCGCCGCAACGGAAAGCCGGGGCCACTGCTGACGATCCCGTGCACGTCAGCGCTGAAGCGGCTGCTCAACGGGATGGAGCGCACGTCGCCTCTGGTCCTCACGACCAAGACCGACCAGCCGTTCCAGAAACGGTATTTCGCGGAAACCTGGGAGAAGGCGTCCAAGCGCGCCGGTCTCGACAAGGTGAGCCTTCCCAGCCTCGACGAGCCGGTGAAGCTTCACTTCCACGACCTACGCGGGACGGCGGTGACGTTGCTGTCTGAGGCTGGCTGCACGCCGCAGCAGATCGCCACCATCACGGGGCACTCGCTCAAGACCGTACACGCGATCCTAGAGCGCTACCTCGCGCGCACCCGCGGTCTGGCGGAGCAAGCGATCCACAATTTCGAGAACTCACCGCGAACAAAGTTTGCAAACCAACTGCAAACTGTCGATCCGGCCGAGCAAGTAGCAAGGGAGAAAGTTTATGCGAAGCAGTAAGTTAGATGGCGCGCCCGAAAGGATTCGAACCTCTGACCCCCAGATTCGTAGTCTGGTGCTCTATCCAGCTGAGCTACGGGCGCCTGTCACGGCGGCGGGGTCTTGGCCCGCCGGTGTGAAGGGGCTTCTAGAGGCTCGGATCGGGCTTGGCAAGACCGATTGTGCCGAACCTGCAGCCGCGGGCACTACGGGGTCCGGGCGCTCGCCCGCACCTGCTCCTCGGCGGCGCGGATCGCGTCCGGCGTACCGACATGGAGCCATTGGCCGTCGAGGCGCATGCCCGAGAGTCGGCCGGTCGCGATCGCCCGGTCGAACAGCAGGTTGAGCGAGAAGGCGCCGTCCGGCGTGTCGGCGAAGAGGCTCGGGTTCAGGATCGCCACACCCGCGTAGATGAACGGCGCGACCGTGCGCTCGCCGCGGCGCTCGAGGCGGCCATCCGCATCGATGACGAAATCCCCCGCGCCGTCGTAACCGAGGCTGGTGGCGGTGGGCGCGACGAGCAGTAGGGCGTCCATGCGCTCCGGATCCCAGGCGTCGATCAGCCGGCGGAGATTGGGAGTCGGGCCTTCGAGCCAGAACGAATCCGAGTTCAGCACCACGAACGGCGCGTGGCCGAGGAGCGGCAGCGCCTTGCGGATGCCGCCTCCGGTCTCCAGGAGGGCTGCGCGCTCGTCCGAGACCTGGATGGCGGGCCCGCTCGTCCGGCGGGCGAGGTGCCCCTCGATCAGGTCGGGCAGGTAGTGGACGTTGACGATCGCGGTCTCGATCCCAGCCTCCGCGGCCCGGTCGAGGGCGTGGTCGAGGAGCGCCTTGCCGGCCACCTCCACCAGGGGCTTCGGCACCGTGGCGGTCACCGGCCGCATGCGCTTGCCCAGGCCCGCGGCCAGCACGAACGCACGGGTGACGGCGGGGGCGGGCTCGCGCATGCGGGGATCCGAATCAAGCATTGCATGGTTTCAAAAGGTCTCCGACCTTTTGCGGGTGCAGGGCGGAGCCCTGCGAACTTAGGCCTCCTCCCCGGAGGCGACCAAGCCCGGCAGATGCGCCGCGTGCCAGGCCCGCAGCTCGGCCAGCGCCGGATGGGCCAGGTTGCGGGCGAGATAGCCCTCAATCCGCGGCAGGTGGGCGAGGTAGCCGGGCTTGCCGTCGCGCCGGTCGAGCCGGGCGAAGATCCCCAGGATCTTGGTGGCGCGCTGGGCGGCCAGCAGGGCGTAGGCGGTGGCGAAGGCGCCGACATCGAAGGCCGGGTCCCGGCTGCGGCGCTCGCGGGCGTAGAGCCCGAGCAGACGCAGCTCGAACTCGGCGCTGGTATCGACCCTGGCATCCTGCAGCAGCGAGGCGACGTCGTAGGCCGGATGGCCCATCACGGCGTCCTGGAAATCGATCAGCCCGACCCGCTCCAGGCCGTCGCGCTCGGGCAGCCAGATCAGGTTCGGCGAGTGGTAGTCGCGCAGGGTCCAGGTGGCGCGGTCGGGGATCGCGTTCTGCAGGGCCACGCGCCACAGGGCCACGAACTCGGCCCGGTCCGCCTCGGAGAGCGCCACGTTCCGGATCGCCGGAACGTACCATTCGGGCATCAGCTCCGCCTCGAACAGCAAAGCCGCCTCATCGTAGCTCGGCAGGACATGCTCGATACCGTCCGCCACCGGCAGCACCGCGGGCAGCGGCGTCGCGTGGAGCTTGGCGAGGAGGCGCACCGCCTCGGTATAGCGCTCGGGCCTGGGGCTGCCGCCCTCGACCACGGGCTCCTGGCCCAGATCCTCAAGGATCAGCAGGCCCTCGGCGAGATCCTCGCCGTAGATCTTCGGCGCCGAGAAGCCCAGCGCCCGCAGGCCGCGGTCGAGGGCGACGAAGGCGTGGACGCTCTCGGCCAGGTGGACGATCGCGCTGTAGGGTTTTCCGTCGCGCACCGCCGGGCCATCGGGCCGGGGCGGCGCGATCATCAGCACGGCGGTGGTGCCGTCGGGCTTGGTCAAGCGCTCGTAGGCGCGGGACGAGGCGTCGCCCTGCATCAGGGTGCGCTCGGCCAAGTCCCAGCCGCTGCGGTCGAGCAGGCGTCGCACCGCCCGGGCCCGGTCGAGCCGGGCGCGCATGCCGCCGGTGCCGTCGATCCGGGCGAGGCGCGCCTCGGCGCCGAACTCGGCGCGCAGGGACAGATCGATGGTGAGAACCGGGCCGTCGCGGGGCGGCATCCGGTCGGGCCACTCGACGAGGGTGATGGCGTCCTCGGCCATCTCCTCGAAGCCGAGCTCGACCAGTTCGTCGGGATCGCGCAGGCGGTAGAGGTCGGCGTGGACGATCGTCCGGCCGTCGCGGGCCGTGTAGGGCTGGATCAATGTGAAGGTCGGGCTCGGCACCTCCAGGCGCGGATCGCCGGCGAGCTCGCGGATCACCGCCCGCGCCAGGGTGGTCTTGCCGCCGCCGAGGCCGCCCGAGAGCGCGACGACGTCGCCGGGGAGCAGGAATTCGGACAGGAACAGGCCGAGATCCTCCGTGGCCGTCTCCTCCGGCAGCACGAATTCCCAGGGGGCCGGCGGCGCGGAGGCGCCCGCCATCTGTTCGTCCTGATCGTCGCCGCCCAAAATCCGCCTCCGAGACCCCAGGGTGCATGGTCCGAAAATAGGCCGCGGATGCAAGCGTTTCCGGTCCGGGCGGCACGCTTCCCGCCGGTCCGGTGCATCGAAACCACGCTTCGGGGCTCTTCGCAGGGTCGATGTCCCGCGCCTCACAATTTTGGGTTTCTGCGAAGAATTGGCTGGCGCATCCTTTGCTACTTCGCGGTTTCCGCGTGTTTCGGCCGAGCCGGGACCGCGATCCGCGTTCCGCACCCGGCGCCGACCGAATCCCCCTCGTCGGTCCCGGGCCGGGTGCGCACCCCGCCCGGGGTGGGGCGAGGCCGCGCTCCGTCCGCGGCCTCGCCCGAACCAGCCAGACACATGACCACGGAGCCGAGCATGAAGCGCGCCGACCTGACCGAGAAGCTTCTCGACATCAAACGCGAGAAGGGCTGGAGCTGGGCCCATATCCACGAGGCGATCGGCGGCCTCTCGCCCTTCCTGATCACCGCGGCCTGCATGGGCCAGATGAAGTTGCCCAAGGCTCAGGCGCAGCGGGCGGCCGAACTGTTCGGCCTGAGCATCGCCGAGGAGCGGATGCTCAACGAGGCGCCGTACCGCGGCTCGATCCCGGCGATGCCGCCCACCGACCCGCTGATCTACCGGTTCTACGAGCTGGTGATGGTCTACGGCACGACCTTCAAGGAGCTGATCCAGGAAGAGTTCGGCGACGGCATCATGTCGGCGATCGACTTCAACATGGAGATGGCCCGGGAGGCCAACAACAAGGGCGACCGGGTGAAGCTGACCATGTCGGGCAAGTTCCTGCCGTACAAGTATTACGGCAACGACGACGACACGCCGGAATACGGCTTCAAGGAGGGGTGAGCGGATGAGCGGGGCTTCCCCTCCCCCCTCACCGCGAGGGGAGGGAGCCGGAGCGGACGCCGTGGCGCCTCACGCCGCCGCCGCTTCCGTCTCCAGATAATCCTGCACCGGCTGCGCGGCCCCGCCGCGCAGCAGCACGTAGAGGAACGGCACCAGCAGCAGGGTCGCCGGGGTGGCGAAGGCAATGCCGCCCATCACGGCACGGGCGAGCGCAGCGTTCTGCTCACCGCCCTCGCCGGTACCAAGCGCCATCGGGATCAGCCCGAAGAACATCGCCGAGGCGGTCATCAGCACCGGCCGCAGGCGGGTCTCGCCGGCGGTGATCGCCGCCTCCAGGGCGCTGCAGCCGGTGGCCTCCCGGTGCTCCTTGGCGAAGGTGACGAGCAGGATCGAGTTCGCCGAGGCGATGCCCACCGACATGATCGCCCCGAAGATCGACGGGATCGAGAAGCTGGTCCCGGTGATGAACAGCGCGAAGGTGATCCCGCAGAAGGCCATCGGCAGGGCCGCGATCACCACGAACGGGTCGCCCCAGCTCTGGTAGTTCACCGCCATCAGCAGGTAGACCGCGATCAGCGCGATGCCGAGCCCGATCTCCAGGCGGAAGAAGGCCGAGCGCATGTTCTCGATCTGGCCGCGCACCGTGATCTTGTCGGGCGCCGGCAGGGTCTTCTGCTCCTCCTGCACGATCGCGTCGATGTCGCGGGCGACCGAGCCGAGGTCCCGGTCCTGGACCGAGGCGAAGATGTCGAAGGTCGGCTGGATGTTGACGTGGTTGATCACCGTCTGGGTCGGCACCCGGCGCAGTTCGGCGAGGCTCGACAGCAGGGTCAGCACCCCCGGGCCGGTGCCGGCGGTGGCGGCCGCGCGCACGAACATCGGGGTGTTGCGCAGGTCGGTCAGCGAGGCGTTGCGGTATTCCGGCGTCTGCACCCAGAGCTGGTAGGGGATGCCGGTCTTGGGGTCGGGCCAGAAGTTCGGCGTCACCTGATAGCTGCCCGACAGCGAGATGTTCATGTTCTGCGCCACCTGCTGCTCGGTGAGCCCCTGCTCGGAGGCCAGGCGCCGGTCGACGTCGACGTAGAATTGCGGCTCGTTGACGATCTGCTGCAGGTGGACGTCGACCAGGCCCTTGGTGTGCTTGAGCCGCTGGACGATGCGCTGGGCGACCTCCAGGTCCTTCTCCTTGTTCCGGCCGGAGACCTGCACGTCGATCGGGGTGATGACGCCGAAATTCAGGATCTGGGTGATCATGTCGGCGGGCTGGAAATAGGCGATCAGGTCGGGGAAGCGCTTCATCAGCACCTCGCGCAGGCGCTTCTTGTAGCCGGCCACCGAGCCGTGGCCCTCCTTGAGGCTGATCAGCATCTGGCCGTCGTTGTAGGAGACGAACGAGCCGTCCGAGAAGGCGAAGTTGTAGTTGGTCGAGGGCAGGCCGATATTGTCGAGGATCTGCTCGATCTCGGCCGGCGGGATCACCTCCCGGACGGTGTCCTCGACCTCGGCGAAGACCTGCTGGGTGGTCTCGATGCGCATGCCCGTGCGGGTGCGCAGATGCAGGGTCATCTGGCTCGCCTCGATCTCGGGGAAGTAATCCTCGCCGACGAAGACGAACAGCAATCCGGTGGTCCCGAGGATCAGGCCCACGACGCCCAGGGTGGCGAGCCGGCGGCCCAGCACCGCGTGCAGCAGGCCGATATACCCCCGGTGGAACCGGGTGAAGCCGCGCTCGAACGCCCCGTGGACGCGCCCGGCGAGGCGGAACAGGGGCCCCGAGACGAAGCCGAAGGCCCGGGCGAGGCGGCCCCGGCGCGGCGGATCGCGCGCGTCCCGGTCTTTTGCATGCTTCTGCCGGTATTCCGGCGCCACGATCACGTCGATCATGAGCGGCACCAGGGTGCGCGACAGCAGGTAGGAGGTCAGCATCGCGAACACGACCGCGAGCGCCTGCGGGGTGAACAGGTACTTTGGCGTATCGGTGAGCGCGAACACCGCCGTGAAGGCCGCGCAGATCGACAGGGTCGAGATCAAAGCCGGCTTGGCGATGCCGGCGGCGCCGTGGACCACGCTCTCGCGGAACTCCTCGCCCTCCTCGAACAGCCGATAGGTGTTCTCGATCGCCACGGTGGCGTCGTCCACCAGGATGCCCACGGCGAGCGCGAGGCCACCCAGCGTCATCACGTTGATGGTCTCGCCGAGCGCCGCCAGCACCGCGAGCGAGGTCATCACGCAGAGCGGGATCGAGATCAGCACGATCAGGGTCGAGCGCCAGGAGCCGAGGAACAGCAGGATCGCGAGCCCCGTGAGCGCCGCCGCGATGGCGGCCTCGTGCAGCACGCCCTCGATGGCGTTCGAGACGAAGACCGACTGATCGAACAGCGGCTTGATCGTCAGCCCCTCGGGGGCGGCGGCCCGGATCGTCGGCATCGCCGCCTTGACGTTGTTGACGACGCTGAGGGTCGAGGCGGTGCCGTTCTTGATCACCTGCATCAGCACGGCCTGGCCGCCATCGGCCCGGACCACGTTGATCTGCGGCGGCCCGCCGTCGCGGACATAGGCGACGTCGCGCATCAGCACCGGCTGGCCGGCCACGACCTTGATCGGCGCGAGATTGAGGGTCTCGATCGAGGGCGGCGTGGCGTTGAGCTGGATCGGGTATTGCTGCTCACCGATCTTGGCCAGCCCCGACGGCACCGTGAGGTTCTGGGCCGTCATGGCGTTGGTGACGTCCAGCGGGGTCAGGCCGAGCGCCTGGAGAGCGTTCAGGTCGAGATCGACCATGATCTGCCGGGGCGCACCGCCGAACGGCGCCGGCAGGGTCGAGCCCGGCACCTGCGCCAGGGTCTGCCGGATCCGGTACTGGGCGTAGTCGTAGACCTGGTTGAGGCTGTCCTTGGCCGAGGTCAGGGCGAGCTGGATCACCGGCACCGAGGAGGCCGAGTAGCGCACGATGATCGGCGGCTGGGTGCCGGCCGGCATCGCGGCCCGGATCGAGTTGGTCGAGGACACCACCTGGGCGATGGCCAGATCGATGCTGACCGCGGGATCGAAGTAGATCCGCTGCACCGCCGTGCCCTGGAGCGTGGTCGACTCCATGCGGCGGATGTTGTTGACGTTGTTGGAGATGCCGTACTCGGCATAGGTGGTGATGCGCTGTTCCATCTCCGGCGTCGACAGGCCGGTATAGGTCCAGACCACCACGACGACCGGGATGTCGACGACCGGCAGCACGTCCTTGGGCATCACGACGAGCGCGCCGACGCCGCCGAGCATCATCAGCACGGCCAGCACGTAGGTCGTGATCCGGAACTTGAGAGCGTAGAGGACGAGGCCCATGCGGTCTCCGCCGGCCGGCGCCGGACCGGCCTGTTCGCGACGCGTGTTGGCGTACCAAATACCCGAGCGGTTTCGCTATCATGTCCGGGCAGGCAAGGGGCGGGCCGCGACGCCGCAGGGACGGAGCGCTAGGGGCGGCGATGGTTATGCAGCGTCAACGGATGGGGCGGCCGGACAGGCGTGCTCTGCCCTCCCCCCTTCGCGGGGGCTACCGGATGCGCAGATCTGTCTCCGGAAGGCGCGAGGCGCTCTCCTCCCCCTTGCGGGGAGGAGTTGGAGGTGGGGGTGGTGCAGGATGGGGCGTCCCGGTGCCTTCTGCACCACCCCCACCCCTGACCCCTCCCCGCAAGGGGGAGGGGAAAACCGCCCCTTCTTTCAACGTATTGGTATCAGGCAGGGATGTGTGAATCCGGTAGCCCCCGCAGAGGGGGGAGGGAGACGCGCACCTTGCGCCCGCCTCAGCGCAGCAGGGCGGACTTGTCCACGTGGAGCGCCGCGCCAATCTCGTCGAGCGCCTTGTGCTCGACCTCGCTGATGCCGCCGAAATCGGCGACGTCGGCGCCGATCAGGAAGACGTCCTGGCGCTGGTCGATCGGCCGCTCCGCGATGGCGCCCACCAAGCGCAGGTTCTCCAGGCGGCCGGCCCGGGTCTTGGCCCGGGCGATGGCCTCGTAGAGCTCCTGCTCGACCCGCAGGGTGTCGTAGGATTTCTCAAGGATCGGGTTGGCGCGGATGCCGCCGATCGCCGACTCGATCTCCTCCTCGGCCACGTCGCCGTCGGCCACGATGACATTGGCCGCGGCCGAGACCGCAGCCTGAAGGAAGACGGCATCGCCCGCATACGACATGATCGTGCGGCCGAACCGAAGGATGGCGTCCTGGAAAATGCTCATGCCGACCTCCCGTGCGGTCGGAGATGGCGGATATTGTGGCGGCCGAGTCAAGATCCGGCTGCGCTTGCGCCGGGGACTGACATTCTGGGCTCGCTTTATGGTTTCGCGGGCGCGCGGCGCAGGGGTCACATCCGTTTCCGGTTGCAGGCACGCAGCCGCCTTCTCCGTCATTGCGAGCGCAGCGAAGCAACCTAGTGGATTGAATCCAACGTTTGATGCCCCCGTGCTGCGGCCGCGATGATGGTGTCTGGGTCGGCTTTCCAGCGGAAGGGGGTCGGGTCGAGGTTATGTTCGGCGAGGTAGCGGTTGATGGCTGCCTGTAGATCGACGACGCCGAGGAAAGTGCCACGCCGGAGCCGGCGCTTGGTGAGGGCAGCGAAGAAGCCCTCGACGGCGTTCAGCCAGGACGCACTGGTTGGGGTGAAGTGGAAGGTGACGCGCGGGTGGCGAGCCAGCCAGGCGATGACCTTGGGGTGCTTGTGGGCCGCGTAGTTATCGAGGATCACGTGCATGGCCTTGCTGGCCGGGACGGTTTTCTCGACGGCGTTGAGGAAGCGGATGAACTCCTGATGGCGATGGCGTTGCATGCAACGGCCGACGACCTTGCCATCCAGCACGTCGAGGGCGGCGAACAGGGTCGTCGTGCCGTGGCGCTTGTAGTCGTGCGTCATGGTGCCGACCCGGCCTTTTTTCAGCGGCAGTCCCGGTTGCGTTCGGTCGAGAGCCTGGATCTGGCTTTTCTCGTCGATCGACAGCACGACGGCATGGGCAGGCGGGTCGACGTAAAGCCCGACGATGTCGCGGACCTTGGCGGCGAAAGCCGGATCGTTGGAGAGCTTGAAGGTCCGGATGCGGTGCGGCTGCAGCCCGTGCGAGTGCCAGACGCGCTGGACATAAGAAAGGCTCACGCCTGCCGCCTTCGCCATGGCCCGCCCGGTCCACTGGGTCGTCTCGCCCGGTGGCTCGGCCAACGTCAGGGCGACGATCCGCTCGCCCACTTCGGGTCCGAACGGCGCGATGCGCGAGGGACGTGTTTTGTCGCGCAAGAGCCCGTCCACGCCTTCCTCAGCGAAGCGCTCCTGCCAGCGCCAGACAGCGGTCTTGCTCTTGCCGGTCTGGCGCATGACCGCGTTCGTGCCGAGCCCGTCAGCCGTGGCGAGCACGATCGCAGCGCGCCAGACGTGTTTCTGAGGGCTGTTGCGGTCCGCCATGATGGCTTCGAGCCAGGCACGGTCCGCAGCGTTTACCTCGACGATGATCCCAGGGCGCATGCCCCGGACTCGCACACCATCACCGCGACGGGAAGCCCATGAGGGACTCTTCCGTCGCCTTCACTCCACTAGGCTCGCGAGGATGATGCCGGAGAATGGCCGCGAACACGTCCAACCGGATGCCGCATCGGGCTACAGCTACATCAGAACTTCGGCGAGGATGAACGGTATCTCGCCAGGGATTTCGCGAGCCAGGAAGCCGATGCCCCCGTAGCGGCGTGCGAGACGTCGGCCAGCTTCGCCGTGGGCGTAGACGCTCCACAAGGCGGCCGCTTCCGGCTCGGCGCCGCGGGCCAGAAGGCCGACGACGAGACCTGCGAGTGTGTCGCCGGAGCCCGAAGTCGCCAATCCGACGTGACCCGCTTCATAGCACCAAGAGCGGCCGTCCGGGACAACGACATGCGTGGAACCACCCTTCATGACCGTGACGGTGCCGAAATGCTCGCTCGCCCGGCGTGCCGCTGCGAGCGGATCCGCCTCGATCGCTTCGCGTTCCTCGCTCAAGAGCTGCGCCATCTCGCCGGCATGCGGGGTGATGATCGCCGGCTTGGGTAGGCGGCGCGTCAGGTCCGGCTCGGCGCGCAGCGCGGCAAGGGCACCCGCGTCGAGCACCAGCCCGGCCTTGCCAGCGCCGCGGATAAGCGCGCTTGTCACGCCTGCGCCATTGGCATCCTCGGACATGCCGGGGCCGACCAGAACCGCATCGACGCGCTCAGCCCGTTGCGCGAGATCGTCGGCGCAGGCTTGGTCGATACCGCCATCTGCAGTCTGCGACAGGCCGACGACCAGGGCCTCGGGCACGGCAATCCCGATCGGGATCGCCAGATCCCGGCAGACCGCGAGCTGCAGCTTGCCGGCGCCGGCCCGAAACGCTGCATGGGCCGCCAGCAGGACGGCTCCCGGCAAGCTCGTACACCCCGCTACGATGAGGACACGGCCGCGGCCATCCTTGCTATCGCCGCCTGGCTCGGGCGGAGCCATGCTCCGCAGCACGTGCTCGGTAATCGGCGTGACGGTGCTCATGGATTCCCCACTCGCCCAACGCCCCATGCGCACCGGTTTATGTCGCGGCCGCGTCGGCGTCAGGCTCGGAGGTAACGGGTGTGCCCCCCGCCTCAAGGGGTGCGACGAAGTTGTAGCGGACCAGCGTGAAGCCGCCGCCGGGGGCGGCCGAGGCCGAAAAGGCATATTCCGTCACGCCGCAATTCAGCACGTCGCCTTCCGCATCAACGGCCAGGATTTGGGCCTCGGTCATCTCTTCCAACAGGTAGCGCAGGCATAGCACCACGACCTGGTGGGCGACGATGAGGATCCGGCGGCCATCATGGTGCAGGCCGATTGTGTCCAGAGCGCTGCGCAGGCGCAGGATCACGTCGCACCAGCTCTCGCCGCCCGGAGGACGATGATAGAACTTGCCTAGATCGCCGCGCAGCGCGGCCTGCTCGGGATGGTGTTGCTCAATGCCGACCCGGGTCAGCCGGTCCAGGATGCCGAACTCTTTTTCGCGCAGCCGCTCGTCGACCAAGAGCCGCGGCGAGCCGGAGGCGAGGCCGCCGGTCCTGCGGATCGCCTCCGCAGTCTCCAGGGCACGCCGATAGGGCGAGGCGAGGACGAGGTCCGGACGTTCGCCATCGGGCAGGCTGGCGAACCAGTGCCCGAGCGCCCGCGCCTGCCGGTGGCCGAGCGCGCTGAGCGGCACGTCGACGTCACGTTCCGGAATGTCGATGCGCGCGGCGCCCGCGGCCTGCGCGGCGTCGCGGGCGACGTTACCGGAACTCTCGCCGTGGCGTACCACCCACAGGCGCAGCGGGTGTCTCTGGGGCACGTTGATCTCCTGGGGGGCCATCGGCTCGACAGGTCGGAACGTCGCGTCGGGACCCGCGTTCCGCGGGATAGAGATCCGATTTCCGATCAGCGCCCCTCAGCCAGGGCGTCGCCCAGCAGGTCGAGCAGGCCTCCGGCGAAAGCCCGCATGTTGGCGACGCGATCCGCGCTGCCAGTCTTGAGGGTGGCGAACAACTCGACGGGCCCGCTGACGGCCAGGCAGGTATGGCCGGCCGCATCGCCATAGCGATTGCCTATTGGGCCGGCGGCCCCGGTTTCAGCAAGACCCCAGGTCGCGCCATGCCGCGCCCGCACCGTCCGGGCGAGTAGCCGTGCATAGCCTTCAGAGGCCGAGCGCACGCCAGCCATTGCGCCGTCGTCGATGCCGAGCAGGGCAGAGCGAGCCGTGGCCGTGTAGACCACGGCGCTCCCGAGGACATACGCGCTGGCGCCCGGGACTGACAGGAGCGCGGCCGAGACGAGGCCGCCGGATGACGATTCAGCGACAGCAAGCGTCTCGTTGCGCGCGATGAGTGCCGCCCCCAACGCGGCGGCTTTCGGCAGCAGGTCGTGCATGACGGATCCTCCGCGGCACCGCGCCGGCTACGCGCCGGATTGGGACCAGGTTTCAATCGTCTCGCCGCCGGAGTGAAGTTCAACGCGGTGTGAATGCGCCGCATCCCGCAACTGACACAAATCGATCGCCGATGCGAAGCGGGTTCGGGCGGCCACCTCGGTCTCGACATCCTCCGTGATGACTTCCTGGCCGTCGCGGAAGGTGATCACCCGGAAGGGCGGGTGGTCTTTCAGGTCACTGGCTTCCATGGCTGTCAGCTCCGATCGTGTGTGTTCCGGCCGGTAAGCGTCCGTCGAGGCGGAACGTTGCGCCTAGCGCCGCGACGCCAAGCCTTCGGATCGGCCACGGTTCATTAACCCTACAATCGTAGCCCCAAGGCTCCTCAACACGCGTGGGTGTCATGCCGAGACTGGGCCACATGATCGTCGACGGGTTGGCCCTCGTCCTGGTCGGTGCTGGCCTGACGGCCGTCGTCGTGGGCTACGAGCGCAACCTGCCCGAGCCGGTTGCGCAGGTCACTGAAAGCGCGTCGGATTGGGCGGATCCGATCACAACAGGCGCGATCACGCCACGGATCGCAGAGGCCTCGATCGGCTCGGCATCGCCCCGGCCGAATTGGATCCTTGAGGATGTGAGCCGATCCTCCACGCCGGGTACGCGGGTGTGGACAGATCCGCCGGCTCGGTGATTGGGTTGGTCGCGAACATCGCCCCATCCGCACCGAACAGTCGGTCCTGAGCTGCGTTACCCCAGGAGCCCGAAGACGGGCCGATTGAGGAAACGCACATGCGCATGAAGATTTACGGCATCGCCGCAGTTCTCGCCCTCGCCTTGACGGGAACCGCCTACGCCCAGCAGCCGGCCGGAGGCGGCAGCGCGACCGGCAACATGAACAACCCGGGCTCAGTGAAGAGCGACAGTCAAAAGATGAATGAGGGCGCTACAGGTTCGACCATGGGCTCAACCCCAGGCACGGCCGGCGCAGCGACCGTACCGGGCACTGGCACCGCGCGCCCGGGCGTCGGTATGGGTACCAACACCACTGCGCCTGCGCGGTAGCCAACTACCGACACCGCGGCCAGCGGCCTCGGTGTCGTTCCGGTAACAGATTAGCCATGAGGCAAGCGTCGTTCGGTAATCGGTCTTCGAACCTCACCGACTGGAGGCGATGCAATAGCCCGTTCGCCTTGTACATCCCGAGGCTACCCGACCACTGAGACGTACAATCACGGGTGGGGAGAGTCGCTCCCTCGTCGATCCATAGCGATGCGCAACATAGTCTTGCACACGCTACACGTGCGGCAAACACCGATAACCACAAAAAGCCCGGCCGCAACTGCATGCGACCGGGCTCCGACTCGATGCGATCAGGTCCAGTCGCTGTCGTCACCGCCGCCGAGATCGCCGCCGAAATCACCGGAGGGATCGCTGAAGCTGGCATCCTGGAAATCATTGCCGCCACCGCCGTCGAGGGCAGAGCCGAGATCCTGATTGCCGCCGTCGCCGTAGTAGTTGTTCACGACCGTCTCACCACCGCCACCGAGGCCCGCCGCCGCGGCACTGCCGAGGCTCGAATGCCCGCCCGCGAAAGCGTTCGAGAGCGCGCTGCCGAGCAGCATGCCGCCGGCCGCACCAGCTGCCATCGGCAGCGCGGTCGCCATGAAGCCGCCGCCCCGGGCCGGCGCCTGCGGTTGACCGCCCCACGGACCACCCTGCTGCTGCGGCGGGTATCCTGGTTGCTGTTGCTGATAGCCTTGCTGAGGGTAGCCTTGTGGGGCGGCGCCGCCGCCCCATGGCTGGCCAGTCGGGCGCTGCTGCTGGCCGTAGCCAGGCTGCGGCTCCTGGCGCTGGCTGCCGCCGCCGAAGATGCTCGATAGGAAACCGCCGCCGCCGCTGGAAGATTGGGCCGGGGCCGCTTGGTTGCGCGCCTGCTCGAGCTGCTGATTGAGGCTCTTGATCGCCTCTTCCTGCACGTAGATTAGCTGCGCCATCGCGTAAGGCGCGTAAGGCTGCGTGCGGAGCTTGTCGGCGATGAAGCGCTCGGCCTCCGCGTCGCGGGGCTGGCTCTGGGCCTGCTCCAGGCGCTGGAAGATGCCGGAGATGACGTCGCGTTCTTCGCTATTCATGGAGTTTTCCTCCTCGAGTCGTACCCGCGGGCTCGAACGCTCCGCACGGCCGAAGAGGAGATGGGGGTGCGGTGACGCTTTGTCAGGGGAGGTTGCGAAAACTTCATCCAAGCCCGGGATGCGCAACCAAGGCGTGAAAAAGCCCGACCTCTCGGCCGGGCTTTCTCATCCGTTGCAATCGCCTCGGCGCGGCCGGCGCGCCGAGGCCGGGTCTTAGTACGAGCCGAACTTGTAGTTCAGGCCGGCGCGGACGACGGCGAACTCGTCGTCGCGGCGGCCGATCGGGGTCACATAGGCCGGGGCGAGGTTGGCGGCGTTGACGAGCAGGACACCCTGGTTGCGAGTACCGCGGTCGAGATTCACGTACAGGCCTTCGACCTTGAGCGTCACCGCCGAGGAGCGGAAGAAGTTCAGGAACGAGTCGGTCGGGAGCGCGTACTCGATGCCGCCGCCGACGGCGTAGCCGGTGCGGAAGCTGTCGTTGCCGGCGTAACCGCCGAACGAGCGGTCGGCGCTGCCCGAGCCGTAAGCGAAGCCGCCGGTGCCGTATACGAGGGTGCGGTCGAAGGCGTAGCCGAGGCGGCCACGCACGGTACCGAAGTAGTCGAGGCTGGCCAGACCGCGCGGGTCGTTGAGGATCAAGCCGGGGGCGATCGCGCCGCCGCTGACGAAGGCGTTGTTCCGGTCGCGGCCGAAGTCGAGGTACTGGGCGTCGGCCTCGATGCCGACGACCACGCCGGAGCCCGGGGTGAACTGATAGTTGTAGCCTACCTGGGCGCCGCCCGAGAAACCGTCCTGGCTGCGGTTGCGGAAGGTGGCCACGGCGGCCGGGCCGCTGGTCAGGCCGACGCCGCCCGGGATGACGAAGGTCGAGTTGTTGGAGCGGCTGCTGGCGTCGAAGGCGTAGCCGGCGTTGATACCGAAATAGGCGCCGGTCCAGGTGAACACCGGCACGGGGGTGAAGATCGGCGGCGGGGCGGCGCGGCGCGGCAGGTCGGCAGCGAAAGCGGAGCCGGCAAGGGCCACGCCCGCGAGGGCGGTGGTGGCGCGAAGAAGGAATTTCATCATCTGGTCCTCACGGGTGGCCCCGCGCCGGCCTCTATGGACGGACACGGAAAGCGGATCTGGCTACGTTCCAGCGGTTCCAGGGCGCTTTGCGCTCTGCGGTATCGCCGACCGCTTATCGCGGCCCCTTATGGCAATCCGCCGTTTTTCCCCGGCACCTCACGCGTCTAAACGCACTCGAATGGTCAAGGTTCGCTTACGGCCACGCTTTTTTTCGGCTTCTCGGATCGACAAAGTGTCGCACCCCCTGGACGGCAATGGCAGCGCTTGGAAATCAGGCCCGGTTCACGTCGTCAGCGCGATGGCCGAGATCAGGCGTCCGTAATCGGTTTCGCCGCGGTGGGTTGTCCGACGGAAGCTGTAGAACCGGTCCGGATCGGCGTAGGTGCAGAGGTTGAGCGTCGCGACTTCGCCGACCTCCGCCTCCCTAAGCCGCGCCAGGATGAAGCCCGGGAGATCGAACTGCGCGTGTCCCTCGCGCAGTCCGGCCCCGAGGAAACGTTCCATGCCGGGAGCCTCTAAGCGGAAGCGCGCGACGAAATCCGAGCCGACCTCGTAGGATGTCTGGCTGATGGTCGGCCCGAGCACGGCGACGATCTGCCGCCGCCGCGCACCCAACGTCTCCATGGCTCGCACCGTCGCGTTGATCACGCCGGTGAGCGCGCCCTTCCAGCCGGCATGGGCAGCGCCAACCACGCCGTTCTCCGGATCGGCGAACAGGATCGGCCCGCAATCGGCGGTTGCAATCCCCAGAGCGAGGCCCGGCATCCGCGTCACCATGGCATCGGCCTTCGGGCGGTCCGCGGCCGCGAAGGGTCCTTCAACGACGACAACATCGGCCGAATGGACCTGATACAGGCTGACCAGCCGCTCCGGCGGCAGGCCAAGCTGGGCGCACATCCGCGTCCGATTCTCGGCCACGCGCTGCGGCTGATCCTGGGATCCAAGTCCGCCATTCAGCGTAGCGTAGACGCCCTCCGATACGCCACCGATCCGGGTGAAGAAGGCGTGGCGCACGCCCGCATGCGATGAGAGTTCCGGCGCCTCGATTGACATGCCTGCAGTCACGGTCGGCTCCCTCGCCATCCTGATGTCGCACTCGATAACGGAATGGGTGCCCCTTGACGATGTCGTGGAACCGTCAGATTCTTGCTGCATTGCAGCATGAGTCCGGGTTCCGGATTCTTCCGAGAAGGATCGCAATGTCACGACGGACCGAGAACGACTCCCCGATCGAGACCACCGCCCCCCAGGTTCCGGAGCGTCGGAGCCAGAGCGCGGCCGAGCATCCCGTCGAGCGTGAGCCCGGCCCCTTCGACCCGTCCGACCCGAACCCGCCTGCGCCGCCAACGCCGCGGGCGCCGAGCGCCTCAGACGCCGGGTTCGGCTCGTTCGGCTGACGACATCCTGAGCCGCCGCCTGGAGACCGAGCCTCAGGCCTCGGGAAATCCGGGTAGCGGCCCGTGATCCCGGCCGCTGACGGCCAGGACCTTAAAGAGGCTTCCCATACCGCCTCGGCTCCCGTCCGTAAGCCGTCGGACGGCCGAATCAATCGCCGCGGCCTGAACCGCGGTGGCGCGAGTTTTCAGGTGCTCGGCCCGTGCGTTCAGGCCGAGGGCGAGCAGGAAGTCCCGCTGCGCAACCGGCCCGTGAACGATCGCACCCTCCGTGTGAGCGGCTTTCGCGAGCGCAGCGAAATCGACGTGGTGCGTGAGATCCGCCTCGCCTGGCGCGGCCAGCGGGTCGGCGAAGCGATGTCCCGACAGGGCCTGCAGCGTGTCGCCGAAGCCCGGCCGGACATGGCCGTAATCGATCGCCAACAGGGCGCCGCCGGCTTCCCGCATGCGATGCGCAAGAAGCCGCATCAGCCCCAGGCCAACCCCCGGTACGCTGAGCAGCGCACCCTCCGGGCCGTCAGCGTCCAACCCCGGCGTCGCCTCCGGGGCGAGGCCGAACACGAGATCACCCTCGGGACCAAGCCCAACCTGCCGCTCATGCCAGCCGGTGGCGTGGCGCTCGAATTGGCGGACCGGCAGGCAGTCGAAGAATTCGTTGGCCAGGATGATCGCCGGGCCCTCGGGCAGGGTCTCGATCCCAGCGTGCCACGTCGCGCCGGTGCCGGCGAGGGCTCGTTCCTGCACGGCTCGCAGCACCGGGCTGGTCTCGACAAGATGCGGCCTGATCTCCGCGCCCGGGGCCGCTATCCGCAGGGCACGCAGGGCGTCCACCATCAGCGTGCCCCGGCCGGGACCGAGTTCCACGAGGATCAGCGGCTCCCTCTGGCCTCGTTGGCCGTGGATGTAGCCTGCCCAGGCTCCGATCAGCTCACCGAACATCTGGCTGATCTCGGGGGCCGTAGTGAAATCGCCCTTAACACCAAGCGGGTCGCGGGTGCGGTAATAACCGTGGACCGGGTGGCCGAGGCAGAGCGCCATGTAGCGGTCGATGCCGATCGGCCCGCCATGGCGGATCAGTGCCGCAATCTCGGCTCCAAGCGGCGTCACGCCTTAGCGGGCGCCTCGCGCGCCGCCTCCTGCGGATTAGACGCGGCGACCGGGTTGCGCGGACGGGTTCGTCCCGTGCCCGCCAGGACGATGTAGGTGAGCCCGACGATCATCATCGGAACGCAGAGCAGCATGCCCATGGTCACGCCGCCGCCCATCGGCCCGAGATGGTCGCCGAACAGGAAGCCGAGCTGCCGGTCCGGCTCGCGGAAGAACTCACAGAACGTCCGGGCCAAGGCGTAGCCGAAGACAAAAATGCCGCCGAGCAAGCCGGGCTTGCGGAACCCGAACCGGCGCACGGCGAGCGCCATGACGATGAACAGCAGCAGGCCCTCGGTGGCCGCCTCGTAAAGCTGGCTCGGGTGACGTGGCAGCGGCCCGCCCGTCGGAAATACGATTGCGTAGGGGAAATCTGGCGCGATCCGCCCCCAGAGTTCACCATTCACGAAATTCGCGATCCGACCGAAGAACAGGCCGATCGGCACGACCACAGCGCCGATATCGAGCAGCGTGTAGCCGTTCAGCTTCTTGGCGCGAGCGAACAGCAGGAAGGCCAGGATCGCGCCCAGAAAGCCGCCATGGAACGACATGCCGCCGTTGCGGATCGCCAGGATCTCTATCGGGTCGGCGAGGTACATCGGCAGGTTGTAGAACAGCACGTAGCCGATCCGTCCGCCGAGCACGACGCCGAGCGCCACCCAGACGACGAGGTCATCGATGTCGACCACCTGCGGGCGCTTGACCACGCCCCACAGGCTGTCGGCCATGACGAGGCGGCGCGCGTAGTACCACCCGCCGATCAGGCCGGCGATGTAGGCGAGGGCGTACCATTTAATTGTGATCGGCCCAATCGCGAGCGCCACCGGATCGATGGCCGGAAAGGGCAGGGCGAGGAGCGGCATCGATCTCACCTCCGGGGCGGCCGGATTGGACGCGGGAGGGGCGGCGCGTCAAGTGCCGGGCGCACCGCAGTCGTTTGGGGGCATCAGGCGTTCATCAATAGGAACCCATGCCCGTCCGGCCCAGCACAATAGGCAACTGAGCCATCGCCCGACGCCCGTGGCGCCAACCCCGCCTTGCGCAACGCCCACACCAGACCCTCCAGTTCGTCTACCGCGAAGATGAAACGGGTCGAGGCGCGGTCAGCCGGGCCAAACGGGGCTGGGGAGGCTCTCCGGATGATCGGCCGTCGATAATGCAGCACTTCGACATGCGGCGCGAATACAGGGGGGGCGAGCGCGATCACGTCCAACTCCGGATCGTCGACCCCATCGAGCCGCACCTGTTCGGGCCCCCGGTTCAGCCCGGTCTGCGCGACCGTGAGGCCGAGGGGGCCGGTGAGGAGTGTCAGGGCCGCAGTGAGATCGGTTACGGTGATCGCCGAATGGTCGATGCCGAGGAATAGGCCCGGTGCGTTGCGCCAGCGTTTTGCTGGAGGACCGTCGGGAAAAAAGATCAGCTCCAGCGGGTGGCCGTCCGGGTCGCGGAACTTGTAGGCGGTGACGCCCCCGGAGGATGCTGGCAGGACCTGCGCGCCGCCCCGGCTGATCGGGGCCGCCCCGAACCGGGCGAGCCGCGCCATCGCGGCATCCATGTCGCGCACCGGGATCGCGAGGTGCTGGAAGAACGGATCTGTCGCCGCCGGATCAGCGGGGTAGGGCGCGCCGGGCGGCTCGACTGCCAGGAAGGTTACAATCTGGCCGCCGAGCCGCAGGCGCAGTTGCGTTGCCTGCCGCCCCGCAAGCCCCATCGCCTCGGCTTGCGCATCTGGTACCGGCTCCGGCGGGGCGACCCGCTGGAAATCGAGCCCGTCCTGATAGAAGGCCTCTGTGACCGATAGATCCGCGACCGTGCGGCTGAAACCGGTGATGGCCCGGATGCCGCTCACAGCAGACGTGCTCCGCGCACGTTAGTGTAGATCGCGTAGAGCGTGTGCGAGGCACAGAGGAACAGACGACTGTTGTTGCGGCCGCCGAAGGCGAGATTTGCCACCGTCGAGGGGACCAGAATCTTGCCGAGCAGCTCGCCGCTGGGATCGATACAGTGAACGCCGTCGCCAGCGCTCGACCAGAGATTGCCGTGTTCGTCGCAGCGGATGCCATCGGCATTGCCCGGCGCGATCGTGCAGAACACCTTTCCCCTCGACAAGCGGCCATCCTCGGCGACGTCGAACACGCGCACCTGCTGGACAGGATCGGCGGCGAATTGAAGCCCGGTCTCGACGACGTAGAGTTTTTGCTCGTCGGGGGAGAAGCACAGGCCATTCGGGCCCTGGAAATCATCCGCGACCACGCCCAGAGAGCCGTCACGCGGGTCGAACCGATAGAGTGCGGCTGGTAGCTCGGACTCCTGCTTGCCGCCCTCGTAATCGGTCTGGATGCCGTAGGGCGGGTCCGAGAACCAGATCGTGCCGTCGGACTTGCAAACGATGTCGTTGGGCGAGTTCAGCCGCCGGCCCTGGTAGTGCTCGACCAAGCCGGTGATGCTGCCGTCGAGTTCGGTGCGGTGAATGCGCCGGCTGCGGTGCGAACAGGAGAGCAGCCGTCCCTGCCGATCCCGGGCGTGGCCGTTCTCGAAATCGCCGGCCTCGCGGTAGACGCTGAGGCCGCCCGCATCCGTCCAGCGCATCACCCGGTTGTTGGGGAGATCCGAGAACAGCAGCTCGTTGCGGTCCCCGAAGAAGACCGGTCCCTCGGTCCAGGCGAAGCCCTCGGCGAGCTTTTCCAGCGGCGCGTTCGGCAGCACATACGCCTTGAAGCGCGGCTGGGTCAGCTCAATGCCGTCCATCGTGCGGCCCTTACTTGAAGCGACCGGGCTGGTTCACGGTCGGCTCGACCTGGAGCCCCGTGACGATCATCGTGCAGGGCTCGTCGCCCACGGTGCCGGAGAGGTGGCCCTTCTTGCCGTCGCGCGCCTTGGTGTTCTGGTCCTCGCCCATCATCAACTCACCCGGGCCCATCTCAACCCGGTGGCCGTCCATCGTCTCCACGAACCAGCGGCCCGACAGGATCGCGATCCATTGCGGCCGCGGGTTCTCATGCCACTCGCCAATCCAGCCGACCGGCAGGACCGTAAAGGTCACCACCGACGGTGCCGGTTCCATCTTGTCGTTCCACTGGGGCGCCGTTTCGGGATTGATCCCCTCGAACTTGAAGCGCTCAATGGAGAAGAGCTCCTGGCGGCTTACCCCCTCCGCGTCGGTATAGACGTGCCAGTATGGCATCTTCGGAGGTGTCGGCTCGCTCATCGTCGATCCTGCGCTGCGGAAAAATCGTCCTCCGCACAACGGCCTGATCTGACGATGGTTCGCGGCGGTGCTCGGCCGCCGCAACAGGGTCGATCACATCTGCTCGGGTAGCCGCTCGCTCTGGGCCAAGTTCGAGAACCGGGTGATGTTGGCGTCGAACTGCAGTTCCACCGTGCCGGTCGGGCCGTGGCGCTGCTTGCCCAGGATGACTTCGGCCTTGCCATGGACGCGGTTCATCTCCGCCTCCCAGGCAAAGAATTCCTCGGTGCCCTCGCGGGGCTTCTTGTTGTTGACGTAGTATTCCTCGCGGAACACGAACATCACCACGTCGGCGTCCTGCTCGATCGAGCCCGATTCACGCAGATCTGAAAGCTGCGGGCGCTTGTCGTCGCGGTTCTCGACCTGACGCGAGAGCTGCGACAGGCCGATGATCGGCACCGCCAACTCCTTGGCCAACGCCTTCATGCCTGTGGTGATCTCGGTCATCTCCTGCACGCGGTTGTCGCTGCGCTTGCCGGAGCCGGAGAGCAACTGCAGGTAGTCGACAATCAGCAGATCCAGGCCCTTCTGGCGCTTGAGACGCCGGGCCCGGGCGGCGAGCTGGGCGATCGAGATGCCGCCGGTCTGGTCGATGTAGAACGGGATTGTCTGCATATCCCGCGCTGCGTCGGTGATCTTGTAAAAATCCTCTGGCCGGATGTCGCCGCGGCGGATCTTGTACGAGGGCACGCCCGATTGCTCGGCGATGATACGGGTGGCGAGCTGCTCGGCCGACATTTCAAGGGAGAAGAACCCGACGATGCCGCCGTTGACAGTCTGCATCGTGCCGTCGGCCGCCTTCTCGCCGCGATACGCCTTGGCGATGTTGAAGGCGATGTTGGTCACCAGCGAGGTCTTGCCCATGGCCGGGCGGCCCGCGAGGATGATCAAGTCGGACGGCTGCAGGCCACCCATCTTGGCGTCGAGGTCGGACAGGCCGGTGGCGATGCCCGAGAGCTTGCCGTCGCGCTGGTAGGCTTTGGCGGCCATGTCCACCGCGGCGGTCAGCGCGTCCGAGAACTTCTGGAAGCCGCCGTCATATTTCCCGGCCTCGGCGAGCTCGTAGAGACGCCGCTCGGTCTCCTCGATCTGGTCTCGGGGCGCCTGCTCGACCGGTGCCTCGTAGGCGCCGTTCACCAGATCCTCGCCGATGGTGATCAGGCGGCGGCGGATGGCGAGATCGTAGATTGTCCGACCGTAGGCACCGGCGTTGATCACGGTGGTCGCGTCGGCCGCCAGCCGGGCGAGGTACTGCATCACCGTCTGGCCGCCGAAATCGGCGTCGCCCAGATAGGTCTTCATGGTGATAGGCGTGGCGAGCTTGCCGGCCCGGATCAGGGAGGCTGCCACCGAAAAGATCTGCTGGTGGGCATCCTCCATGAAATGCTCGGCCAGGAGGAAGTCCGACACCCGGTAATAGGCGTCGTTGTTCACCAGGATGGCGCCGAGCAGCGCCTGCTCCGCATCGATGTTGTGTGGAGCGACGCGGTACTCCGCTTGAACCGCTTCCAGCTTGGCCGTGAGCGCATTGGGCAGGGCCATCGGCAGACGACTCCGAATCAGGCGCCGGGACGGGCGCACCAGGATCACACCGCGTGACCTTGGCCACGGTAAGGTTACCGAAGCCTGGAGCCGCGAGACGGATTTCGGTTCCGCTATGAGGCTCTAGGTCTTTGGTCTTGTATCGTCTGCCGCTGGAAGCCGCCCAATCGGGACGACGCCTTGGCCTACGGTTGGTTCGTCCCGGCCTCGGCCCGGACAAACAAACGCCCGCCGACTCTTACGAGGGGCGGGCGTCCATGCTGGAACAAAACTGGAACGTGTCAAGTCTCAGGACGGAAGATCCCCAATCTCCACCGGTATACAGCGCGGTGGATGACGCCGCTCCGTCAAGGACCCAAAGCTCTTGCGAAGCGGCGCACGCGGGGAAGCCCCGAACGAATCAGCCGCGGTCGTCGGCGCCTTCGCCGGCATCGGCCAGAGCCATGCCGACTTCCAGGCCGAGGTCGTCAAGGTTGAACGCTTCGCGCTCAGTGACCGACTCGCCGCGGGCCTGACGCTCGGCCTCCTCGGGGCTGCGGGCGACGTTAACGGTGACCTGCACCTCAACTTCCGGGTGCAGCACCACCGGGACGGTGTGCAGGCCCAGCGTCTTGATCGGCTGGTTGAGGATGAACTGACCCCGATCGACCGTGAAGCCTTCCTTGGCCACAACCTCCGCGAGGTCGCGGGTCGAGACGGAGCCGTAGAGCACGCCGGTCTCGCCGGATTGGCGAATGAGGATGAAGCTCTGGCCGTTCAGCTTCTCGGCGACGGCCTCGGCGTCCTTTTTGCGGTCGAGGTTGCGAGCCTCGAGCTGGGCGCGCTGCGCCTCGAAGTGCTTCTTGTTGGCTTCCGTCGCGCGCAAGGCCTTGCCGCGAGCGAGCAGAAAGTTGCGGGCGAATCCCGGGCGGACATTCACGGTCTCGCCCATCTGGCCAAGCTTGGCCACGCGCTCGAGCAGGATCACTTCCATCGTCTTTACTCCTTCAGTGGGTTGGCCTCAGGGGCCGGGGACTCAGGGCGCCGGGTTGTCCTTGGGACGACGGCGATTGAGGGCTGTGTCGGCCAGGCCGAACAGGGTGAGTGCCACCAGGGCGACGCCCTGGGTCACGAACAGGATCAGGTACATGCCGAACAGCATCAGCCCGCGCCCCGGCCGGCCGCGCGAGCGGTCGTGGAAGGCGGCAAGCCCCTGGAGCGCGAAGGCCGCGCTGAAGGCGCCAACCAGCGCGACGCCGAAGACGCCGATAAAGCCGGGGGCGAAGCACATCAGCACGGCGGCCGCCAGCGTCACCAAGGTCGCGCGCGGCATGGCGGTGGAGGGCAGATCGGGCCAGGGGCGGGGCAGCCGGCCCGAGATCTTCACGATCTTGGCCGAGGCCCAGAGATAAAAAGTCAGGAGCAGCGCGAGCCCATTGGCCGCGAAGGCCGGTACCACCCGTGCAAGGGCATCGGCGACTTCGCTGCGCGTCACCTCGGCCTCGTCCGAGTTGGTCTTCGGCGCCGCATCCGGCCCGGCAGCCGAGTCAGAGCCGGCATCGCCGGTATCGGCTTGCGGCGTCTCCGCATGGCGACTTTCGATCGTCGCGCGGGCTGCTGGATCGCGCACCTGCACCAGCGTGCGGGCGAGCCCGCGCAGCTGCGCGTCGAAGGCCGCGTGGTTCGGGGAGGAAAAGATCGCGATGGCGATGAAGGCGAGGGCGGCCGTGGCGGCGGTCCAGCCGAGCAACCGGCCGGTCGGGTACCATTCGAGGCCCGACGGTGTCTCGCGGCCGAGCAGCGTCAGGTAGGCCAGCCACCAAGCCGGCACGGCGATGTAGGCCGCGAAGGCGAGGCCCATGAAGGGCGCGATCGCCAGGGCCAGCGCCAAGCTGCCGGCTACCACCGCCGCGAGAGCGGCTTTGTGGCTCCACCCAAGGCCGACGATCAGGATCGGCAGCGGCGCTACGAGGTAGAGCACGATCGCTAGAGGGGTCGCCTTCAGCAGCACCCCGAACAGGAGTGCGGAGACGAGACCCGCGCCGATACCGATGCCGATATGGTTTGCCATGGGTTCCGCTGTCCCGCTGCCCGTCCGGCAGGGTTAGAGGCGACGCCGCGCCCCAACGATCGAGCGATGCCAGATCGCTCTTGATGAAAGCCGACCCGGACAGATGCCGGGCCGGCCGAGCTTAAAGACCTACTTGATCACGTACGGCAGCAGGCCGAGGAAGCGGGCGCGCTTGATCGCCTGGGCGAGCTCGCGTTGCTTCTTGGCCGACACCGCGGTGATGCGGGACGGAACGATCTTGCCGCGCTCGGACACGTAGCGGGACAGGAGCTTGACGTCCTTGTAGTCGATCTTCGGCGCATTCGCCCCGGAGAATGGGCAGGTCTTGCGACGACGGAAGAAGGGACGGCGTCCGCCGCCTGCACCAGCACCAGCACCAAATGCCATGGCTTAGGCCTCCCCGCCGAAGCTGCGCTCGGGACGATCACCACCGCGATCACCCCGGTCCGGACGGTCGCCGCCGAAGCCGCCGCCGCCACCGAAGCCGTCATCGTCACGACGCCGACCGCGCTCGCGATCCTTGCGATCGTCGCGGTCGCGCTTCTGCATCATCGCCGACGGCTCGGAATCGAGATCTTCGACCCGGACGGTCATGAAGCGCAGCACGTCCTCGGAGATCTGCATCTGGCGCTCCATCTCGGCGATAGCGGCCGGGGGCGCGTCGATGTTGAGGAGCGCGAAATGCGCCTTACGGTTCTTTTTGATGCGGTAGGCCAGGGACTTGACGCCCCACATCTCGATCTTCTCGAGGCGGCCGCCGTTCTGCTCGATCACACCCTTGTAGGTGTCGATCATCGTCTCGACCTGCTGGGACGTCACGTCCTGCCGGGCCAAGAGCACGTGCTCGTAGAGAGGCATATCGGGCCTTTCAGTGTCAAAAGGAGCCCGGCCGCTGACAAGCGGCTGGTTCGGGCCGGTTCATTCGCGAGACGCTCGGCGCCAAGCCCTTCGAGCCGATTTTCAGGCCCGAGCGGTTGATCGAAGGCGGAGACACCGGACGACGGATCGGTGAAGACCCTATGCCGCAAGCGGCACCATCCGTTCAGCCCCCGGCCGGAGCGAACGCGAGGGGCGGCGCATAATCGGTTTTTCCCGGGCTGGCAAGACCGGGGTGCCTCGACAGGCCTGTAAGCCGGCCCGTCTTGTCGGTGAGGCGCAACACCAGCATATCGGCGGTTCGAGGGCGCCTGCGGGACCGTGGCGGCCCGGGACGAATGAGCCCATGACCACCGATAAGCAGCGCCTCGGCGTCAACATCGACCACGTCGCCACCGTGCGTAACGCCCGCGGTGAGTCCTATCCCGACCCGGTTCGGGCGGCTCTGCTGGCAGTCGAGGCGGGAGCGGACGGCATCACCGCGCATCTGCGCGAGGACCGCCGCCATATCCGCGATCGCGATATTGCTGCGCTGAAGCGGGATCTAACGATCCCGCTGAATTTCGAGATGGCGGCGACGGACGAGATGGTCGCGATAGCCCGGGCGACTCGACCGCACGCCGCCTGCTTGGTGCCGGAGAAGCGGGAGGAGCGGACGACCGAGGGCGGGCTCGATATCGTCGGCGGACGCGATCACCTCGCCCCGCGCATTCGGGCCCTGGCCGCGGACGGTATTCGCGTCTCCCTATTCGTGGAGCCGGAGCCAGCCGTCATGGAAGCTGCGCGCGCGCTTGGGGCGCCGGTGGTCGAACTGCATACCGGAAGCTACTGCGAGGCCGCTGTGGAGGGCGATGCTGCGCGCCTCGCGCACGAGCTGGCGCGAATCAAGCGGGCGGCCGAGCATGGCGCCGCGCTCGGCCTCGAGATCCATGCCGGACATGGGCTGACGGTCGAGAGCGTCGGACCGATCGCGGCGCTGCCGCAGATCCGGGAACTGAATATCGGCCACGCGCTGATCGCCGAGGCGATTTTCGTCGGGCTCGCCCAGGCCGTTCGGGATATGCGCGCCGCCATGGATCGTGCGCGGCGCCCATGATCCTCGGCATCGGCTCTGACCTGTGCGACATCAACCGGATCGGTCGCGCGCTGGCACGCCACGGGGATCGCTTCACGCACCGGGTATTCACGGATGGTGAACGGGCGCGCTGCGACCGCCGCGCCTCCCGCGCAGAGGGATATGCCAGGCGCTTCGCCGCCAAGGAAGCCTGCGCCAAGGCTCTGGGCACCGGGCTGAGCAACGGCGTGTTCTGGCGCGATATGGAGGTGGTGAATCTGCCCTCCGGCCAGCCGACCCTGCGGCTTTCCGGCGGCGCGGCCGCGCGCTTGGCCGAGATGCTGCCTCCGGGCCATGAGGGCCGGTTGCATGTAAGCCTGACGGATGATCCGCCGATGGCTCAAGCCTTCGTGATCATCGAGGCTTTGCCGACGGTTCCGCCCGGTTGAGATCCGCGGCGATGGATTAGCCTGCCGCTCTCGCGCGTTGCGGGAGGCTCGCGCTTGGTCTAGACCGCCGCACCAGCGGACACGATTGCGGCGCATTCCTCGGGACAACCGCAGATCAGCCGCAAGCGGCGAGGCCCGGACTCGCGGGCGGCTGGCGTATGATGCAGAAAATGAAATCCGGTTTTCCGAAGCCATCATGCGATAACGGAAGCGCCGGAGCACGCTCCGGCGACGGAATCTGAGTCTGAATATGGAACGCGCACGCGTGGATCACGACGGCAAGCCGCTGATGAAACAGGCCGAGACCGGCACCTGGGCCAGCATCCGCGAGACCCTGAAGGTCGGCATCCAGGCGCTGCTGATCGCCCTCGTGGTGCGGACGCTGCTGTTCCAGCCGTTCAACATCCCGTCCGGATCGCTGGTGCCGACGCTGCTGATCGGCGACTACCTGTTCGTCTCTAAATATTCATACGGATATTCGAAGTATTCGCTGCCGCTATCGGAATACATTCCGATCCAGGCGGATGGGCGCGTTTGGGCGGCTGAGCCGAAGCGCGGCGACATCGCGGTGTTCAAGCTGCCCAAGGACAACGCGACCGATTACATCAAGCGTGTGATCGGCCTGCCGGGCGACAAAATTCAGATGATCGACGGTGTGCTCAACATCAACGGCAAGGCCGTCAAGCGCGAGCGGATCGCCGATTACGAGACAACCGATCCCTACGGCCAGGCGACCAAGGTCCCGCAATACATGGAGACGCTGCCCAACGGCGTCGTCCACCGGGTGATCGAGCGCGACGGCGACAACGGCTTCTGGGACAAGACCGAGCTGTACACCGTGCCGAGCGGCCACTTCTTCATGATGGGCGACAACCGCGACAACTCCACCGATTCGCGCGACCTTGCCAGCGTCGGCTACGTGCCCTTCGCCAACTTCGTCGGGCGCGCTGAGATGATCTTCTTCTCGATCGACGAGGGCACCCCGGCTTGGCAGCTCTGGAACTGGCCGGCCCATGTGCGCTGGTCGCGCCTGTTCTCGACCATCCATTGACCGGCCCGGACTTGGACGAGGCTGGACAGGCCCGACCGTCTTCCCGGGCGCGGCGTTCCCACAAGCCCAGGCCGCCGCTCAGCGTCCTGGAGGAACGGATCGGCCACAGCTTTGCCGACCAGACCCTGCTCACCCGGGCCCTGACCCACACCAGCAAAGCGACCGGTCGCAGCGGCAGTTACCAGCGCCTGGAATTCCTGGGTGACCGCGTGCTCGGACTCGCGGTAGCGGACCAGCTCTATGCCGCTTTTCCCGATGCGGACGAGGGCGATCTATCCCGTCGGCTCGCTGGCCTCGTGCGCCGGGAGACCTGCGCGGCGGTGGCCGCCTCCTGGGAGGTCGGGCCTCACTTGGTGCTCGGGCAGGGCGAGGTGATGGGTGGTGGCCGGCGCAACCAGACGATCCTGGCCGATGTCTGCGAAGCGATCCTCGGGGCGGTCTACCTCGATGCCGGCTTTGATGCGGCCCGAGTGATCGTCGAAGCGCATTTCCATCCGGCCGAGCCGATGGCGGCGCATCGCGGGCGCGATGCGAAATCCGCCCTGCAGGAATGGGCGATGGGCCGAGGCCTGCCGATCCCAGTTTATGCAGTGGTCGAGCGCACCGGCCCGGATCATGCACCGCGCTTCCGTATTGCTGTACAAGTCGAGGGGCTCGAGCCAGGCCACGGTGAGGGGACCTCGAAGCGTGTCGCCGAGCAGGAGGCCGCCCGTGCGCTGCTGGAGCGCGAGGGGATCGGAACCGTCCCGGAGACGGGGCCGACGGAGACAGCATGACCGAACACGATCACGACGATGGGCACGACGACTACCCTGTTGAGGGGCCGGCACCGAAGGCGCCGACGGCCCTCCCTGGCACGCCCGCCGATGCGCGGGCGGGCTTCGTCGCGCTAATCGGCGTACCGAATGCCGGCAAGTCGACGCTGCTCAACAACCTGGTCGGCACCAAGGTCTCGATCGTCTCGCGCAAGGTGCAGACGACCCGGGCGCTGGTGCGCGGCATCCTCATTGAGGGCTCGGCGCAGGTCATCCTGGTCGACACCCCCGGCATCTTCGCGCCCAAGCGCCGCCTCGACCGGGCGATGGTGCATTCCGCCTGGAGCGGCGCGGCCGACGCCGATGCGGTCTGCTTGCTGGTCGATGCCCGCAAGGGCATGGACGAGGAAGTCGAGGCGATCCTGAGCCGCCTCGGCGACGTGAAGCGCGAGAAGGTGCTGATCCTCAATAAGATCGATCTGATCCCGCGTGAGCGGCTGCTCGATCTCGCCGCCAAGCTCAACGCGGCCTCGCCCTTCGCCGAGACTTTCATGATCTCGGCCCTCAAGGGCGACGGTGTCGGCGATCTGCGCCGGGCGCTCGCCGCCCGGATGCCGGCCGGCCCGTGGCTCTACCCGGAGGATCAGGTCTCGGATGCGCCGCTGCGCATGCTCGCCGCCGAGATCACCCGGGAGAAGATCTACGACCGGCTCCACGAGGAGCTGCCCTACCGCTCAACGGTCGAAACCGACCAGTGGCAGATCCGGCCGGACGGCTCGGTGCGGATCGAGCAGACGATCTTCGTCGAGCGCGAGAGCCAGCGCTCGATCGTGCTGGGCAAAGGCGGCCAGACGATCAAGGCGATCGGCCAGGCGGCCCGCATCGGAATCTCCGAGGCGGCGGATGCCAAGGTCCACCTGTTCCTGCATGTGAAGGTGCGCGAGAACTGGGCCGACGACCCCGCCCGCTACCGCGAGATGGGCCTGGAATTCCCGCGCGGCTGAACCGGGTTTCCAAAGGGCTCAGCCCTTTGGCGGGGTTCAGGGGCGGAGCCCCTGATGCATCGGGCGGAGCCCGACGGCAGGGTTCCACCCTGCACCCGCAAAGGGTCGACGACCTTTTGAAACCAGGACTTCAGGCCTCCGGTACGTCCCAGCCGATCGAACGGCGCAGGAAGGTCAGGCCGAGCGCCAGGAACGCGGCCGTCTCGGCGTTGTCCTTGCCGTAGCCATGGCCGCCGGACGCGGGCTCGTAGAAGGACGCGTCGTAGCCCAGGGCGTTCAGCTTCCGCGCCATCTTGCGGGCGTGCCCGGGATGCACCCGGTCGTCGCGGCGGCTGGTGGCGAGCAGAATCGGCGGGTAGGGCCGGCCCGCCTCGGCCGCATGGTAGGCCGAGATCGCGCCGAGGAACGCCCAGTCCTGCGGGTCGTCCGGGTCGCCGTATTCCGCGATCCAGCTCGCCCCGGCCAGGAGCTTGGTGTAGCGGCGCATGTCGATCAGCGGGATCGTGCAGAACAGCGCCCCGAACCGTTCCGGATAGCGGGTCAGCATGTTGGCGATCAGCAGGCCGCCATTCGAGCCGCCCTCCGCGGCGATCCGGCCCGGCCGGGTCACGCCGCGCGCCACGAGATCGGCCGCGACCGCGGCGAAGTCGTCATGCGCCCGGGCCTTGCCCTCCCGCCGCCCGGCATCGTGCCACCGTGTGCCGAACTCGCCGCCGCCGCGGATGTTGGCGACGACGCTCGTGCCGCCCCGCTCCAGCCAGAGCTTGCCCAAGACCGGCTGGTAGCCCGGCAGCAACGGAACCCGGAAACCGCCATAGGCGGTGAGGTACAGCGGCGCCTCGCCGGTCAGCCCATCCGAGCCGGTCTGAACGTAGGGAACGCGCGTGCCGTCCAGCGAGACCGCCTCGTGGCGCGTCACCCGCAGGCCCCGCGCATCGAAGACCGCTGGGGTTCGCCGCAGCACCGTGGGCGCTTCGAGGCTCGGCGGGATGCTGAGCAGCGTCGCGGGCGTCACCGGGTCGTGCACGGTCGCGAGCAACGTACCGTCCGACTCCTCTGGGTCGCCATCCAGGGGCCAGACATGGACGCTGCCCAGGGTCGGTAGCCCGTCCAATGGTCGCGTCGTCCATCCCGCTTCGGTATGCTCGCAAACCGTGTAGGTCGGCCGCAGGTCATCGAGCGCGTGCACGAACAGGCGTCCCGCCGACCAGAACACGTCCTGGAGCGCCCGACGCTCGTCCGGCCGCCACAGCACCGTGAAAGCGCGGCTGCCGGCGAGAAAGTCGGGTAGGGCGATTGCCAGAACGGTGTCGGTCGCGTGCTCGACGCCGCCCACGTGCCAGGGCTGGCGCGGCCGCACGGCGATCTGGTTCCGGTCGATCTGCACGTCGGCGTCCGAGGGCAGGTCGAGCTGCGTGCGTGGCCCAGTCCGGTCGCCGAGGTGGATCGTCGTGTCGAAAAAGCCGACCTGCTCGATGAAGATGAGCCGCTCGACGCCGGTCTCCCGGTCGACGGAGCCCCACGCGGCCATGCTGGTTTCAGCCACGTCGTACAGCACCGCGGCGGCGTGCAGATCCGAGCCGCGCGACAGTGCCCGGATGGTCCGCGGATAACCGGCGCGCGTGGCCATGCCGTCGCCGTAGGCACTGGATACCAGCAGCGTGTCGCGGTCGAGCCAGGCCGCGCCGCCCTTCGCCTCCGGGAGGACGAAGCCGTCCGCCACGAAGCTGCGGCTGCTCAAATCGAACTCGCGCACGACCTTGGCGTCGCCGCCGCCCCGGCTGAGGGACAGCAGGGCGCGGTCGTGACCGTCCTTCAGGACCGAAGACCCGGCCCAGACCCAATCCTCCCCCTCGGCGGTGGCCAGGGCGTCGAGGTCGAGCAGGATGTCCCACGCGGGCGAATCCGTGAGGAAGCTCGTCGCGTCGGTCCGTCGCCACAGGCCGCGCGGATGCTCGGCATCCGTCCAGAAGTTGTAGAGCAACCCACCCCGGCGCGAGACGAACGGGATGCGCTCCGGCCGGTCGAGGATGGTGCGCGCGGTGTCGCGGTCCCGGGCGAAGGCGGCATCGCCGTAGCGCGCCAGGGTCTCGGCGTTGCTCGCCTCGACCCACGCCAGGGCCTCCGGCCCGTCGATCTCTTCCAACCAGAGGTAGGGATCGTCGTCCGGGTGCTGAAGGGTCGGGCGCGGATCGATGGGAGCAGTCATGACCGACAGGATAGACCCGTGTTCGGGGATTCGGGAACCGCGCCGATGGCGCAGGGGGAGCAAGGAGGTAGAGGCTCGCCCGCGGTGGACGGACAGCCGTGTGGCCGGGGCCGCCCCGTCACCCGGGACGACCAGGAGGCTGGGCTTTCGGAGCTATTGCAGCTAACAGGCGACGTTCCCCCCGGATGATCCGAGTCGGGCGCGGGTTTCCCGCTCCTCGGTGGATTCGCGTTCCGGTGCCGGCACTCAAGATCCCGAATATCTCATGCGCCATGCCGTCTACGGCCTGCCGCCGGTGGACCTCGCCGAGGTTCCCGGTGACGCCGTCCAGGTTTCTCCGCTCATTCCCGGCTCTGCCCGGCTCGAGGACCTGCCCGACGGCAGCCTTGACGCCGCGACCGTGCTGGCGCCGCCCGGCACGGTCGAGCGGCGCTACGTCCTCGCCCATACGTTGCGGGCCCTCGTGCCCGGCGGCCGGATGATCGCGCTCGCCCCCAAGGACCGGGGGGGCGCCCGGCTGGCCAAGGAGCTGGCGGCCTTCGACTGTCCCGCCGCGGACGAGCCGCGCCGCCACCACCGGATCTGCCGGCTCGCGCGGCCGCCGGAACCGGCCGGGATCGGCGCTGCGATCGACGAGGGCGGGCCGCGCCACGTCGATAATCTCGCCCTGTGCACGCAGCCCGGCATCTTCTCCTGGGACCGGCTCGATCCCGGCACGGCGCTGCTCCTGGCCAATCTCCCACCGCTGAAGGGGCGGGGGGCCGATCTCGGCTGCGGCCTCGGGATTCTGTCCCGGGCGATTCTGGGCGCGCCCGCCGTGACCGCGCTGACGCTGGTCGAGGTCGATCGGCGCGCGGTCGAGATGGCGCAGCGCAACGTCGCCGATCCCCGGGCCACGATTGTCTGGGCCGATATCCGGGTGGCGGGCACGGTGCCGGGGAGCCTCGACTTCGTCGTCATGAACCCGCCGTTCCACGATGGCGGGACCGAGGACCAAGCCCTCGGCCGCACCTTCATCGCCCGGGCCGCGGAGGCACTGCGGAAGGGCGGCACCTTGTGGCTCGTGGCCAACGCGCATCTGCCCTACGAGACGGCCCTCGGGGCGGCGTTCCGCGACGTCTCGGTGACGATCCAGTCCGGTGGCTACCGGGTCTACGAGGCGCGCAAATGACGGCTGTGAAGTCCGTCCGCCTCGACAAGCTGCTCGCCAATCTCGGCTACGGGTCGCGCCGCGAGATCCAGGGTTTGGCGCGCGCCGGCGCGATCCTGTTGGACGGCGCGGAGGTGCCCGATGCCGGCGACCGGATCGCCCTCGGCGCCGATCTCCCGAGCCGGCTGACCATCGACGGCGTGCCGGTCGATCCGCTGCCGGGCCTGTGCCTGATGCTGCACAAGCCGCTGGGCGTGACCTGCTCGCACAAGGAGGCCGGCCCGCTGGTCTACGGGCTGCTGCCCGAGCGCTGGCGCCGGCGCGACCCGCCGCTCTCCACGGTGGGGCGCCTCGACAAGGAGACATCCGGCCTGCTGCTGCTCACCGATGACGGCGCGCTGCTGCACCGGATCATCGCCCCCAAGGCGAACGTGGCGAAGCGCTACCGGGTCACCCTGGACCGGCCGCTCGACGGCACCGAGGCGGCGACCTTCGCGTCCGGGGCGCTGATGCTGGAGGGCGAGGAAAGGCCGTTGCTGCCGGTGCAACTTACGGTTGAGGATCCCACCCATTGCGCGGTGACGCTGACCGAGGGGCGCTACCATCAGGTGCGCCGGATGTTCGCGGCGATCGGCAACCATGTCGTGGCGCTGCATCGGGACCGGGTCGGAGGGCTCGACCTGCCCGCGGACCTGCCGGCCGGGGGATATCGGGTGATGGCGCCGGCGGATGTCGCAGCCGTGTTCGGCGCCCCTTAATTCGAAATTCGGCCCGGCTTGCCGTGCGCCATCTCTGCGCGGTCTCTTCGACGTGATGGCGTAGCCTTCGAAGAATTGCCGGTCGCCGCCGCCAAGGTTTCCGTAACCGGCGAAGAACTGCAACGCGGCCCTGGCATGCGGTCGTCAGGTCCGGTGTCGACAGGATGCCTGTGACCGTCGCGTCGCCCGAATCCTTGCATCCGGCCCCGGGCTCTGCTAAGCGCCCGCCCATCCCACACGCGGAGCCGGCCTCATGCCTGAATGAGGCGTCTTCCGGTGGCCGTCCGAATCTTCGGGCGGCTGCATCCCTCCGCGGCGGATCCAACCGGAGAGTACAAAGATATGGCCGTCGATTTCTCTATGCGTCAGCTCCTCGAGGCGGGCGCCCATTTCGGTCACCAGTCGCACCGCTGGAACCCGAAGATGCAGCCGTACATCTTCGGCACCCGCAACAACATCCACATCATCGACCTGGCCCAGACCGTGCCGGCGCTGCACACGGCCCTCCAGGCGGTGAGCGACACCGTCGCCAAGGGCGGTCGCGTGCTGTTCGTCGGCACCAAGCGCCAGGCGGCCGACACGATCGCCGACGCCGCCAAGCGCTCGGCTCAATACTACGTCAACTCCCGCTGGCTGGGCGGCATGCTCACCAACTGGAAGACCATCTCGGGCTCGATCTCGCGCCTGCGCAAGGTCACCGAGACGCTGGAGACCGGCGGTCCGGGCCTGACCAAGAAGGAGCGCCTGATGCTGTCCCGTGAGAAGGACAAGCTCGAGAAGGCGCTCGGCGGCATCAAGGACATGGGCGGCGTGCCGGATCTGCTGTTCGTGATCGACACCAACAAGGAGCAGCTGGCGATCAAGGAGGCGAACCGCCTCGGGATCCCGGTGGCTGCCATCGTCGACACCAACTGCAACCCCGACGGCATCACCCACATCGTCCCGGCCAACGACGATGCCGGCCGCGCCATCGCGCTCTACTGCGACCTGATCGCCAAGGCCGCCATCGACGGCATCTCGCGGGCGCAGGGCTCGTCGGGCCTCGATCTCGGCGCCTCCGAGGAGCCGCAGGCCGAGGAGCTGCCGGCCGACGACGCCGCTGCCGTCTCGGTCGAGTCCGACGCGCTCGATCCGGCCGACGTGGCGATGCTCGCCGAGACCACCGAGCATTTCGAGCTGCTCGCCGCCCCGCGCGGCGCGCCGGACGACCTGACCAAGCTGCACGGCGCGGGCCCGCAGATCGTGCAGAAGCTCAACGACGCCGGCATCTACCATTACTGGCAGATCGCCGCGCTGACCCCGGACGAGGTCGCCAAGGTCGATTCCGACCTGAAGCTCAACGGCCGCATCGACCGCGATTCGTGGGTCTCGCAGGCCCGTGGCTTCGTCGAGGCCGCCGCCGCGGTCTGAGTCTCGGTCCGTCGCGGCGCCCCGTCATCGGGGCGTCGTGAAACCAAGCATACCGGGCCCGGCCGCTCACCCGCGTGCCGGGCCTCTCTCATCCAGACCATACGAAAGGGACCGCCATGGCCAACATCACCGCCGCGATGGTGAAGGAGCTCCGGGAGAAGACCGGCGCGGGCATGATGGACTGCAAGGGCGCGCTCAACGAGACGCAGGGCGACATCGAGGCGGCCATCGACTGGCTGCGCAAGAAGGGCCTCGCCAAGGCCGCCAAGAAGGCCGGCCGCGTCGCCGCCGAGGGCCTGGTCGCCGTCGAGTCCGCCGGCCATCACGCCGCGATCGTCGAGGTGAATTCCGAGACCGACTTCGTCGCCCGCAACGACGCCTTCCAGGCCTTCGCCCGCGAGGCCGCCAAGATCGCCCTGAACACCGACGGCACCCTGGAGGGTCTCCAGGCCGCGAAGTTCCCGGGCGCCACCGAGACCGTCTCGGAGAAGCTGCAGAGCCTGATCGCCACCATCGGCGAGAACATGAACCTGCGCCGGGTCGCCAAGCTCGAGGTGAAGAAGGGCGTCATCGCCTCCTACGTCCACAGCCAGATCGCCGACGGCCTGGGCAAGATCGGCGTGCTCGTGGCGCTCGAATCCGAGGGCGATGTCGAAGCCCTGTCGGCGCTCGGCCGCCAGATCGCCATGCACGTCGCCGCCACGAACCCGGTCGCGCTGGACGCCTCCGGTGTCGACGCCGCGACCCTGGAGCGCGAGTCGAACATCCTGCGCGAGAAGAACGCCGGCAAGCCGGATCACGTGCTCGCCAAGATCGTCGAGAGCGGGCTGAAGAGCTACTACAAGGAGGTCACCCTTCTGGAGCAGCCTTTCGTGCATGACGGCTCGAAGACGGTCAGCCAGGTGCTCAAGGAAGCTGCCGGCAAGGTCGGCGGCCCCGTCGCCCTGACGGGCTTCGTCCGCTACGCCCTGGGCGAGGGCATCGAGAAGGAAGAGGGCCCGGACTTCGCCACCGAAGTCGCCCAGCAGGCCGGACGCGCCTGATCTTTTCGGACCCTTGGGCCGAGAACCACGAGACCCCGTCCGGCGCGAGCCGGGCGGGGTTTTCTTTCGTATCGTGACGACGGCATCGGTGAGAGGGCAGGAGACTGGTTGGGAGCGGCGGGTTGGATGGCGTTTGGCCAGACAGAAATCCGCCTCATCGCGACGATCTGTGTCGATCACACCACCCAGGATGGAGCGCGGGCCCCTTCTTTCGTGTGTGCCACGACGTCCACGCATCGCTGCCGGATGAGGGCCAAGGCCAGCCCCAAGCGCGTCTCCCTCCCCCCTCTGCGGGGGAGGGTGGGCCGGCCGTCAGGCCGGGTCGGGAGAGGGGAACCCGGCTTTAGAACGACATGCAGCCTTCATGAGGGCCACAGCCTCATTCTGCACCGTCGCTAAGGGGGAGGGAGAGCCGCAGTGTCTCTCGTGTCTTCTGCCGACCTCGATGGGTGAATCCGCAAGCCCGCACGGGAGAGGGGGCGCCTGGTGGCTTGCACAAACTGGAGAGCGAACATCGTAGCCCGTGCGGGCGGGGGCTTCGCTTCGCGAACTCAACAGCACCGCCGGACCCATCGCTTGCGCCGCAATCGGGTTTGTTGAGAAGACGCAAGCCATTGCCGGGACATATCATTCCGGCCTGGTTCACGCTGCGCCCCGCATCGAGAAAACCTAATCCCACCCGCCTGGTGTTGCAGCGCACACCCGGTTCGGCACAGCCGCACTACATCTCGTTCATGGCAATGAAATCCTTCTCCTACCTGATGATCGGCGTGTTCGCGTCCGGCCTCGTCATGACGCTCCTCGGCTCCGTCGGGCTCTTCAGCGGAAGCTAAAACATCGGCGCCGGCATTACCGCTTCTGGGCCTGCCGGCGCCGCATCGACCCAGGCATCACCGTCCCACAGCCGGACCCGCACGGCGGCGCGGCCTTCCGTAACGGTGATGCGGTTGTAGGCGTTGGGCTCATTGCCCCGCAGCCGCGTCGAGGTCGCTGAGCCGGCCTGGACGGCTAGCAACCGCCCCGGGCGCGATCCGGCCGAGCCCCGGCAGAGCGTTTCGGGTTCCGAGCCCTCGATCTCGGCGTCGCGGGCGTAGTGCCGGTGCAGGTGCCCCGCCAGCGTCAGGCCGACGCCGCAGCGGCGGAACACCGTCAGGGCCCGATCGGCGCCCCCGACCATCCGGGCTTTCGCGTCCCAGGGGGGCGGCAGAAACGGGTGGTGGCCGACGACGATCTTGAACAGATGACCGGGCATCGCCGCGAGCCGCGCCTCGGCCCGGGCGATCTGGCTGCGGCGGATCGCGCCGTGCGACCAATCCGGCTCTGGCGCCCAGCGCCGCACCGTGTTCAGGCAGACGATCCCGATCTCGGCATCTTGGAAACAGGGCTCGGTCTCGGCCGCGATGGCGCGCCGGTAGCGGGTGAAGGGATACACGAAGCGCTGGACCAGGCGGAACGGCGAGATGTCGTGGTTGCCCGGCACGCCGATCCAGGGCGGCGCCAGCCGATCGAGGAAGGCCCGGGCCTGCGCAAATTCCGAAGGCCGCGCGGCCATGGTGAAATCCCCCGAGACGACGATCATGTCGGGGGCGTCGGCGTTCAGCTCGCGGACCAGGGCCTCCACCACCGCTGGGTCGGTGCGGCCGAAATGCAGGTCGGAGATGTGGCTGATCCGTCTCACGGATGGTCGCCCGCTCTCGGCACGATCACCGTCAGCGCCTGCCGGTGGATCCGGTAGCGCAGGGGCGCAGGGATCAGCGCCATCTCGCCGTCATTCATGACCCGGAGCGCCCGGGTCTCCGACGCGATGGTCAGGTTGGCCGCCGGCAGCCGCTCGATGTCCGGCAGGCGCCGCCAGTCGCCCAGGGCGAAGCCGAGTGCGAGGCGCAGGGTTCTCCACGGAGAGAGGTGCGCCAGGACGTAGAGCGTCAGCTGCGCGGCATCGACCGGCGCCCGCACCAGCACGCGGCCCGGCCGCTCGACGTAATCGCCGATGACCACCGCCAGCAGCCGGAACCGCCAGGTCCGGGGCGTGCCGTCGATCGTGCCGGTCACGGTGAGTCGCGGATATCGGCCGAGATGGCGCAGCACCCCCAGGACCCAGCGCAGCAGGCTGCGCAGGCCGACATGCCGGCGATGCGCCTCCCGGTGCCGCGTCACCCGGGCGGGCAGGCCGAGCACGGAGTTGATCAGGAACGTGCGGCCATTGACCTCACCGACATCGATCCGTCGCCGGGCCCCGGAAGCGAGAGCCGCGATCGCGCCGTCGATATCCAGCGGGACGCCGAGGTCCCGGGCCAGAAAATTCATGGTGCCCAGCGGCAGGATGCCGAGCGGCGTCGTCTTGCCGATCAGGGCCGCGGCCGCGCACGCGATGGTGCCGTCGCCGCCCGCCACCACCAGGGCGTCGATATCCGGTTCCGACGCGGCGGCGGCGATCCGCACCGGTAGGGGTGCACCCCGGTCGGCCTCGCCCAGGGGCTCGATCCCGGCCGCGACCAGCTTCTCCCGGATCGCCTCCGGCGTCGTGCCGGACGCCACCGCGCCGGAGGCGCCGTTGATGACGAGTGCGATGCGCATGGAATCCCGGGCGTCCATCCCGATGGCGGGTCCCGCTCCTCTGCCAAAGCTGCACGTCGATCGCATGTCGGTGGCGAATCGTCCCCGTGATCCCCGCCCGGATCGCGCCCCGGCCCCTCGACGCCGCCTCTGCGGCTGACGTAGAAGCCTCGCGGGTTCGGGGGACGCGGTATGGAGCCGGAGATCGAGATGCCGGAAGCGACGCCGTTTCGCCGGATCCTCCTCAAGCTGTCGGGCGAGGCCCTGGCCGCCCCGGACGGCTACTGGCTCCATCCGCCGACCTTGGCGGCCCTGGCCGACGACATCGCCCGCACCATCGAGGCCGGGGCCGAGATCGCCATCGTGGTCGGCGGCGGCAACATGATCCGCGGCGCCCGCATCTCGGCAGCCGGCTGGATCGACCGCGCCACGGGTGATTCCCTGGGCATGATGGCCACGGTGATGAACTCGCTGGCGATCGAGACCGCGCTCAACGCCGCGGGCGTGCCGGCGCGAACCATGTCGGCGGTGTCGATGCCGACGATCTGCGAGACCTATGCCCGCCAGCCGGCCCTGCACCACTTGGACAAGGGCCAGGTGGTGGTGCTCGCCGGCGGCACCGGCAACCCGTTCTTCACCACCGACACCGCCGCGGTGCTGCGCGCCGCCGAGCTGCGTTGCGACGCCGTGCTCAAGGCCACGCAGGTCGATGGCGTGTACTCGGCCGACCCCAAGAAGGACCCGACCGCCACGCGCTACGACCGCCTGACCCACGACGAGGCGATCGCCCGCGACCTCAAGGTGATGGACACCGCGGCCTTCGCGCTCGCTCGCGAGAGCCGGCTGTCGATCGTGGTCGGCTCCCTGCACCCGCCGAGCTCGATCGCCGGGATCCTGTCCGGCGAGGCGCCCTCGACCCTCGTGGCGCCCTGACCCGGCAGCCCTAGAGGTTTGCGGCACCGGGAAAATTCCGCCATTGAGGCCGCGACTGCCCGTACCGGGCGAGAAGACAACGTCAGACGTGTCGGGACGACCATCATGGCCACACCGGAATTCGACCTCAACGACATCAAGCGCCGCATGCAGGGCGCGGTCGCGGCGCTCTCCAAGGATCTCGGGTCCCTGCGGACCGGCCGGGCCACGCCGTCGCTGCTCGACCCGATCCAGGTCGACGCCTACGGCTCGTCGATGCCGATGGCACAGGTCGCCACCGTGAGCGTGCCGGAGCCGCGGCTCCTGTCGATCTCGGTCTGGGACCGCAGCATGGTCACGGCCGTCGAGAAGGCGATCCGCGAATCCGATCTCGGCCTCAACCCGCAGACCGAGGGCCAGACCATCCGGCTGCGCATCCCCGAGATGAACGAGCAGCGCCGCAAGGAGATGGTCAAAGTCGCCCACAAGTATACCGAGGAGGCCCGCGTCGCCGTGCGCCACGTCCGCCGGGACGGGCTCGACCACCTCAAGAAGCTCCTGAAGGACAGCGCCATCTCGGAGGACGACGAGAAGCGTCAGGCCACCGACGTGCAGAAGGCCACCGACCAGTTCATCGCCGATATCGACGGCGTGCTGGCCGCCAAGGAGAAGGAGATCATGCACGTCTGAGGCGAAGGCCGAGACGCGCGTGACCCCCACCGCCACTCCGGCCGCGCGCCCCTCCGGGCGCCGCGAGCTCTGGCTGCGCGTCGCCTCGGGCGTGGTGCTGGCCCCCGCGATCCTCGCGGCCCTCGTCTATGGCGGCTGGCCCTTCGCCGGGATCTGGCTCGCCGCCGGCATCATCGGCTTCGCCGAATGGATGGTGATGAGCCGGACCGAGCCCCGCGAGGTCCTGATCGCGCTGGGCGCGGCGACGCTCGGCGCCCTTTTGCTGTGCCAGCGCGGCGGCGCCCCAGCGCTCGCCTGCATCGCGGTGCTGCTCCTCGGGGCCGCGGCCTGCGCCACGGTGGCGCGCACCGGCTTCGGCCGGGTGCGGGCGCTCGCCGGCGTGCTCGGGGCGGCTTCCATCGCCTCGGTGCCGGTGGCCCTGCGCGACGATCCCGGGATCGGCCTGATCGGGCCGGCCTGGATGTTCGCCGTGGTCTGGTCCACCGACATCGCCGCCTACTTCGCCGGCCGCAAGATCGGCGGCCCGAAGCTCATGCCCCGGGTCTCGCCCAACAAGACCTGGTCGGGGGCCATCGGCGGCCTGATCGGTGCGGTCGCGGCCGGCTCGCTGGTGGCGGTGGCCGCCGACCTCGCCGGGCTGGACCTGCCGAGCGCCGCCTCCCTGCCGGTGGTGGCCGGCGTCAGCGCCCTGGCCTCCGTGCTGAGCCAGGCCGGCGACCTCTTGGAATCCGGCCTGAAGCGCCGCTACGGGGTGAAGGATTCGGGCAAGATCATCCCGGGCCATGGCGGCGTCATGGACCGGCTGGACGGATTTTTCGCGGTGGCCGTGTTGGCCGGGCTCTATCTCGCCCTGCGCGGAAGCGGTTTCATCCCGTGACGATGAGGGAGTTTCACCCGTGACCCAGATCGTCACCGTCTTCGGCGCCACCGGCTCGATCGGCCGCTCCACCGCCGACCTGCTCGCCCAGCACCCGGATCGGTTCCGCACCGGCGCCGTGGTCGGCGGACGCGACGCGGTCGCGCTCGCCAAGGTCGCCCGCGAACTCGGCGCCACCTTTGCGGCTCTGGCCGACGAGACCGCCGGCCCGGCTTTGGCCGAGGCGCTCTCGGGCAGCGGCATCCCCAACGGGGCGGGGGAGGGCGCCGTCATGGAGGCGGTGGCCCGCGACGCCGACATCGTGGTCGCCGCGGTGAGCGGCGCGGCCGGGCTGAAATCCACCCACGCCGCCCTCCGGCTCGGCCGCACGGTCGCGCTCGCCAACAAGGAGAGCCTGGTCTGCGCTGGCGACGCCTTCATGCGCGACGCCGCGCGCTACGGCGCCACGATCCTGCCGATGGATTCCGAGCACGACGCGCTCAGCCAGGCGCTGGCCGGCCGGCCGCTGGCGGATGTCCGCACCATGATGATCACGGCGTCGGGGGGGCCGTTCCGGACCTGGACCCGCGAACGGATCGCCGCCGCCTCCGCCACCGAGGCCGCGGCCCATCCGACCTGGTCGATGGGCATGAAGATCAACATCGATTCGGCCAGCCTGATGAACAAGGGCCTGGAGCTGATCGAGGCGCACCACCTGTTCGGCATCGAGCCGGAGCGCCTGGACGTGGTCGTGCATCCGCAATCGGTGATCCACGGCCTGGTCTACTGGCTGGACGGCGCCGTCACCGCGGAGCTGGCGCTCCCCGACATGCGCGTGCCGATCTCGCATTGCCTCGGCCTCGGCGACCGCCTGACCATCGACCGGGGCCGCCCCCTGGACCTGGTCAAGCTCGGATCGCTGACCTTCGAGGCGGCCGACGAGGCGCGCTTCCCGTGCCTGCGCATCGCCCGGGCGGCGCTCGCGGCCGGCGGGGCGGCACCCACCGTCATGAACGCCGCCAACGAGATCGCGGTGGCGGCCTTCATCGCCGGCCGGATCGGTTTCTACGGGATCAGCGACCTGGTCGAGCGGGCCTGCGGGCACTTCGCCGGACAGTACCGGACCGCGCCCGCCGACGTCGACGAGGCGCTGGCCATCGACGCCCATGTCCGGGTCTGGAGCGCCGAGGCCCTGCCGGAGCTACGCGCGGCCGGCTGAGGCTTCAGCGGTCCGCCCCGTACCCAGCCAAGAACACCCGCACCGCCTCCGCCACCTGAAACTTTTTCCGGGCGTCGTCGGCCATGCCGCCGGCGGCGAAGAGGAGGCGGGTCAGGAGGCCCGCCAGGCAGAGATGCAGGAAGTGCTGGGCCGCGAGGGTCGTGTCCGGGATGCGCAGCAGGCCGCCCTGGACCTGCGCGTCGAGGTAAGCCGCCAGCCGCGCGACGCCGCGGGCCGGGCCGGCGTCGTAATAGACCTGCCCGAAATGCGGGAACTTCTCGCAGACCCCGATCACCATGCGATGCACCGAGATATGTTCCGGCTTGGACATCTCGGCGAGGAAGCTCATCCCCAGCCGCGTCAGCACCGCCGGGACATCCGTGTCGGCCGGGTCGAATATGAACAGCGTCTCGGCCAGGCTGGTCTTTTCGACGATGATGAGGGCCTCGAACAGCGCCTCCTTGCTGTCGAAGTAGACGTAGAGCGTGCCCTTGGAGACCCCCGCGGCCCGGGCGATCTCGCCCATGCTGGCCCCGTCGAACCCCGATGCCAGGAACACCCGGCGGGCGCCGTCGAGGATCTGCCGCCGCTTGTCGCCCTCGATCTGCGACGGTCCCCGCTCCAGCACCACGCCCTGATCCATCACCCTGCTCCGCGTCCGAGACGCCGCCTCGCTTGACCGAACCGTTCGGTCAATCTAGCCTGAAGGCAGATTCGATGTGCGTCAAGGCGCGTCCGAATCATTGACCGAACGGTTCGGTCAGAGGTCCAGAGGCGCTGAGATGTCCCTTCGCGAAGATGGCGACCGGCCCGCTGCCGGCATCGAACGTATGGACGACGCGCAGGCCGAGGGGGCGACCCCGGCCCCGGCGCAGCCCCGGGTCACTGAGCCCCCTGTCGCGACGGCCCCGGCTGCGCCGGAACCCGCCCGGACCAGGAAACGCCCGGTCAAGCGGATGCTGCTGCTCGGCCTCCTGACGGCGGCGTTGTGTGGCGGCGCCTACGAGGGCTGGCAGTGGTGGAGCGTCGGGCGGTTCTTCATCGCGACCGATGATGCCTACGTGCAGGCCGATATCTCGATCCTGGCCGCCAAGGTCTCGGGCTATCTCGAATCCGTGCCCGTGGTGAATGGCATCTCGGTCAAGAAGGGCGACGTGATCGCCAAGCTCGACGACGGTGATTACCGGCTCGCGCTCCAGGCCGCGCAGGACAAGCTCGCCACGCAGGAGAGCACGATCACGCGGATCGCCCGGCAGGTCGAGGCCGCGCAGGCGCAGGTCGCCCAGGCCGCCGCGCAGATCGATGCGACCCGCGCCGATGCCGTGCGCGCGCAGGCGGATTTCGCCCGGGCGACCCAGATGCAGGCGGATTACGTCGCCAAGTCGCGGATCGACCAGGCCCGCGCCGACCGGGATCGGACGGAAGCTTCGGTGAAGGGCATGGAGGCCGGCCTCCTGGCCGCCCGGGCCAATGTCGACGTGCTCGCGGCCCAGAAGCGCGAGGCGGAGCGGCTCTCGGCCGAGCTGCGCACCGCGGTCGACCGCGCCCGGCGCGACCTCGACTTCACGGTGATCCGCGCGCCCTTCGACGGCGTGATCGGCAACAAGGCGGTCGAGGCCGGGGCCTACGTGGCGCCGGGCACCCGGGTCGCCGCCCTGGTACCGCTCCAGAGTGTGCGCATCGACGCGAACTTCAAGGAGACGCAGGTCCAGCGCATGCGCCCCGGCCAGCCGGTGATCGTGACCGTGGACGCCTATCCGGATCGCGAGATCGAGGGCGTGGTCGAGTCGTTCTCCCCGGCCTCCGGCTCGGTGTTCAGCCTGTTGCCGCCGGACAACGCCACCGGCAACTTCACCAAGATCGTCCAGCGCCTGCCCGTGCGGGTGCGGGTGCCCGAGGCGGTCGCGCGTGAGGGCCTGCTGCGGCCGGGCCTGTCGGTGGAGGTGCGGGTCGATACCCGGGCCGGCACCGACCGGTCGGTCCTCGACCACGCCGAGAACCGGCGCTTCGACGCCGCGAGCCGCTGAACGCCTCCGTGGCCGCAACCGCCGTCATCTCGGCCGGAGCCCCGGCCGCCGACCCGCCGATGGACCGCCGTCGCATGGTGGCGTTCTTCTGCATGGTGTTCGGGATGTTCATGGCGATCCTGGACATCCAGATCGTCTCGGCCTCGCTGAACGAGATCCAGGCCGGCCTCTCGGCCTCCGGGGACGAGATCCCCTGGGTCCAGACCAGCTACCTCATCGCCGAGGTCATCTCGATCCCGCTGTCGGGCACCCTGTCGCGGGTGCTCTCGACCCGCTGGATGTTCGCCCTCTCGGCCGGCGGCTTCACGCTGATGAGCGTGATGTGTGCGACCTCCTCGTCGATCTCCGAGATGATCGTCTGGCGGGCCGCGCAGGGCTTCATCGGCGGCGGCATGATCCCGACCGTGTTCGCGGCCGCGTTCACGATCTTCCCGCCCTCGAAGCGCACCATCGTGTCGCCGATGATCGGCCTCGTGGCGACGCTCGCCCCGACCATCGGGCCGACGATCGGCGGCTACCTCACCGACCTCATGTCCTGGCACTGGCTGTTCCTGATCAATGTGGTGCCGGGCATCGCGGTGACGATCTCGACCTGGATCCTCATCGATTTCGACAAGCCGAACTACGACCTGCTGAAGGCGTTCGACTGGGCGGGGCTGGCCTTCATGGCGGGCTTCCTCGGCTGTCTCGAATACGTCCTCGAGGAGGGGCCGAACCACGACTGGCTGCAGGATGAGGCGGTCTTCACCTGCGCGATCATCGGTGGCGTCTCGGGGCTGCTGTTCTTCTGGCGCGTGTTCACGGCGAAGCAGCCGATCGTCGATCTGCGTGCCTTCTCCGACCGCAACTTCGCGAGCGGCTGCGTGGCGAGCTTCGTGCTCGGCATCGGTCTCTACGGGCTGACCTACATCTACCCGGTCTATCTCGCCCGGGTGCGCGGCTACTCGGCGCTGATGATCGGCGAGACCATGTTCGTCTCAGGATTGTGCATGTTCGCCACCGCCCCGATCGCCGGCCGGCTCTCCGGCAAGGTCGATCCCCGGATCATGATGGGGATCGGCTTCGTCGGCTTCGCCTGCGGCACCTGGATCGTCACCGGGCTCACCAAGGACTGGGACTTCTCGGAGCTGCTGTGGCCGCAGATCCTGCGCGGCTGCTCGCTGATGCTCTGCATGATCCCGATCAACAACATCGCGCTCGGCACCCTGCCGCCGGCCCGGATGAAGAACGCCTCCGGGCTCTACAACCTCACCCGCAACCTCGGCGGCGCCGTCGGCCTGGCGCTGATCAACACCGTGCTCAACGCCCGTTGGGACCTGCACCTCGCCCGGCTCCACGAGCGCTTCACCTGGGCCAACGACGCCGCGCTGGAGCGCCTCGATTCCATGCAGCGCGGCTTCGACGCCTTCGGCAGCGCCGCCCCCGGCATGGCGCTCAAGGCCATGTCCAACACGGTGCGGATCCAGGGGCTGGTGATGGCGTTCGAGGACGTGTTCCTCGCGCTCACCGTGCTGTTCCTGGCGATGGCCTGCGCCGTGCCGCTGATCCGCCGACCCCGCGCGGCCGCGGGCGGAGGTGGGGGGCACTGACGGTTTCCGGGGCGCGGGGCCGAGGAACGCGGGGGATTGCTTTCCTCGACGTGCCCCGCCGCGCCGCGCGAGACCCGCGACCTCCCGCGGCAGGTCCCGGCGGATTGCGTTGGCGGTAAGCCGCACCGATCTGCTAAACCGGCGCGATGGCCGGCCTGAGAAGCCGGCGCAGAGACGGCCAGGGATCGGCTCATGGACTTCCTCAACGCGATGGGCGGGACCGCCGGCGGCTTCTTCGGGGCCGTGATCCCGTTCCTGTTCGTGCTCACGGTCGTGGTGTTCGTCCACGAGATGGGCCACTTCCTGGTCGGGCGCTGGTGCGGGGTCGGCGTGCACGCCTTCTCCCTCGGCTTCGGTCCGGAGCTGTTCGGCTTCAACGACCGCCGCGGCACGCGCTGGAAGCTCTGCGCGATCCCGCTCGGCGGCTACGTCAAGTTCCATGGCGATGTGAACGGCGCGAGCATACCGGATCCCGAGGCGATCGCCCGGATGTCCCCGCAGGAGCGGGCGATCAGCTTCCCGACGCAGCCCGTGGCCAAGCGCGCCGCGATCGTCGCCGCCGGCCCGGTGGCGAACTTCATCCTCGCGATCCTGCTGTTCGCCGGGGCGATCTGGCTTGCCGGCCGCTACGAGTTGCCCGCCCGGGTGTCCTCGGTGGAGCCGGGCAGCGTCGCTGCCCAGGCCGGCTTCCAGCCCGGCGACGTGATCACCGCCATCGACGGCGAGAAGATCGGCGACTTCAACGCCATGTACCGCACCGTGACCGGCAGCGCCGGCACGCCGCTGACCTTCACGGTGGAGCGGAACGCGCAGCCCATCACCATCCAGGCGACCCCGGCCACCTACGAGGAGAAGACGCCCTTCGGCCGCCACCGGATCGGCCGGCTCGGGATCCGCTCGCCATCGGGCTCGGAGGCGCGGCTCGTCCGGTACGGGGCGCTGGATTCCCTCGATCTCGGGGTGCGCGAAACCTACTTCGTGGTGGAGCGCACCTTCTCGTACCTGAGCAAGCTCGCCACCGGCCGGGAATCCGCCGACCAGCTCTCAGGCCCGATCGGCATCGCCCGGGTCTCCGGCGAGGTCGCCAAGACCGGCGGCGTCGGCGGCCTCGTCGGCCTGATCGCACTGCTCTCGGTCTCGATCGGCCTGCTGAACCTCTTCCCCGTGCCGCTGCTCGATGGCGGGCACCTGCTGTTCTATGCCTTCGAGGTCGTCCGCGGCCGCCCGCTGAGCGAGCGCGCCCAGGAGATCGGCTTCCGGATCGGCCTCGCCCTGGTGCTGATGCTGATGCTGTTCGCCGCCTGGAACGACATCCTCAATCTCGGCGCCTCCTGGCGGAACACCTGATCTCAGGACCCGCATGCGCACCGGTTCCGATCTCCACCGGAATCGGTGCCGCAATCCCGCCGCGATGCCGCCCGGAGAGCGCCCAGAAGGCGCCGCGCCGGCGGCCCGGCGGAGGCTTAAAACACGGTTAACGCCACTCACGGCCGGCCCGAAAACAGTCGATCTGACAAAGATTTACGGGCCATTTACCATGTTCGGCGCTTTGCCTCCGTTGCTCCCGCTCCGTTAAGTGGCGCGAAGGCCACGACCCCCCAAAATCCCCTGACAATGGCCTCCCGCGCGTTTGCTTGGCAGGGGAATCCCGCTAAGAGCTACGCTTGGACCTGAAGCCACGCTTGGACCAGGGTGACAGGACGACCGGTCAACGGCCGCCTGTGACGGGCTAACCCCCGCGACCAGAACAGAAACGGGCGATTGCATGATGTCGTTGACGGGGAAGCCCCGACGTAAGTCGGTGCGGAAGACCATCGTCCTAGTCGCTGCCGGTGCGGGCCTCGTCCTGAGCGGTGCCGCCCAGGCGCAGCAGATCGTCGTCCAGGGCAACCAGCGCGTCGATGCCGACACCATCCGCTCCTACGTGACGGGGACCGCCTCGGGCTCCTCCGAGGAGGCGCGGCGCAACCTGCTCGCCAGCGGCATGTTCTCGGACGTGAAGGTCGCCCAGTCCGGCGGGCGCACGGTGGTCACCGTCCGCGAGAACAACCTGATCAACCGGGTCGTGTTCGAGGGCAACAAGAAGGTCGAGAAGGCCACGCTCGAGGGCATCGTCGAGGCGAAGGCCCGCGGCCCCTACAGCGAGGCCATCGTCAACGCCGACCTCGCCCGCATCCGCGACGTCTACAAGCGCTTCGGCCGCGGCACCGCCAAGGTCACCTACCGGACCGTCGACCTGCCCAACGGCCGCGTCGACGTGATCTACCAGGTCGACGAGGGCGACAAGACCGGCATCATCTCGATCAACTTCGTCGGCAACAACGCCTATTCGGAGCGGACCCTGAAGGGTCTGATGAGCTCCTCCGAGATGAACTTCCTGTCGTTCATCAAGACCTCCGACGTCTACGATCCCGACCGCATCACCAACGACCTCGATCAGGTGCGCCGCTACTACCTGAAGAACGGCTATGCCGACTTCCAGGTGGTCAGCGCCGACGCCCGCTACGTCGAGGGCGACAGCTCGGGCTACGTCATCACGATCACGGTGAATGAGGGCGAGCAGTACAAGGTCGGCGCGGTGGCGGTGGATTCCCGCCTGCCCGGCGTCGACACCGCCAAGCTGGACGGCAACATCACCGCCGCCGTGGGCGACGTCTACAACGCCGATGACGTGGAGCGGACGCTCAACAACGTCACCCGCGAGGTCAACCGCGCCGGCTACCCGTTCGCCCAGGTCCGCCCGACCGGCCAGCGCGATCCCGCGACCCACCAGGTGTCCCTGGGCTTCGTGGTCGAGGACGGCCCGCACGTCTACGTCGAGCGCATCAACATCCGCGGCAACACCCGCACCCGCGATTACGTCATCCGTCGCGAGCTCGATATCGCGGAAGGCGACGCCTACAACCGCGTGCTGACCGACCGGGCCGAGCGGCGCCTGAACGGCCTCGGCTTCTTCAAGAAGGTTCGGTTCTCCAACGAGCCCGGCTCCGCGGCCGACCGCGTGGTCATCAACATCGATGTCGAGGATCAGCCCACGGGTTCGTTCTCGGTGGCGGGCGGCTACTCCACCCAGGACGGCATCATCGGCGAGGTCTCGGTCTCCGAGTCCAACTTCCTCGGCCGCGGCCAGTATGTCCGCCTCGCCGGCACCGGCGGCCAGTACTCGCGCGGCGTCGACTTCTCGTTCACCGAGCCGTACTTCCTCGGCTACCGGCTCGCCGCCGGCTTCGACGCCTTCTACAAGTACTCCGACCTGACCCGGTACTCGCGCTACGAGACCACGGTGTATGGCGGCCAGCTGCGCCTGGGCCTGCCGATCACCGAGGAGTTCGGCATCACCCTGCGCTACTCGCTGTACAACACCGAGCTGAAGGTCCCGAACACCCTCAAGCGGCCGTACAACGACTGCTCGACGCCGATCCCGGGCTACACCGCGACCTACGCGGGCGGCACGATCGACCCGAATAGCGGCCGCAACATCGGCGGCCAGTCGATCTACCCGAACTGCGCGTATGACGGCGAAGCTTCGATCGCCATCAAGGGTTCGCAGGGCAACACGCTGACCTCGCTGGCCGGCCTGACGCTCGCCTACTCGACCCTCGACGTGGTGGGTGCACCCCGCAACGGCCTCTACGCCGAGCTGAAGCCCGACGTCGCGGGCCTGGGCGGCGACTCGAAGTTCTTCCGCGTCACCGCGGATGCGCGCTACTACAAGGAGCTGTTCGAGGACGTGATCGGCTTCGTCCGGTTCCAGGGCGGCCACATCAACGCCATCGACGGCAAGCCGCTGCGCGTCACCGACGAGTTCTTCCTCGGCCCGTCGCTGGTCCGCGGCTTCGCACCGAACGGTATCGGCCCGCGCGACGTCGGCATCGCCGATGCCCGCTCCAACGCCATCGGCGGCTCCACCTATATCGGCGGTACCCTCGAGGTGCAGTTCCCGCTGCCGCTCATCCCGCGGGATCTCGGCCTGAAGGGCGCGGTCTTCGCCGATGCCGGTACGCTGTTCGGCTATCACGGTCGGCGCGAGTTCAACGTGAACGGCGACGGCTTCATCAACGGCATCTCGCCGCAGACCGGGAAGTGCAACTTCTCCGCGTTCAACATCGGCGTCGAGCCGGAATGCGTGAACGTCCGCGACACCGCCGCGATCCGCTCCTCGATCGGCGCGTCCATCCTGTGGAACTCGCCGCTCGGCCCGATCCGCTTCGACTACGCCTACGCGCTGACCAAGGACGAGGGCCAGTCGGTCTACGTGCCGCTGCTCGGCAAGGTCGGCCATATCGGCAAGGATCAGACCCAGGCGTTCCGCTTCTCCGGCGGCTCGCGGTTCTGATAAAATACAGGCGCGCCGGCCGGGTTTTCCGGCCGGCGCGTTGTCAGGCATGTCAGATCTCGATTTTTTCGCCGCGACCGGCTCCCTCACCCTGGCCGACGTCGCCGCCGCCGCTGGCGTAGCCCTGCCTGAGGGCGCGGACCCGGAATACCGGCTCACCGGCGCCGCGCCCCTCGAGAGCGCCGGCCCCCACCACCTCGCCTACATGGACAATGCCCGCTACGGCGAGGCACTCACCGCGACCCGGGCCGGGGCCTGCCTGGTGAGCCCGCGCTTCGCGGCACGCTGTCCGGTGGGCACCGTCGCGCTGGTGACCCGTGACCCGTACCGGGCTTACGCGGCCCTGCTCGGGCGCCTGCACCCGGATGCCATGCGGCCGGGCTCGCAGTTCGGCGGCCGCAGCATCGCCCCGGGGGCCCATGTCCATCCGGATGCGCGGCTGGAGGAGGGGGTCACGGTCGATCCCGGCGCGGTGATCGGGCCCGGCGTCGAGATCGGCTCCGGCAGCGTCATAGGGCCGAACGCGGTGATTGGGCCGGGCGTGCGTATCGGGCGCGACTGCTCCATCGGGGCCGGCACCACCCTGAGCCACGCGCTGCTGGGCAATCGCGTGATCCTGCATCCCGGCGCCCGGCTCGGTCAGGACGGGTTCGGCTTCGCCATGGGCGCCACCCATCTCAAGGTGCCGCAGATCGGCCGGGTGATCGTCCAGGACGATGTCGAGATCGGCGCCAACACGACGATCGACCGGGGCGCCTCGCGCGATACGGTGATCGGCGAGGGCACCAAGATCGATAACCTGGTCCAGATCGCCCACAACGTGGTCATCGGCCGCCATTGCGTGATCGTGTCCGGCGTCGGCATCTCGGGTTCGACCACCCTCGAAGACTACGTCGTGCTCGGCGGCCAGGTCGGCGTCGTCGGCCATCTGCGCATCGGCCGCGGCGCCCAGATCGCCGGCTCCTCCAACGTCAACCGCGATGTCCCCCCGGGAAGCCGCTGGGGCGGAACGCCGGCAAAACCCGTGCGGGCCTGGTTCCGCGAGCTCACGACGCTGGCACGCCTGGCCGAGCGCTCGGGCAAGGACCCGGAGAAGGATCCGGCCCCCGACGCCGCGTGATATCGGCCGCACGTCCCGGAAACCCTTGCGCTTCCGGCGATTTCTTCCGAAGAGGGCGTCCGCCCGTCATGGGGGGCGGATATCGGTCCGCCCGATGGCGGTGAGGCAAGGTACGGGATTCGATGAGCGAGGCGGCGCGCGACACCAACGAGGAGCTGGGCACAGCCGATATCCAGACGCTGCTGGAGCTGCTGCCGCACCGCTACCCGTTCCTGATGATCGACCGCATCGTCGAGATCGACCGCGACGAATCCTGCGTCGGGATCAAGAACGTCACCGCCAACGAGCCGCAATTCATGGGGCATTTCCCCGGGTTGCCGGTCTTCCCCGGGGTGCTGCTGATCGAGGGCATGGCCCAGACCGCCGGCGCGATCTGCTGCCGCCATATCCGGACGGACGAGCTGCGCACCAAGCAGGTGTTCTTCATGACCATCGACAAGTGCAAGTTCCGTAAGCCGGTCACGCCCGGCGACCAAGTGCGCTTCCACATGAAGAAGATGAACCAGCGCCGGACCATGTGGTGGTTCCGCGGCGAGGCCCGCGTCGACGGCGTGCTGGTCGCGGAGGCCGAGATCGGCGCCATGCTGGTGACGGAGTGAGCGACGCCCTCATCCACCCGAGCGCCGTGATCGAATCCGGCGCCGTGATCGGCGACGGGACGCGGATCGGCCCGTTCTGCCATGTCGGGCCCGAGGTCGTGCTCGGTGACAGCTGCGAGCTCCTCAGCCACGTGGTGCTGGCCGGCCGCACCACGATCGGCCCCCGCACCCGGATCTTTCCCTTCGCCTCCATCGGCCATCAGCCGCAGGATCTGAAATACAAGGGCGAGGCCTCGACGCTGACGATCGGGGCCGATTGCCTGATCCGCGAGGGCGTGACCATGAACCCCGGCACCAGCGGGGGCGGCCTCGAGACCGCGATCGGCGATCACTGCACCTTCCTGGCGAACTCCCATGTCGGCCACGATTGCCGGGTCGGCGACCACGTCATCTTCTCGAACAACGTGATGCTGGCCGGCCATTGCAGCGTCGGCGATTATGCGATCCTGGGCGGCGGCGCCGCCGTGATCCAGTTCGCGCGCGTCGGCGCGCATGCCTTCGTGGGCGGCCTCTCGGGCTTGGAGAACGACTGCATCCCGTACGGCATGGTGCTCGGCAACCGCGCCTACCTATCGGGGCTCAACATCATCGGCCTGCAGCGCCGGGGCTTCGCCCGCGAGGACATCCACGCCCTCCGGCGGGCCTACCGGCTGCTGTTCGCCCCCGAGGGCACGCTGATGGAGCGGGTCGAGGACGTGGCCGCGACCTTCGAGTCCCACACCGCCGTGTCCGAGATCCTTGCCTTCATCCGCGCCGGCGGCAAGCGCTCGATCTGCACGCCGCGCGAGCTTCCGGTTCCGATCGGGGCGGCCTGAGCCTCCCCGCATGGCCGAGGCCGCTCCGCTGCCCGAGGGCACGCTCGTCCTGATCGCCGGCGCCGGCCGGTTGCCGGAGCTCGTCGCCGAGTCGCTGACCCGGACGCAAAGGCCGTTCCGGCTGATTGCGCTCCGCGGCTTCACCGACCGGTCCCTGCGCGCCCGGGCCGACGCCACCGTCGATCTCCTCGACCTCGCGGCGATCCTCAAGCTGCTGCGACGCTGGGGGCCGGCCGTGATGGTGCCGGCGGGCGGGGTCTCCCGGCCGAGCCCGGCCGCCTTGCTCAATGCCGGCGCGGCTTTGCGCAACCGCGAGACCCTGCGGGCGATCGCCGGTGGCGGTGACGACCGGCTGCTGCGCGCCGCCCTGGCGCTGGTCGAGGAGGAGGGCCATCGGGTACTGGGCGTCCACGAGGCCGCCCCCGATCTCCTCTGCCCGAAGGGCCGCCTCGGGCGCACGGGGCCCGATGGCGATGCCGAGATATCGATCCGCACCGGGCGCGGGGTGCTCGACGCGCTCGCGCCCTACGATCTCGGTCAGGCCGCGGCGGTCTCGGGCGAGCGGGTGATCGCGGTCGAGGGGCCGGAGGGGACCGACCGCATGCTCGCCCGCGCCCGGGCGCTCGGGCGCAAGCCGTTCGGGCGGGGGCGGGCGCTGCCCGCGACCGTGCTGGTGAAGGCGCCGAAGGTCGGCCAGGACCTGCGCATCGACCTGCCGGCCATCGGCCCCCGGACGGTGCGCAACGCCGCCGCCGCCGGCTGTGTCGGCCTGGCGCTGGAGGCCGGCGGCACCCTGGTGATCGACCGCGTGGCCACTGCCGCAGAGGCCGACCGCCTGGGGCTGTTCCTGGTCGGCTACGGAGCCGAGCCGTGAGCGCCGGCTCCGTGCCCCCATCCAAAAACATCTGGCTGGTGGCCGGCGAGGATTCGGGCGACCAGCTCGGGGCCAAGCTGATGCGGGCCCTGCGCGCGACCGCGCCCGGGACCGTGTTCGGCGGGGTCGGCGGCGAGGCCATGGCCGAGGAGGGGTTCGTCTCCCTGTTCCCCCTCGATGACGTCGCCGTCATGGGCTACCTGCCGGTGCTGGCCCGCGCCCGGACCCTGCTGCGCCGGATCCGCGAGACGGCGAGCGCCGTGGTGCGCGCCCGGCCCGACGTGCTGGTGATCATCGACAGCCCGGGCTTCACCCACGCCGTGGCCCAGCGGGTCCGGAAGGCAGCCCCCGGCATCCCGATCGTCGACTACGTGTCGCCGAGCGTCTGGGCCTGGCGACCGTGGCGGGCCAAGGGCATGCGCGGCTTCATCGACCATGTGATGGCGCTGCTGCCGTTCGAGCCGGAGGCGCATCGGCGGCTCGGCGGCCCGCCCTGCACCTATGTCGGCCATCCGCTGATCGAGCGCTTTTCGGAATTGCGCCCCTCCGGCGCCGAGATCCGGCGGCGGGAGGCGGTGCCCTATAGCCTGGTGATCCTGCCGGGCTCGCGCCGGGCCGAGATCGACCGGCTGATGCCGGTGTTCGGGCGGGTGCTGGAGCAGGTCTCCCGCATCCTGGAGGTCGAGGCGGTGCTGCCCGCGGTGACCCGCCACCGGGCGTTGATCGAACGACTGGCCCTGGATTGGCCCGTGCCGGTGCGGGTTCTCACCGGCGGGGAGTCGAAATACGCCGCCTTCCGGGGCGCCCGGGCGGCGCTCGCGGCCTCCGGCACGGTCACGCTGGAGCTGGCTCTGGCCGGCGTCCCGATGGTTGTGGCCTACAAGGTCTCGCGGGCGGAAGAGTTCATCGCCCGGCGCCTGATCCAGGTCCCAAGCATCGTGCTTCCGAACCTGATCCTGGCCGACAACGCCATGCCGGAATTCGTCCAGGCCGCGTGCACCCCCGAGCGTCTCACCCGGGCGCTGCTGCCCCTGCTGGTCGGCGGGGCGGAGCGGGACGCGCAGAGCGATGCGCTCTCCCGCATCGACGGGACGATGCGGCTCTCCGGCGACGACACGCCGAGCCAGGCCGCCGCACGGATTGTTTTGAACGCCGCCGCCGGGGGGCGGGTGAGCGGGATCGCCTGACGTATCGAGGATGACCGGACCCGAAACGGACGCTCCGGTGAACGGGCATGGCGAAGTTCTCACCGTCCTTGCGAGCGGAGCGAAGCAACCTCGTGAAACGGCACGGTTTCAGATCGCGCGCTGCCCTGGGTTGCTTCGCTGCGCTCGCAATGACGGAGTGGGCATTATCGGCCGAGAAGCCCAACCGGAAACTGTTGCCGTAGAGTGCTCCTCACCCCCCGCGCCGGCCACAGCGGACATAGGCCGCGGTGCCGCGCGCGCTCGACCAGGTGAGGCGGTCGCCGGCGACCATGAGGCGGACCTGGGAGGACCAGTGCCGGCCGCGGTCGCTGCATTCGGCGCCCATCACCCAGGCGTTGCCGACCCGCCGGCTGTCGTGGAACGTGCAGATCGTCCTTCCGGCCCGGGCGCGCTCCTGCGTGATCGTGGCCGGGATGAAGCCCCGGCGGCGGGAGCGGGCGCCGCAGGCCTCGGCGGTCGGGCCCCAGATCCCGACGAACTCGGCGCTGCCCAAGGTCTGCGGCTTGGCGGATGCGGCCACCATCGGGGCGGAGGCGGCCGCCCGCGTGCTCGGCGGTGCCTGGCTCGGGGCCGCCTGCGTCGCGGCCTGCAACGCAGCGTCGGGGCGCTGCACGTCCGGGATGGCCTCCTCCGGCATGTCGAGCATCACGACCCGGCGGCCGGGGGGCTTCGGCGCCGGCCGGGTCGCGGCGGGCGGGGAGCGGAACGGCAGGTCCTCGGTCAGGTAGACCGCGCTGTAGGCGAACAGCCCCACCCAGCCGAGCACGAGGAGGGCCGGCACGATGAGGCGGCGCTTGGAACCGGTTCGGGTCTCCTCACCCGGATCGGCCAGCACGACCGCGCCCATTCGATCCCCCTGGTCCAGGCATCCGGTGCCGATTCGGTCACCGGCCTGTGGGTGAAAAGCATGCCCCAACAAGAGACTCTGGGGAACTGCCGCCGTGCTCAGCGCCCGAAGATCCCCTTCAGGAACTGCGCCGTGCGGTTGCGCTTGCGCTTTCGCTCCAGTTCCGTCGCGTCCTTGAGCCAGGCGACCTGGACGACCCGGCGCTCGCCCTCGAACGGCTCGTGGCCGTGCCAGGAATTGTCGGCCCGCAGGAAGGCGAACATCGTCCCCATGGTCGGGGGCACCTCGACCGCGAACGGCGCGTAGTTGCGGCCATCATAAAGGACCCGCAGGCGGCCGGCCGCCGGGGCATCCCAGGCGTCGTTCATGTAGACGAGCAGCGTCAGCACCTTCGACGGGCCGTCGGTGTGGATCGAGCCGTATTTCAGCTGGCTCTTCCGCATGATCGTGGTGAGCCGCGGGCAGGAGACGAGGTCGATGCCGAACTTTTCGCCGAGGATCTCCGAGAAGGCGTCGCTCTCCAGCTCGTCGATCAGCGCCTTGAACCGGCCCTTGAGTGCGACCTCGTCCACCGTCAGGTAGCCGGGCTTGGCGATGTCCGGAAAGTCGCGCCGGATCGCGTCGATCGCGTCCGGGTTCAGGACGTTGGTGCCGAGGGTGTACGGGTAGGGCTCGCGGGCCACCGGGGCGGCGCGCACGGCCGAAACATCGAGGATCGAGAGGGCGGACATCTGCGGGTCCCTGGGCTCCAGCGCACGTCGGCCGGCACGCTGGGCGCCGGAGGCGCGTGCCGGAGGGCCGACCGGGAGGCTCGTGCCGGGGCTGCCCCTGGGGCATCCGCGGTCCCGAAGTGACGAGCGCTCTCCGTGGTCCGGGAATCCCATAATCCGGTGATTGCGGCGGTCCAACGGCGAAAGCCGCATGGTGGCGCATTCCGGTGACAGTCGCGGGCCCCTCAGCCGTGCAGGATGGCGCGAGACCCGAGGACTTTCTTCTCGGGTGCGTGCGTTCTGGAACCCACTCTTGATGAGGCCGCTGGTCCTCGCCTGGCTGTGCATTCACTTGGTCGCTGGCGCGATCGGGGCGGGCGCGCTCGCCCAGCAATCGCGGCCGCCGCGTCCCGCCGGGACAACGCGAATGACCTGCGCGGAGGCGATGGCGCTCATCAAGAACGAGGGCGACGTTGTGATCGCCGGTGGGACGAATTCGGAGCGCTTCGTCAGCGGCCCCGACCAGTGCAACGGCTCCGAGATCGCGGAACTGCGCTTCGTCCCCACCCGCGACAATCCGCAATGCCCGATCGGCTATCGCTGTCGCGAGCCTGGCTTCGAGGAGTGGAACTGGTAGCGCGGGAAGCGGCGTGACGTCGCGACCGCCAGATCCTGACGAAACTTTCACGTGACAGCGCACGCGAAGTGCCACGTTGTCGCCACGACCCAGGGCCAAGGCCGCCGGGTTGCGTTCCCAAAGGGGCGCTCACGTTAGGCGGGAGACACGCGTGGCTTCACTCAGGACCGGGCTCGGGATCCAGGCCGTGCTCACGGCCTTGGCCGCGCTGATCCTGCTGGCGCTCCCGGGGATCCCCAGCCCGCCGCTCTACGTCTCGCTGGCCGGCTTCGTGATGGCCGGCATCCTGCTCGCCGCGAACGGCATCTCCGCCTACCTGAAGGTGTTCGTCTCGGTCTACGGGTTCGGCTACTTACTGCTCGCCGGCATGAAGACCGTGGCCGCCATGGGCCTGCTGCCCCCGGTGGTGGCGGCGCTGCTGCCGCCCGACTTCGCGGCCACCGGCGCGGTGGTGTTCGGCGCCATCGTGCTCGGCGTCTCGCATCTCGAGCCGATCCGCGCGATCACCGACATCGCCGACCCGTATTTCGCCAACCGCGACAAGCCGACCAAGGAGATCGGCCTGTTCCGCTGGTTCGGCAGCACCGAGGGCCGGATCGGGCGCAACCTCGTCGCCCTGTCGATCTTCGTGAACTTCGCCGACGTGGCGCTGACCCTGCGGTTCAACTTCTTCTACCGCGACATCTACAATTCGCTGCAGGAATACGACGCGGCGGCGTTCTGGTACCAGCTGCTCTGGATCTTCGTCCCGCTGGCGACGCTCAACATCGCCATCGGCATGTTCGACCTGTTCGTCGATTCCTCGCTGCACATCCGCTGGCGCACCTGGCTGACCCACAGCCTGTACGAGCGCTGGCTCGGCAAGGGCACCCATTACCGGATCCCGTTCACCGACGAGGAGGCGGACAACCCGGACCAGCGTATCCAGGCCGACGTCAACCTGTTCATCCAGCAGACCGCGAGCCTGTCGATCCGGCTCCTCAGCCAGGCGGCGCAGCTCGTCTCGTTCATCGTGATCCTGTGGACGCTGTCGCGCGACTTCGTCGTGCCGTTCACCGACACGGTGATCCCGGGCTTCCTGGTCTGGCTGGTGATCGCCTACGCGGTGGTCGGCACCTGGCTCACCCACCTGATCGGCCGGCCCCTGATCGGGCTGAACTTCCGGCAGGAGCAGGTCGAGGCCGATTTCCGCTTCTCGCTGGCCCGCAACCGGATCTACTCGGAGCAGATCGCGCTGCTGCGCGGCGAGCGCGCCGAGGCCACGCGTCTCGGCTCGCTGTTCCACATGATCATCGACAATTACGTCGGCATCATCTTCCGCCGCATCAAGCTGATCGCCTTCACGTTCAGCTACCGGCAGGCGAGCGTGATCTTCCCGATGGTCCTCGCCGCCCCGTCCTTCTTCGCCAAGAAGATCACCCTGGGGGCGCTCCAGCAGACCTCGCAGGCGTTCGGACAGGTGCAGAGTTCCCTGTCGTTCTTCGTGGATTCCTACACCACGCTCGCCTCCTACAAGGCGAACACCATCCGTCTCGGGTCCTTCCGCCGGGCGATGAGCAAGGCCGAGGCGCTGGAATCGGCGGGCTACGGGCTGGTCCAGGGCAACGAGACCGCCAACGGCGTCACCGCGCGCGGGCTGGTTCTCGCCCTGCCGGATGGCCGCGAGATCGTGTCGGCGCCGGAGCTGACCCTGGCCCGCGGCGGCGCGACTCTGGTCACCGGCCCCTCGGGGTCCGGCAAGTCGACGCTGTTCCGGGCGATCGCCGGGATCTGGCCGTTCGGCAAGGGCCGGGTCGACGTGCCGGCCGGCCAATCGACGCTGCTCCTGCCGCAGCGGCCCTACATTCCGCAGGGGACCCTGCGGGGCGCCGTGGTCTACCCGAACACCACTGACCAGTTCTCGGATGCCGCGATCCGCGATGCGTTGACGGCGGCGCAGCTGCCGCATCTCATCGACCGCTTGGACGAGACCGACACCTGGGAGCGGCGCCTCTCGGGGGGCGAGCAGCAGCGCCTCGCCATCGCCCGGGCGATCCTAGCCAAGCCCGCCTGGCTGTTCCTCGACGAATCCACCGCCTCCCTGGACGAGCCCTCCGAAGCGAAAATCTACGCGATGCTGCGCGAGCGGCTGCCCGACACCACCATCGTCTCCATCGGCCACCGCTCGACGCTGGACGCGTTCCACGACCGGCGGATCGTCCTTGAGCCCCAGGGCAGCGTCTTCACCCCGCGGGAACGCCGCGCGCCGCAACCGGCGGAATAAGTGGACTTCGTCACGACGGCCCGGGGAAAATGCCCCGCAGAAGTTGCGAGTTGGAAATATTAAGGAACCTGAGACTGCGGGGTCCGTTTGTCATGCGCTGAATAAATCGGAGGAACGCATGACCAAGATCAAGACCCTTGCGGGCGCCGGCGCTCTCATCCTGATGTCGACCGCCGCCTTCGCGGCGCCGTGCGCGACCGGGACGACCGTGACGCGCGACAAGGAAGCCAGCAAGGCCTCGACCGTCGATCCGAGCGTGAAGACCCCGACCACCCCGGGCGCCAAGGCCGAATCCCCCGGGACCGTCGGTGCCATGACCAATGCTGGCACCGCGACGTCGCCGTCGGACGTGCAGGCCCAGTCGCAGGGCAAGCCGACCGCCGCGCAGGCTGGCAAGGGCGGCGACGACTGCTGATCGTCACCACGCAAGTTTTTGGATGATGGAACGCCCGCCCGGCTCAGCCGCGGCGGGCGTTCTTGTTGGGCGCCCTGTTCAGGCGGCCTTGCGCAGGTTGGCGGCATTCCGGGCCGCGCGCTTGATGGCGTCCCGGTCGAGCGGGCCGGGCTTCACCACCCAGCTGCCGCCGACGCAGAGCACCGACGGGATGGCGAGCCAATCCGGAGCGGTCGCCTCGGTAATCCCACCTGTCGGGCAGAACCTCATCTGGCCGAACACCGCGGTCATCGCCTTCAGGGCCTTGATCCCGCCCGCGGCCTCGGCCGGGAAGAACTTGAACCGGTCGAGCCCGTAATCGAGACCGCGCATGATGTCGGCCGCCGTGGCGACACCCGGCAGGTAGGGGACGCCGTTGGCCTTGGCGGCGTCGGTCAGCGGCTCCGTGAGCCCCGGCGAGACGATGAACTCGGCGCCCGCCGCCAGGGCGTTCTCGAGATCGACGGGGTTCAGGACCGTGCCGGCCCCGACCACCGCACCCTCGACCTGGGTCATCTCGCGGATCACATCCAGCGCTGCCGGGGTGCGCAGGGTGACCTCCAGGGCGGTGAGCCCGCCCGCCACGAGAGCCTCGGCGATCGGCCGAGCCTGGGCGACATCCTCGATCACTAAGACCGGGATGACGGGCACGGAGCGCATCAGCGCGTCGATGCTGGTCAGATCGTTCATGATCGGCTTCTCCCGTTCGACGTTCACAGGCCGGCCGCGGCGAGCATGGCTGAGGCGCCCCGCTCCGCGGTGTCGGCCCCTTGGCGCATGAGAGCGAACAGCTCACGCCCGGTTCCCGTTTCCGGAACCGGCTGGACCGCTGCCTCGCGGGCGTCCAGTTCGGCGGCGTCGACGAGGACCTCCAGCAACCCCTCGGCGGCGCTGAGGCGGACGATGTCACCGTCGCGAATCCGCCCGATGGCACCACCGCCGAGCGCTTCCGGGCTCAGGTGGATGGCGGCCGGCACCTTGCCGGAGGCGCCGGACATGCGCCCATCCGTGACCAGGGCGACCTTGTGGCCGCGGTCCTGCAGCACCCCGAGCGGGGGCGTCAGCTTGTGCAGTTCTGGCATGCCGTTGGCCCGCGGCCCCTGGAACCGCACCACCACGACCACGTCACGCTCTAGCTCGCCGGCCTTGAAGGCCTTGAGCACGTCGTCCTGGTCGGAGAACACCCGGGCCGGAGCCTCGATGGTCCGGCGGCTCTCCTCCACGGCGCTGGTCTTGAACGTCGCCCGGCCGAGATTGCCCGACACCAGCCGCATGCCGCCATCGGGCTGGAACGGGTTGTCGGGCCGGCGGATCATGGTGTCGTCCAGGCTTTCCGGCACCGCGTCCGCGAAGGCGAGCGTGTCGCCGTCGAGCTTCGGGTCGCGCGCGTGATCGCGCAGCGACTGGCCGGCCACCGTGAGGATGTCGTCGTGGAGCAGCCCGGCATCGAGCAGCGCCGCCATGACGAAGCTCATCCCACCGGCGGCGTGGAAGTGGTTCACGTCGCCCGCGCCGTTCGGGTAGACCCGGGCGATCAGCGGCACGGTATTGGACAGCCGGTCGATATCCTCCCAGTCGATCACGATGCCGGCGGCGCGGGCGATGGCCGGCAGGTGGATCGCGTGGTTGGTCGAGCCACCGGTGGCCAGCAGCCCGACCGCCGCGTTCACGATCGCCTTCTCGTCCACGCACAGGCCGAGCGGCCGGTAATCGTTGCCGGCGGCGCCGATCTCGGTGAGCCGGTGGATCGCCGCCCGGGTCACGGCCTGGCGCAGCTTGGTGCCGGGGTTGATGAACGAGGCGCCCGGCATGTGCAGGCCCATCATGTCCATCATCATCTGGTTCGAGTTGGCGGTGCCGTAGAACGTGCAGGTGCCGGCCCCGTGATAGGAGGCGGACTCGGATTCGAGCAGTTCCGCGCGGCCGACCTTGCCCTCGGCGTAGAGCTGGCGGATCCGCTGCTTCTCCTTGTTGGCGAGCCCCGAGGGCATCGGCCCGGCCGGGATCAGGATCGTCGGCAGGTGGCCGAAGCGCAGCGCCCCGATCAGCAGGCCCGGCACGATCTTGTCGCAGATGCCGAGTAGCGCGGCGCCGTCGAACATGCCGTGGCTCAGGCCGACCGCGGTGGAGAGCGCGATCGTGTCCCGGGAGAACAGCGACAGCTCCATGCCGCGCTGCCCTTGCGTGACGCCGTCGCACATCGCCGGGGTGCCGCCCGCCACCTGGGCGGTGGCGCCGCGCTCGCGGGCGAAGACCTTGATCTGGTCGGGATAGCGCCCGTAGGGCTGATGAGCCGACAGCATGTCGTTGTAGGCGGTGACGATGCCGATGTTCATCACCGTCCGGCCGTCGCAGAGCGCCGGCTTGTCCTCGCCGGAGGCGGCGAAGCCGTGGGCGAGGTTGCCGCAGGCGAGCGTCGGCCGGTGCACGCCCGAATCGCGCTCCCGGGCGATCAGGTCGAGATAGGTCCGCCGGGACTCGCGGGAGCGCGTGACGACGCGCTCGGTGACCGCCGCGACCTCGGGATGAAGCTCGGTCATGCTCGTTCCTCCATCCAGGATGGCGACGGATCGCCGGGCCGGTACCGATCCCGGCCGCGACCGCGTCGCACCGGGCTATCTAGGCGGTGGCCGAGATGTTGTAACCCGGCCCCCGCGCAGGGCGGCCGAGCGCGGCCGCCGACGTGGGATGGGCGCGACGGCGTATGACCGTCGCGATCGATGGAGGGCCGAAGCTTGCGCTCCAGAAGGGCGGGTTTTTCGATCCCGACCCGGATCGCCCGCTGCCGGATGAAACGCCACGAGAATGGACACGCGCCCTTCCTCCCCCCCTTTGCAGGCTCGCGGATTCGTACATCGGGTCGGCAGAATACACGGAAAGCACCGCGGCTTTCCCTCCCCCGCAGAGGGGGGAGGGGGAGGTGCCCGTCTCAGGCCTCATGCATCTTCAAAGAGGCTGGGTGAGAGTCATCCTAATAGAAGAGCCGCTCAATACTCCCAAAAAATCCGCTGCAGCTCCTTGGTGTCCTGGGTCTTGGTCAGCGCCACGGCGGCCAGGATCTTGGCCTTGGCCGGGTTGAGGTCGTGGGCGACGACCCAGTCGTATTTGTCGTCCGGCTGCTCGGCGTTGCGCAGGACCAGGCCGTCCGGAACCCGCGAGGAGCGGATCACGATCGTGCCCTTGGAGCGGATGTCCTTGAGCTTGTCCACGAGGTAGCCGGCCACCGAGCCGTTGCCCGTGCCGGCATTGACGATCGCCTTGGCGCCGGCCTGGACCTCGGCATCGTAGACCCCGGGGATCATGTTGCCCGAGCCGTAGACGATGCCGACCAGCGGCAGGCTGTCGATCGTATCGATATCGAACTCGGAACTGCTGTTGTGACGCTTCGCCAGGGAGCGGACGAAGTAGGTCTTGCCCTCGATCACCATGCCGAGCGGCCCCCACTGGCTGTAGAAGGCGCTGGGCACCACGTTGGTCCGCTTGTTCACATCGCGGCCCGACTGGATCGTGTCGTTCATCGTCACGGTGACGCCCTTGCCGATCGCCTCCTTGCTCGCCGCCACCGTCACGGCGTCGAGCAGGTTGAGGGCGCCGTCGGCGGAGATCGCCGTGCCCGGCCGCATCGAGCCTACGACAACGATCGGCTTGTCGCTCTTCACCACGAGGTCGAGGAAGAACGAGGTCTCTTCGAGGGTGTCAGTGCCGTGGGTGATGACCACGCCGTCGACGTCGTCCTGCTTCAAGAGGGCGGAGACCCGCTTGCCGAGCTGGACCAGTTGCGCGTCGGTGAAGCTCTCCGAGGCGATCTGGAAGACTTGCTCGCCGCGCACGTTGGCGATGGTGCTGACCTGCGGGACGGCCGCGATCAGCTTGTCCACCGGCACCTTGGCGGCCGTGTAGGTGGCGCTGTTGGCCGCATCGGCGCCCGCCCCCGCGATCGTGCCGCCGGTGGCCAGGATCACGACGTTCGGCTTCTTCACGGCCGCCGCATTGCTGGCATCCGTCATCTCGCGGGCGCGGAGCGGGGGCGCCCCGAGCGTGCCGGCGAGCGCCAGCGCCAGGGTCGCTCCGCGCAGGGCATGGGCCGCGCCGCTTCGGCAGGAGATCATCGGGGATCCTTCGGTTTGAAAGGCGATCGCGAGTCGGGCTCGCCGGCCGGGATCGTAGACCCCGCTCGGTCCGAGGCAAGTTTCGTGCAGGCGATCCGCTGGCGAAGGGATCCTTTTCGTAAGCTTGGGCGTTTCTGCATGTCGTCGTTCGTTCGGAGGTAGACCCCCATGCTGCATCTCGCCGGACTGCTCGACGAGCTTGAGCGGAGCGAGCCCGCACGGGCCGCCATGGCCATCCTCGAATCGGCGCTCGCTCGCCGGTCGGTGGAAGAACAGACCGCGTTCTGGCGCGCGGTCGATCTGTACTACGTCTCCCGCAAGGCTCCGCCGGAGCCCACGCCTGCCATGCTCGCCGCCGCCGTGCCGCAGATGGCGGCAGCTGTCTAAGCGGGTCGGTCACAGAGAGAGCACGCGCCCTTCACGGTTCCGGGCCTGCATGGACGGCCCGCTCAGCGCCCGTCGCGCCCGGCCCGCCGTCGGCACCGCGTCCCGGTGCGACGGGTTTGTCCGCCGCGCGACTGTCCATCCATCAGGATCCGTCGTCGGTTCTCATGAGGTCGCATAGGACTTCACCGCCTCGCCGCCCCGGCCCGCCGCGCGGTCGAACAGGCGGTTGAGGTAGCCGCGCATCGGTCGCTCGATCAGGAACAGGCTGGCGATGCCCATGGCGATGGCCGGCACGACGAGGGCCTTGCTGATCCGTCCGCCCATCCTCTCGTGCAGCACATAAAAGGGCTGTTGCCAGAGATAGATCGAGTAGGACCAGGCTCCGAACAGCAGGAGCGGCGTCGCGGCCAGGTTCTCCCGCACGGCGGCCGGCGCCCGCGGGATCGCCGCGACCGCCACGGCGAGCAGCGCGGTGCCGAGGCTGTACTTGATCGGGTCCGGGACGGCCTCGACGTTCAGCATCAGGCCGAGGAGCAGCAGGAGGACGGGCCTCCAGGAAGGCGTCTCATCCGTCGGGTCGTCGCGGCCGAACTTCAGATAGGCGGCGGCCCCGAGCAGGATCGACGCGCCCCGGACATCGCTGCGCCAGTACACTTCCGTGTAGGTGCCGCCGATCAGCGTCGAGACCAGCCCGTTCACGCAGGCCAGGGCCGCCAGCGCCGCGAGGACCGGGAGCAGCGGGAAGCCGAATCTGTGCCAGAGGAGCGCGATGACGCCCAGCAGGATGTAGCTGTGCTCCTCGACGCAGAGCGACCAGATGTGGTCGACATTGGGGACCTCACCGAACCACAGGTGATAGTAGTTGTAGGTCAGGGTCACGGCCGCGAGGCAGCCGTAGAGCTGCCGATGATGGCCGGTGGCGAGGACGAGAAGGCTCATCGCCAGCACGAAACAGATCAGCGCCGGATAGATCCGGGACGCCCGACGGACGAAAAACCGCGTCAGCGGCGTGGCTCGCACGAACAGGATCTCCGCCATCAGCCGGCCGCTGAGCACGAAGAACAGCTCCACCCCGAAACGGCCGAGATTGATCCCGCGGCTCGTCGCGAAATGGCCGACGAGCACCAGCAGGATCGCGCAGCCGCGCCAGCCGTCGAGCACGGGAAGGTGACGCGGCGGCATGGGGGGCCTGTCGGGCTGATCTTTAGCAAGGTTCTAAAGAGGCCGGCTTCCGACGCGGCACCCAGATGGTCTTAAGCGGTAGACGGTGTGCACAGGGCAAGCCGGCGCGTCGAAAGACGTATCGGGTCCCGCAAACCCCCGGCGCCGGCATCGTCAGAGGGCGACGATGCCGGCGCGATCTTGCGGTCGGTCAGAACACCGAGATCAGCACGATACCGGCCGCCATCAGCACGCCGCCGATCAGACGGCCGATCCCGGCGCGGACGCGCTTCATCCCGAGCCAGCCGAAATGGTCGATGGCGATGGAGGTGAACAGGTTCGCGGTGATCAGGAGCCCGTTGAAGGCACCGGCGCCGACCTTGTCGACGAACAGCAGGCCGGCGAACACCGCCACCGCCCCGGCGATGCCGCCCAGCGCGCCCCACCACGGCACCCGGGCCACGTCCGCCCGGGTCGGCAGCGGAGTCGGGCGGAGCAGAAACACGAACAGGAAGACGAGCGCCACCGGGATGAACGACACGGTGGCGGCGAGCCAGGGGTTCACAAGGGCGCCGCGCAGCTGCGCGTTAAGCACCACGCCGACCGCCTGAAGCGAGCCCGCGACCAGGATGAACGGGTAGAGCAGCCGGGCCATCAGGCCGCCTTCGCTGCCTTCAGCCTTCTCGTCCTCCGATTTCGGGCCGGTGGCGCGGGCGATGAATACGATCCCGACCACCATCAGCAGGCCGCCGAGCCAGGGCATCGCCTTAAAGCCCCCGGCCTTGAGGCCGAACAGGCCGAGGCTGTCCAGTGCCAGCGACGTGAGGATGTTGGCCGTGATGGTCAGGCCGTTGAACGGGCCGGCCCCGACCTTGTCGACGAAGGCGAGGCCGCCGAACACCGCCACCGCCCCGGCGACGCCGCCAAGCGGCGCGTACCAGGGCATCGCGCCCAGGGTCTGCAGCGTCGGCAGCGGCGTCGGCATGGTGAAGAACAGGATCGTGAACACGATCACGATCGGCATGAACGAGTAGGTCGCGGCCAGCCACGGATTGACCAGCGCGTCGCGCAGGCGCGCGTTCATGGAGTTGCCGAGCGCTTGGAGCGCACCCGCGACCAGGATGAAGGGATAGAGCAGGGCGGCGTTCAACGGCATGGTCTCCGGTCGTGGAAGGGCGAGGCGGTTTGCAAAGGCGTCGTCCTGGGAACCGGAGACCGGGCTCTCAGACGAGCAGCAGGGCGCCGAGGGCGAGCACGAGGGCCGGCGGCATCACCAGCAGGCCGAGCTTGAGGAACTGCCAGGCCGACACATCCTCACCCTCGCGGCGGATCGCGGTCAGCCACAGGATCGTGGCCAACGAGCCGGTCACCGAAAGGTTCGGCCCGAGATCGACGCCGATCAGGATCGCCCCCGCGACCTTGTGCGAGACGTCCGCGGCCTGAACCGCGGCGCCAGCCAGCAGGCCCGCGGGCAGATTGTTCACGAAATTGGTGCCGAACGCGACCAGAGCGCCGCCGGCCCAGGCGGTGGCGGTGGGATCCCCCTGTGCGTAACCTTTCAGGGTATCGGCCAGCAGGGTGAGGATTCCGGTCTTCTCCAGCGCCTCGACCAGCACGAACAGCCCGGCCACCAGCGGAAGCACCGCCCAGGATACGTCCTTGACCACCTCCACCAGGCCGCCGCGGTTCAACGCCACCACCAGCAGGGTCGTGGCGAGGCCGGCCACGAAGGTCGGCAGGCCGAGCTCGATGCCGGCGGCCGAGGCCCCGATCAGCGCGCCCGCGGTGGCGATGATGCCGAGCCCGGCGACCTTGCCGCCGAGGCCGAGGCTCACGGTCTCGACGTCGGTCTTGATGGTCTGTCCCTTGAGCCGGGCGTTCTGCGTCAGTCGCAGCACCGCGTAGGTCGCGACGATCGCCAGGACCGACGGCAGCGCGAAGGTGGCGAGCCACTGGCCGAGGGGCGGCATGTCGGTGGCGAACACGACCAGGTTGGCGGGGTTCGAGATCGGCAGCACGAAGCTCGCCGCGTTGGCGATGAAGGCGCAGATGAACAGGTAGGGCAGGGGCTCGGCGTCTGCGGCCTTGGCGGCGGCGTAGACCGCGGGCGTCAGCACCACCGCGCAGGCGTCGTTGGACAGGAACACCGTGACGACGGTGCCGACGATGTAGATCAGCAGGAACAGCCGGGTCGGCGAGCCCTTGGCGGCACGCACCGCGAGGCCGGCGAGCCAGTCGAACAGCCCTTCCTTGCGAGCGATCTCGGCGAGCAGCATCATGCCGACGAGGAACAGATAGACGTCGGTACCCTTCGCGACGCCGTCGAGGGCGACCTGCCAGGGCAGCAGGCCGAGCACGACCAGAAGGGCTGCGCCGAGCACCGCCCAGATCGCCTCCGGCCACGAGAACGGGCGCACGATGACGCCCAGGGTGGCGAGCGCAGCGATGCCCCAGGTCGCCAAATTCGGTGTGAGGGTCAGTCCAGCGATCACGTCTTACAATCTCCCCCCGGAGTCGTGGTGAGGATCACCACTTGCGGCCGTAGCGGTTGGGCCCGAGCTGGTCGCCGCGCACGCCTTTGCCGACCCAGGACGGGATCCGGCCCGCGTCGCTACCCGGTTTCTGCGGCATTGGTGGTGGCGCCGCGCTGTCCGAGGCGGCCATCACGGGCTCGATCACGTCGGTATCGACGTAGTCCGGGCCGTGGCCGGGCCAGCGCCCGTCCACCGCCTCGACCTGGATGCTGCGTCCGCTGCCGTCCCAGGCGAGGGCCGCCTCGTAGCAGCGCGAATCCGGGCGCCGCTCCATCCGCAGCCAGGGTCCGGTATCGACCCGGCAATGAACGTAGTCCGGCGGCGCGTCGGACAGGACGACGGCCCGGACACTGATCCGCCCCTCTGCGTCGAGTTCCATGCCGCTGCTGGCGGGCGTGATCGGCTGCGTCGCGACGCGCCGGTCCGCCGGGCTGGTGATCAGCACAAAGGGCGTGGTCCGGTCGAGGGCTCGGAAGCGCCAGCTTGTCACCGGGCCATCGATCGCCGCGACCGCGTAGCCGACCGAGCCGTCCTCGTTCTGCCCGACCGAGCGCGCGGCGGCGTAGAGGGTCCGGCCGTCCGGGGCGAGCTCGTTGTAATGGGTGTGGCCCATCTCAACGAGGCGGACCCGGGTCCCCCAGAACAGGCCGCCGATATCGAGGCGCTCGTCCGGCTCGCGCAGGTCGTCCGGATAGGCGTGCATGAACACGGCGCAGGGGATTTTCTGCGCGGCGGCGTCGGTGAGCTGCGCGCTCAGCCACTGTGTCTGCGGGCGCCCCAGCCGGAAATCGAGCCCGATCGCCTTTCGGCCGAAGCCGGGACTGATCATGTCGACGAACAGGCAGCGCACGCCCTGGATATCGGCGCTGGCGCAGTAATGCGGGATCGGCAGGATCGGCCAAGTCTCCGGGCAGCCGGAGGGCGGCTGCTCCAAGTCCCAGACCATCGGCGCCGGCAGCCGGGCGCCCAGGCTCGCCGCGAAGGCATGGAAATCATCCATCCGGCCGTGCTGGCGGTCGTGATCGCCGGGGATCAAGCGCACCGGCAGGTCCGGGTGACGGTCCAGCGCGGCCTTCAGGATCTGGTATTCCGCGGCGTAGCCGTTCTCGGCGAGATCGCCCGGCAGGTACACGAAGTCGAAGAGGCCGTGCGGGGCCAGGGTGGCGATCTGGTCGAGGATCGCATTCAGGTCGCGGGCATTCTGAGCTTCGGCATCCTGCAGGTGCAGATCGCCGACATGCAGAAAGACGAGCGGGTCGCGCCGGTGGGCGGCGGTGTCGGACATTGGGCGCTCCCCTCCGCTTCTCAGGCGCTGGCCGGTACGGCCGGGGGCAGGCTGCTGCCGCTACCGGGGGTGCCGGTCGCAGTTTCCCCGCCCCGGGTCTCGGGCATCAGCGTCAGGTAGAGGATGAAGCCGAGCCCGGCGATCGCCGCCAGCGCCAGGAACGCCGTCGAATACCCGGCCGACACGATGATCAGGCCGGCCAAGGTGGCGCTGACCGAGGCGCCGACCCCCTGGGCCGTGGCGACGGCCCCCTGGGCGACGTTGAAGCGGCCGCCGCCCCGAGTCAGGTCGGCCACGACGATCGGGAACAGGGCGCCGTAGATGCCGGCTCCCACCCCGTCGAGGAGCTGGACGCCCACCAGCCAGAACGGGTTGTCCGAGAGGGTATAGAGCACGCCGCGCAGGGCCAGCACGGCGAAGGCCGCCAGGAAAATCGGCTTGCGCCCGATGATGTCGGCCCGGGCGCCGACGAAGACCGCCACCGGCACCATCACGCATTGCGCCGCGACGATGCACAGGGCGATCAGCGAGGTCGCGTGGTCCTTGCCGGAGAGATGGGTGAGGAGCTGCCCGACCGAGGTCAGCATCGCGGCGTTGGACAGGTGGAAGATCGCGCAGAGCACGGCGAACAGCATCAACGGCTTGTTCTGCAGCAACGTCGCGAGGCCCGAGGGCTTCTCGTCCGCCTTGGCCTCCGCCTCGGTCATGCCCCGGGCGAGGTCGTCGTCGATGGCATCCGCCGGGACCAGCAGCATGGCGCCGATCGAGAGCGCGGCCAGCACGCCCATAAGCCAGAACACCACGATCGGCCCGAAGAAATAGGCCAGGCCGCCGGCGATGGCCGCGGACACCGCGTTGCCGGCGTGGTTGAAGCCCTCGTTGCGACCGATCCGCTTGGCAAACAGTTTCGGGCCGACCACGCCGAGGGTGATCGCGGCCAGCGCCGGTGGGAAGATCGTCCCGGCCACGCCCGCGATCGATTGCGTCGCGGTGACGAGATAGAAGTTCGCGATGAACGGCAGGATCAGGCAGCTCGCCGTCACCGCGATGGCGCCGCCGATCACCACGGCGCGCTTGTGGTTGGTGGCGTCGATCAACGCGCCGGCGGGCGTCTGCGCCACGAGGCCGAGGATGCCCGCGATGGTCATGACCAGGCCGGTGGTGGCCTCGTTCCAGCCCTGGTCCGGCCCCCGGACGGCGATCAGGTAGATGGCCAGATAGGGCCCGAGCCCGTCGCGCACGTCGGCGAGGAAGAAGTTGAGGGCGTCGAGGCCGCGCAGGGCTTTGGTGGAGGGAGTCCGGACGATCGCGCCGCGCGCCGCCGCTCCGGTATCGGTCCTGTCCATCCTGCCCTTGCCTCCACGCGACTGCCGTCGCAGCCGAACCCGATCCGGGCCGGCACGTGACGAGCTTGACGCCCGCTTAATCCATCGGTTCTCTGGAATTGTTCGAGGAGACCCGCCCCGGCACGATTATCAAGGGTGTGAGTGGTTTAACCCACGTCCGATTCGTCGGATGCGTCGGGATTTGCGACATCCACCGTCGGTTCTGCGGACAGGTCCGTGCCAGTCGCTCCGAGGCCGTAGCGCTCGATCTTGGCGTAGAGAAGTTGCCGCTGGATGCCGAGGCGGCGGGCCGCCCGGGCGCGGTTGCCGTCCGCCTCCCGCAGGGCGACGGCGATCATGGTCCGCTCCAGGCGGGCGACGGCGCCGGGCAGGTCGCCGGCCAGCCAGTCCGCCGGCAAGCCGGCCTCCTCGGACCGCGAGGCCGGCCGGCCGGTGGGCAGGTCAACGGCATCGGCCGCGATCACCGCACAACGCACCAGCACGGCGGCGCGCTCGACGGTGTTGCGCAATTCGCGGACATTGCCCGGCCAGCCATAGGCCAACAGGCGGGAGGCGGCGCCCGCGCTCAACCGCTTGCCCGAGGGCCCGAGGAAATGCTCGGCCAGGGGCACGATGTCGGCCAGGCGCTCGCGCAGGGGCGGCAGCAGGATCGGCACGACGTTGAGGCGGTAATACAGATCGGCGCGGAACCGGCCCTGGTCCACCAGCACCGGCAGATCGCGGTGGGTGGCGGCGATGAGACGGACATCGACCCGGGCCGAGCGGCCGCCGAGCGGCGTGACCATCCGGTCCTGGATCACCCGCAGGATCTTGGCCTGCATGGGCGGCGGCATATCGCCGATCTCGTCGAGGAACAGCGTGCCGCCTTCGGCCTGGTGGAACGCGCCGGCCCGGTCGCCGACGGCCCCCGTGAAGGCGCCGCGGACATGGCCGAACAGCTCGCTCTCCAAGAGGTCGGGCGGGATCGCCGCGCAATTGACCGGCACGAACGGCCGGCCCCGGCGGGCGGAATAGGCGTGCAGCGCGCGGGCGACCTCTTCCTTGCCGGTGCCGGTCTCGCCCTGGATCAGCACGGTGGAGTCCGTGTCGGCCACGAGTCCGATGGTCTTCTGGACCCGACGCATGCCGGCGCTCGACCCGATCAGCCCGCCCTCAGGGACCGTATCCCCCGGGTCCGGCCGCGCGCTCGCGAGCATCGCGTCGAGGACCGCGGCGAGGTCGGAGCGGCCGACCGGCTTGGTCAGGTGGTCATGCGCCCCCAGGCGCATCGCCTCGATGGTGTTGGCCGGGCTCGCGAAGGCAGTGAGCACCGTGACGGGGGGGCGATCCGGCAGGGCGCAGATCCGCGCCAGCGTCGCCATGCCGTCGAGGTCGCCGGGCATCCGCAGGTCGAGGAATATCGCGGCCACCAGACCCTCGCGCAGACGCGCCAGGGCCTCGACGCCGGAGGCGGCCGGCAGGGGCGTGTGGCCGAGATCGGCCACGGTCTCGGCCAGCCCCTCCCGCAGGGCGGAATCGTCGTCGACGATCAGGATGGTCGCCATGGCAGGTCCAGCACGAAGGTGGTCTCAGGCACGTCGTCGATGAGCCCGACCGTACCGCGATGCGCCAGCGCGATCTCGCGCACAATCGCGAGACCGAGCCCGGTCCCATCCGGCCGGCCGGTCACGAACGGCTCGAACAGCCCGGCGCGGATCGCGGGATCGATCCCCGGGCCGGAATCCGTGACCCGCAGGTGCAGGCGCACCATTCCGTCGACCGTCACCCGCTCGGCGCCGAGACGGACCGTCCCGCCCGGGGGCGTGTGCTGAAGGGCGTTGAGCAGCATGTTGTCCAACGCGCGGGCGACCTGGACGCCGTCGATCTGCGGACGCTCCGCCCCGGGCAATCCGTTCGCCTCGATCGCGACCCGAACGGCGCGGGCCTTGGCCAGATCCTCGTGCAGATGCGCGCAGTCGGCGAGCAGCGCGGCGATGTCGGTGGGGGTACGCGCGAGCGTGCGGGCCTGGGTGAGGTTCAGGAGGTCACGCAGCAGGTGATCGACCCGGGCGATCTGGCCGAGGACGCTCTCCAGCGCCACGGTGGCGCGGGCCGGATCGCCGCTGACCAGGGCATTCTCCGCCTTCAGCCGCATCGCCGCGATCGGGTTGCGGATCTCGTGGGCGATGCTGGCCGCGAGCCGGCCGACCGCGGCCAGGCGCTCGGCGGCGACCACCCGGGCGCGGGCCTCCCACAGGCGTCCGCCCGCGGCGTTGAGGGCGTCGACCAGACGGTCGAGTTCGCGCTCTCCGGTCGGGGCCAGGCGAGGCAGGTCCTCGCCGTCCGGCCGCGGCGCCGCCAGGGCGGCCTCGACCCGGGCGATCCGGCGCGAGAATCCGTACAGGAACCACCCGAGGAAGGCCGCCGAGCCCAGCACGGTCACGGCCAGGAATCCGAGGCCGGCCAGGAAGCGGGTATAGGCCGGGCCGTCGTTGACGTGGGCGCGGCCCATGGTCCAGGCGGTCAGCCCGGCTTCGGGACCGTGCAGGGGGCAGCCCTGGACCAGCAGCACCTGCGTCCGGCTCGGTCGGCGGATCGCCACGGCGTGGTCGACCCGCAGGGCCTGGGCGTTCACGGCGGCGATGCTGTCGCGCTCCGCCTCGGGGAGGTCGGTCTTCGGCCCGGTGCCCTCGTAGGTGGGATACGCGTAGGCGAGCGACCCGTCCGTGGCGCTCCAGACACCGCCCTCGATGCCGGGATAGGCGTCGAGCGCCGCCGCGACGGTGGGACCGAGCTCGGCGCGCGCGATGCCGCCCACGCTGCGGCGGCCCAGGGCGGCATAGCGGTCGATGATCTCCCGGCAGGCGCGTCCGACCGCGACCTCGGCCTGGGCGACCTGGACCGCGGTGGACTGGCTGTAGAAGCCGAACATCAGGTAGGCGGTGGCCGCCGCCGAGGCCAGCAGCAGGACCCACAGGGCGAGCAGTCGGGCGCGCAGGCTGTAGGCCGTCACGGTGCAGGTTCCTCCGAGGGCTGAGCGCAGCGCGGCCCCGGCTCAGCGGATATCCGGGTGGGCACCCTGTGGAAACGGTGGCAGAGTCCATCGGGATCGGAAACGTCGGCTGGACCGCGCGGCGATTGCGCGCTTCTGTCGAAGCGTTCTGCGTATCCGCTGCCGGAGACGGATGGTGTCACAGTCTCTCGTCGATCGGGCGACGCTCGACGAACTCGAAGGTGTCATCGGCACCGACAAGCTCACGCGCTTGGTCGATCGCTTCACGGCGAGCCTCGCCACGGCCTTCGACGGCGCGGACAGGGCCGAGGCCGATTACGCCCGCGAGGCCCATACCCTGGTGTCGATGTCCGGCATGCTGGGCTGCGCAGATCTGTCCCAGGCCTGTCGGGACTTCGAACAGGCGGTGAAGGGCGGCGGCACCGACCTCGCGGCTCGGCTCGCGGCGCTTCGAAGCCTGCGTGACGCCACCGTCGCGGCCCTGCGGGATCTTCGCGAGGACACGCCGGCCGTCCGATAGGGCTCACCCGGCGATGACGGCGGCCAGCGGGGCTTCGAAGGTCAGCACGGCGCCGGTGGTCGGATAGCTCAGCTGCGCCGTTCCGCCGAAGCTGTGGGCGAGGCTGCGGGCGATCAGGCGCGTCCCGAACCCGGTGCGGGTGGGCGGGCTGACCGGCGGGCCGCCGACCTCCTCCCAGCGGAACCGCAGGGTGGCGCCGTCATCCGTCTCAGCCACGGTCCAGGTGATCATCACCTGCCCGTCGGGCACCGAGAGCGCGCCGTATTTCGCGGCGTTGGTGCCGAGCTCGTGCAGCATCAGCGCCAGGACCATGCCGTGGCGCGGGCCCAGCGTCACATCGGCGCCCTCGACCCGGAACCGGCCCGAGACTCCATCGCCGTGGAGCGACACCGCCCCCTCGACCAGCCCGACTAGGGAGGCCGCCGCGAAGGAGCCCTGGAGCAGCACGTCGTGGGCCTGGGCCAAAGCCAACAGCCGGGCGGCGAGGGCCTCGCCGGCGGCCTCCAGGGAGCCGGCGTTGCGCAGGGTCTGCGCCGCCACCGCCTGAACCATGGCCAGGGTGTTCTTCATCCGGTGGGACAGCTCCTGCATCAGCAGGGTCTGGCGCGCCTCGGTGAGCTTGAGTTCGGTGATATCCCGGGATGCCGCCAGGACACGCTCCGGGTGGCCGTGCTGCCCGCCGACCGGCGTCACCGCGATGTCCCACCAAGTCGCCGACCGACCGGTCTCGAGTTTCGCCTGGAAGCGGCTCGCCCCACCGAGCCGCGCCTTGGCGAGCGCAGCGGCGACCGCGTCGCGATCCTCGTCGCGGCTCCAGATCTCGATCCAGTGGCGGCCGATCGTGCCGGCAGGATGACGGCCGCAGAGGCCGGCCGGGCCGTTCTCGCCCGCGGTGATGAGGATTCCGTCGCGATCCAGAACCTCCAGGACGTCGGCGGCCACCTGCAGCATCCCGGGGGTGATCAGCTCGCCGGCCCAGGACGGCGCGGACCAGGTCTCGACGCGGCCGGATTCCGGATGGTGGAGAGCGGGCGATGCGTGTGCCGGCAAGGGCCCGCGCCCGAGGCGGCCAGCTTCCACGCGGCTCGCGGCCTCGATGATGCGGCCGAGCCGCCGGCTGCGCTGCCGTTCCGTATCCGCCTGCCCGGTCGCCTGCATCAGCAGGGCCCGCAGGCGCATATTCTCGGCTTCGAGCGCGGCGAGGCGTCGGTCCGTCCCGTCCGCACGCGGCACCACGAGGCCCGCATCCATCCCCAGCCCCCTTCCCAGCAATCCTCCTCCGCGACGCCCGCGCGCGACGAAAGACCCACCGATGACGAGGTGCGGCGACGCGCTGTCGAGGCTCGGAGGCGCCGGCGGATCGAACCGCTTCTGGTGGCGCACTCCGCTCGCAACCTCGCGAATCGAAGGGTGCCCGAGGCTAGCACGATATCTGCGGTAATCAAATGAACTGTGTATTCGGCATCGCCCGGCAACTAGAATGGCTGATCCAGGCGAATACGAAATACGTCACTTGTTTCGCATCAGCAGCACGAGCCAGCCGATGCCGAGGATGAAGATCACCAGCCCGATCGAGATGAAGACCGGCGTGCCCATGTCGATCAGCCGCGGCGCCAGCTGGGTGGCGAAGGCCGCCACCACCAGGGCGACCGCGACCCGGGCCGCGGCCCGCTCGATGCCGCGGGTCACCTTGTCGAGGCCCTTGATCTCGATCTCGACGGTGACGCGGCCCTGCTTGAGGCGCACCAGCATCAGGTGGATCAGGGTCGGCAATTCGGAGGCCGCGCCGTAGAGGCCGACGCCGAGCGCCTCGGCCTTCTGCTTGAGGGCGCCCAGCGAGAACTGCGTCTGCATGCTCGCCTTGACGGTCGGACCGGCCGCCGCGAACAGATCGAAATCGGGATCGAGGTGGCGCATCACGCCGTCGGCGGTCACCAGGCCCTTGAACAGGATCGCGAGATCGGTCGGCATGGCGAGATCGTTCTCGCGGGCCATGTTCATGAAGTCGGTGAGCACCAGTCCGAGATTGAGCGGAATCGAGGAATGGCTCTCCACGAAGGACGTGGCCGAGACCTGAAGTTTGGTCAGGTCCGGGTTGCTGGTACCGGTCCAGTCGAGCAGCACGGCCATCAGGCCATCCGCATCCTGCTTGAGCATGGCGCCGATCAGCACCAGCAGCTGCGAGCGCCGCCGCTGCGACAGCCGGCCGATGATGCCGAAATCGATGAAGCCGATCTTGTTACCCGGCAGGGCCAGCATGTTGCCCGGGTGCGGATCGGCGTGGAACACGCCCTCGATCAGCGCCATCTGCAGGAAGGCGTCGGTGCCTTTCTGGGCGAGCAGCTTCTTGTCGAGCCCGGCCGCGCGGAGCGCCGCATCGTCGTTGGGCGGGATGCCGTGGATGAAGTCCTGCACCAGCACCCGCTCGGAGCAATATTCCCAGTGGATCTTCGGGAAGACGATGTCGTCGCGGTCCACGAAGATCTGCGCCAGGAGTTCGCAATTGCGCGCCTCGTTCAGCAGGTCGAGCTCGCCGTTGAGGCCGTCGGCGAGGTGGCGCATCTGCTCGCGCGGCTGGTAGCGGGCCATGTCCGGCCACTCGTTCTCGACGATCCGGGCGCCGTGGGCCATCAGGCGCAGATCCGCCTCGATGATCTTGCGCAGGTTCGGCCGCAGCACCTTGACGATCACGTCCTCGCCCGAGTGCAGCCGTGCCCTGTAGACCTGGGCGATCGACGCGGAGGCGATCGGGTTGGTGTCGAACTCGGCGAACACCTCGTTGGGCGGGGCGCCGATATCCTGCTCGAGCTGCGGGCCGATCTGCTCCCACGACACCGGGACGACCTGGCTGTGGAGCTTCTGCAGCTCCTCGGTCCAGGCCGGGGACAGCAGGTCCGGCCGGCTCGCCAGGACCTGCCCGAACTTGATGAAGGTCGGGCCCAGAGCCTCGATCGCCCGGCGCAGGCGCTCGGGCTCGGACAGGCGGGTGACGTCGACCCGGGGCCGGCGACGCGGCAGCAGGGGCAGATAGCGCAGCCCGAGGCGGTCCACGACGCGGGTGACGCCGAAGCCGATCAGGATCGACGCGATCTCCGACAGCCTCTGACGGTCGCGGGCGGCAACGAAGGCTGTCTTCAGCATGAAGGGGGCGATCCGTTCGGACACGATTGGGCGTCCGGACAGCACGAGCATAAGGACTTTTTTGCGGTCGCGAAGCCCCGGATACCCCTAGCGGCGACAATAGACCCCGCGCTGAGGAAGGCCCATCGCCATTCGGCCGGAGCACGTCGCGCCGCAGCTTACAGGCATCAGGTTCGTTGCGACGGCCGCCGAACCGCTTCTAGGACAGGGCGCGCTCCCAATCCTGCCGGCCATGCAGGACGCGAACGATCAGGATAGCCGCTCCGTCCTCGATGTAGACGATCATATGCGCCTGATAGGGATGAAGCCGCACGGGCGGCTCGAATTCGGGCCGCTCGCGCGCCATACGAGGATTCGCAGCAAGCGTCCGGAATGTGTCGAACAGACCGTTCTGATAGCGTTCGGCTTGAGGCACGCCAAAGTGCAGCGCGCCCGTTGCGTAGGCTTCGGCAATGTCCTCGTCGGCTTGCGGCGATGTCCGGAAGATCATCTCGCCTGCATGGCCGCCAATCTCTCTCGCCCAAGCTGACGGATCTCTTCCTCCGAACGACCGCTGACGCCGCTAGCCAGGCCCTCATCGATCCGCCGTTGCAAGTCTCCGAGCTTGGCAAGCCGGTCCTGGTCCCGTCGGATCAGGTCGCGGACATAATCACTGGCATTGGCGTAGCGGCCCGTTTCGGCTTGGGCCTCGACCCACGCTTTCATGGGATCGGGGAGGGACACATTCATGGTGGCCATACCGGCACCTCCTCGGATCACGGTGCCGGACAATGACAAAGATTGTCAATTCTGTGCTTGGTGATGGGCCGGCGCCTTCGCCCGAGTCGGTCTGCGCGCGAGGTCCCGCACTCCCCCGGTAACGATAGGAGAGCCGCTGCCGGAGACCTGACGCTGGAGCGTCAGATGCGCGGAGCCGCCGGCAGGGTCGCGACGACCGCCGGCCGCCGCGCATCGCCGAACTTGGCATTGACCACCAGCAGCGTCACGACCACGGCCGAGAGGGCGAGCGCGGCCAGGAAGTACAGGCCGGCCTCGAAGCTGCCGGTGGTCTCGCGGATCCATCCGACCATCGAGGGGGCGACGAAGCCGCCGAGATTGCCGATGCAGTTGATCAGCGCGATCCCGCCCGCCGCCGCGCTGCCGCTCAGGAACACGGAGGGGAGCGCCCAGAACGGCGCCTTGGCCCCGTAGAGCCCGGCGGCGGCGAGCGCCATGAACGCCACGGCCCAGAGCGAGCCGGTGGCGAAGCCGGCGAGCGCCAGCCCGGTCGCGGTCAGGCCAAGCGCAGTCGCCAGGGTGATCCGGCGGTCGTCGTAGCGATCGGAGATCCAGCCGACGGTGAGGCCGCCAACCACGCCGAACACGTAGGGGACCGCCGTCATCAGGCCGGTCTGCATGTCCGACAGGCCGGTGCTCTTGAGTATCTGGGGCAGGAAGAACGCCAGGCCGAGATTGGCGCCGGTATTGGCGAAGTAGATGAAGGACAGCGCGATCAGCCGCGGGTCCGAGAGGGCCGCCCGCAGGCTGGTCCCGTGGGCGCCGGCGACGCTGCTCTGCTCGGAATCGATCAGGGTCTGCAGGGCGGTGCGGTCCTCCGGGGCGAGCCAGAGCGCATCCTTGGGCCGGTCCGGGATCAGCGCCAGGAACACGAAGCCGAACAGGGTGGTCGGGATGCCCTCCAGCAGGAACAGCCACTGCCACCCCTTGAGACCCAGGGTCCCGTCGAGCTGCATGATCGTGGTCGAGAGCGGGGCGCCGATCGCGAGCGAGACGGGGATGCCGACCGCGAAGGCGCCGAAGATCCGGGTGCGATACGCCTTCGGGAACCAGTAGGTCAGATAGAGGATCACGCCCGGGTAGAACCCGGCCTCGGCCGCGCCGAGCAGGAAGCGCAGGATCAGGAAGCTGGTCGCGCCCTGCACGAACATCATCGCGGCCGAGAGCAGGCCCCAGGTGATCATGATCCGGGCGATCCAGCGCCTTGCGCCGACCTTCTCCAGGATCAGGTTGCTCGGCACCTCGAAGATGAAATAGCCGATGAAGAAGATCCCGGCGCCGAGCCCGAACACCGCCGGGCCGATGCCAAGATCGGCGTTCATCCGCAGGGCCGCGAAGCCGACGTTGATCCGGTCGATATAGGCCATGACGTAGCCGACGAAGAGCAGCGGCATCAGCCTGAAGAACACCTGCCGGACGATCCGATCCTGTTCGCTGGCGATCATGGTGTCCTCGCTGTTTTCCGGGTTCTTTTGTCTTTGCGCCGTCATCGGGAGCGATCCAGTGCAGCGCGCGATCTTCGAAGGATGCGTGTCCCTGGTTTGCGTCGCTGCCCTCGCAATGACGGTGGAGGCGTCTCGAATTGTCTCAGAAAGCCGGCTCGAGACCGCTGGCGCGGTAGGCGTCCGCCGCCTCCGGCGTGGTCAGCCCGGCGAGGAAGCGCAGGGCGCCCTCCCGGTCGGCGGCGCCGCGCAGGATCGCGGCCGAGAAGGTCGTCACCTCCTGCACGGGCTCCGGGAACGGCCCGACCACCGCGATGCCCGGGACGACCATCAGCTCGCTGATCTGCTGGACCGCGATGTCGGCCTCGCCCGAGACCAGCTTCTCCGCCGTAAAACCCTGCGGGATGATCGTCGCCCGGGCGTTCACCGCATCGGCCAAACCGAGCCGCGGCAGCAGGCCGGCGAAGTAGATTCCGCTGGCACCGGTGCGCGAATAGGCGACGGAGCGCGCCGCGACGAGGGTCCGCTTGAGCGCCTCGACGCTTCCGATGTCCGGGTGCGCCGCCCCGGCCTTCACGGCGATGCCGTAGCGGGAGCGCACCACGTCGATCCGGGTCTCCGGCTCGACTTTTCCCGCGGCGATCAGCCGGTCCATGGCGTCGGAGAGCACGAACACCGCATCGGCGGTCTCGCCGGCCTCCAGCGCCGTCATGATCACCGCGGTGGGCGCCCAGTCGATCGCCGCCCGGCCGCCCGCCGCCGCGAAGGCGGGGACGACATGGGCGTCGAAGGCGCCCCGCACCACCAGGGCGCATTTCAGCTTCGTCGCGCGCTGCTCGTCCGCCATGCCGGCTCCCATCGTCTCGGATCCTGTGCTCACCGGGCCGGCGGCTCGGTGCGGGAATAGTCGAGGGCGGTGAAGCCGCCGCCCTGGTAGCGCTCGATCACCGGGTTGCCGCTGGTCTTGCCCTCCAGCGCCGGGGCGTAGGAGTCGGCGCTGTCCTGCGGGGACCAGCCGATCACGGCGCGGCCGTCCCGCCGCCACCAGGTCATCCGGCTGTTGTGCGAGGCGCCCCAGATCACCACCGTTCTCTTCGGCCCGAGGCTCGGGGCCAGGGTGGCGCGGGCGACCAGGCGGGTCATGTCGGCGTAGGACAGCCAGGTCGCCAGCATCCGGGCGTCGGTGGGCTCCGGGAAGCAGGAGCCGATGCGCAGGAAGACGCTCTCGACCCCGTGCTTGTCCCGGTACAGGCCGCCCATCAGCTCGCCATAGGCCTTGGACAAGCCGTAATAGCCGTCCGGCGCCAGGGCGCAGTCGTCGTCCAGCACCTCGGTCCGCTCGTGGAAGCCGATCGCGTGGTTGGAGGAGGCGAACACCATCCGGGCCCCCTCCCGCCGGGCCGCCTCGTAGGCGTGGTAGAGCCCGCGGAGGTTCGGGCCGATCACGGTCTCGAACGGGTGCTCCACCGAGATCCCGCCGAAATGCAGGATCGTGCCGCAGCCCTTTGCCAGCCGCAGGATCGCCGGGCCGTCCTCCAGGTCGGCGCGCTGGAAGCGAGCGCCCTCGGGCAGCGGGTCGGGGAAGGGCACCCGGTCGGTCAGGCGCAGCGTCCAGCCCTGGGCGCCGAGCGCCTTGGTCAGCACCCGCCCGAGGGCGCCGGAGGCGCCGGTGAGCAGGACGGGTTTTTGGGGGATCGTATCGGTTGGGGCGCTCATCGGGTTCGCTCCGGGATCAGGCGGTCTTCACCGCGTTGAGGGGCGGGGCCGCCTGCGGGCTGCGCGGACGCCTCACGAAGATCGCCATCGCGATGACGCCGGCGGCCGCGATCAGGGCGGCGATGACGAAGGCGCTGGCGTAGCCGCCGAGATACTGCACGGCGAATCCCGTCGCGGTCGGCCCGATGATGCCCGAGATGTTGCTCAGCAGGTGGATGAAGCCGCTGACCCCGCCGACCCGCGCCTCCGGCACCAGCTCGTGGATCGTCGCCCAGCAGGATTGCACCGAGCTCGTCAGCATCAGCACCGCCAGAGCGATCAGGGAGACCGCCACCGTGGCGTTCGGCGCGGCGTTGACGGTGATCAACGCGATGCCCGCGATGGCGAGCGGCACGATCGTGGTGATCTTCCTTGCCGCCAGCTTGTCGTCCATGCGCTTGTACAGCAGGTCGGCGACGATGCCGCCGCCGACATAGCCGACGAAGCCGCAGGCCCAGGGGATCGACGCCACGAACGCCATCTGCTGCACCGGCATGTGCAGGGCGTCTGTGAGGTAGCTCGGGAGCCAGGAAAGGAAGATGTACAGGGTGTAGTTCACCGCGAACATGCCGAGCCCCAGCGACAGGGTGCTCGGCAGGAACAAGTAGCCGCGTAACGACCGCTCGTGGTCGGAGGCGGCGAGGTGGGAGACGGCCCGGCTGCGCTCGACGAGGTCGATCTCCTCCGCCGAGACCCGGGGATTGTCCCGGGGGCGGTCGGTCATCAGGATCCGCCACGCCATCACCCAGAGCAGGCCGACGGCACCGATGGCGACGAAGGCCACCCGCCAGCCGTACTGGATCGCCAGGAGCCCGACGACGGGGGCCGCGATGGCGCTGCCCACGGTCTGGCCCGAGAAGGTGAAGCCGATGGTCCGCGCCGTCTCCTCGCGGGGAAACCAGGTGGTGATGGTCCGGTTCGTGGTCGAGTTCATCGGCCCCTCGGCGAAGCCGAACAGGGCGCGGACCACGAACATCTGGGCGAAGCCGGTCACCGCGCCGGTGAGCATGCACAGGACCGACCAGGCGGTCGCCGCCCAGGTGTAGACGCTGCGCGGGCCGTAGCGGTCGGCGAGCTGTCCGCCCACGAAGGCGAATAAGGCGTAGCCGAAGAAGAACGTGCTGAAGATCACCCCCAGCTCGGAGGGCGACAGGTTGAGGTCCTGCTTGACGAAGGGCGCGGCCACGCCGAGCGCCGCGCGGTCCATGTAGTTGATGATCCCGGCGATGAAGAGCAGAGCCGCGATCAGGAACCTGTATCGTTTGGCAAACATCGGGCTTCCTCCGGTATCGTCATGTTTTTGTTTTGTATTTTTATAGGAACGCGATCGTGCAGGGGCTCGGGCTCCGGCGTGAGCCCGTCGGGGTGAGGTCGCCGCTGCCCGGGTCGATGGCAAACGCGACCAGGCTGTCGGCCTGCTCGTTGGCGACCAGCAGGTGGCGTTCATCCGGCGTGAGGGTCATGAAGCGCGGGTCCCGGCCGCCCGATGGCGTCCAGCCGGCCGGTTCGAGGTGGGCGCCCTCCACCCGGAAGCGCGCGATCCCATCCTGGCCGCGGTTCGAGGCGTAGACGAAGCGCCCGCAGGGAGTGACCACGATCGCCGCCGCCGTGCTCGCGCCGAAGAAGTCCGGCGGCAGCGTCGGCACCACGTGGACCGGTGTGAGCGTTCCGGTCTCTGCATCCCACCGGCAAGTCGCGATGGTGGAATCCAGCTCGTTGACGAGGAAGGCGAGGGTACCGCCGGGGTGGAACGCGATGTGGCGCGGGCCGGCGCCCGGGCGCAGCACGGCCTCGGAGACGATGCCCAGGCGGTCGCGGTCGGGGCGCAGGACGAAGACCCGGTCGAGGCCCTTGTCGGGCACCAGCACGTGGCCTGCGTCCGGCGACAGGACGATATGGTGCGGGTGGGCGCTGGCCTGCTCGGTCCGGTGCGGGCCGGGCTCGCCCGGCATCGGCAGGACCTGCGCGGCCGGCTCCAGCCCGCCATCGGGGCGCAGGGGCATCAGGGCCACCGAGCCGCTGGCGTAGTTGGCGACGATCAGGAACCGCCCGCTCGGGTCGAGCGCCTGATGGACGCTGTTGGTGCCGCCGGTCTCCGCGCTGCCGAGGCTGTGCAGGGTGCCGTCCGGCGCGACCGCGAAGGCGGTGGCCGCCGCACCGTCGCCCTGGACGGTGTAGACCACCGCGCGGGCCGGATCGGCGACCAGGAAGGACGGGTTCTCCAGCCCGTCGACCCGGCCGAGATGGGTCCAGTCGTCGAGTTCGGCCCCGACGCGGTAGATGTCGATGCCCTGGCCCCGCGCCCGGCGGCGCGCGGTGGTGAAGCAGCCGACGAAGGCGAGGCCGAGGAGAGGGCGGGGCGCGTCGTCGGTCATGCCGGTCTCCGGGTCAGCTTCGCCGCGGGACGCGGCGCAGGAAGTCCGGGTTCAGCTCGGTCAGGCGGTTCACGCCGATCAACGCCATGTCGCGGTTGAGCTCCTCCTTGAGGATCCGCATGGCGTGCTCGACGCCCGCCGCCCCGCCGAGCGCGGCGCCGAACATGAAGGGCCGGCCGAGCAGGACGAAGTCGGCGCCCAGCGCCAGGGCCTTCATCACGTCGGTGCCGCGGCGGATGCCGCTGTCGACGATGATCTTCAGGCCGCCCTTCTTGGCGGCGATCTCCGGCAACACGTCGAGGGGCGCGATGGCGTGGTCGAGCTGGCGGCCGCCATGGGTCGACAGGATGACGCCGTCGGCACCGCAGCCTTTCGCGATCTCGACATCCTCCGGGGCGAGCAACCCCTTCACCACGAGGTTGCCGGACCAGCGCTTGCGGATCGCCTCCAGGTTCTTCCAGGAGAGCTGGTCCCGGGCGATAGTGTTGCGCACCGCGCCCTGGGACATCATCGGCGGCCCGCGGGTCGCCTCGGTGTTCTCGAAATGCGGGGCGCCGTGCTTCAGGAAGGTCCGGGCGACGGTGCCCAGCAGCCAGCGCGGGTGGGTCGCGCTCTGCCACGCGACCTTGGGCGTGACCTTGATCGGCATCGAGAAGCCGCTGCGGGTGTTGTGCTCGCGGTTGCCCAAGGTCGGGGTGTCGGCGGTCACCACGAAGGTCCGGTAGCCGGTGTCCGCAACCCGGTCGAGCAGGCGGTCGATCCGGGTCTGGTCGCCGGGCAGGTAGCCCTGGAACCAGGCCTGCGGGTTCTGAGCGTAGACGTCCTCCAGCTTGATCAGCGAGGAGGCGCTGAGGATCATCGGCAGGTTCATCCGCCGGGCCGCCTCGGCGAGCACGATGTCGCCGCGATAGGCGATGAACGCGGCCCCGCCCAGCGGCCCGACCCCGAAGGGCGCCGCATAGGTGTGGCCGAACAGCTCTGTGGCGGTGTCGCGCCCGGACGTGTCGCGCATCAGCCGGGGCACCAGGGCGTAATCCGCATAGGCGCCGCGGCTATGGGCGAGCGCGGCTCCGGTCTCGGCGCCGCCGGCGACGTACTGGAAGATCATGTGCGGCAGCAGCCGGCGGGCATGGCGCTCGAAATCGTCGAGCGCCAGCAGATCGCGGAACCGGTAGGGCGTGACCGCGTCGCTGCGCTTGAGGCTGGTGACGAGAGCCTGCGGGCCGGCAATGCCGGGCGCCTCGGAGTCTGCCTGGTCCACGATGGCCGAGTCGCGCTGCGTTGCCTCCGGGCCGGAAGCCGGCTGGTCGAACGTCGCCATCCGCTCCTCCCTGGATTCCGTCGCGGCCCGTTGGTCTAGAGCCGTGCGGTTTTTGAAAGCGCTTTCAGATAGCCAGGATCGCTGCGGGGTGTCAATATACTGCCGGTCCCGATCGTCGGACGCGGCGTGGGCGGCCATTGCCGGGGGAGTCGCATTTCAGTGTTGGACCTGCCGGGGGAGATCTTGGAACCGCTCGCGCGCAGCCCGGTGGCGCGGGACGTGGCCCATCGGGCCGGGGTCTCCACCGCGACGGTGTCCCGGGTGCTGAACGGCTCGGCCGGGGTCCGGGCCGACAAGCGCGCGGCCGTGATGCGGGCCGCGCAGGATCTCGGCTTCGTCGCCAACGGCGCCGCCCGGGCGCTCTCGACCCGCCGGTTCATGGCGGTGGGCGCCGTGGTGCCCAACATCGAGAACGAGGCGTTCGTGCGCGTCCTGTCGAGCTTCCAGGAACGGCTGCGCCAGGCCGGCTACACCCTGGTCGCCGCCAATGCCGGCTACGACCTCGAGGACGAGTTGCGCGAGGCGACCTTCCTGCTGGAACGCGGCGTCGACGGGCTGATGCTGGTCGGCGACATCCACCACCCGGATCTCCACGCCCGCATCGCCCGGCACGGCATCCCGATGGTGCAGACCTTCAGCCTGTCGCGCGAGCGCCCCTGCGTCGGCTTCGACAACGCCGCCTCCGCGGCTCGGGCCGCGAACTACCTCGTGGATCTCGGCCATCGCCGCATCGGCGTGATTTCCGGCTTGCGCAAGGACAACGACCGCGGCGGCGCCCGCGTCACCGGCATCGCCCAGGCGCTGGCGGCGCGCGGCCTGACGCTCGCCCCCGAGCACGACATCGAGATCTCCTACGGCATCGGCGGCGGCCGCGATGGCTTCCGCCAGATGCTGGCCGGAGGGGCGCCGCCCACCGCGATCATCTGCGGCACCGACCAGATCGCCTTTGGCGCCATGATCGAGGCCCGGGCTCGGGGCCTCGACGTGCCCGGCGACCTCTCGGTGATCGGCCACAACGATTCCGACTTCGCGCCCTTCCTCGACCCGGCGCTCACCACCATCCGGATCCATTCCGCCGAGATCGGCCACGCCGCAGGCGACCACCTCATCGCCCGGATGCAGGGCCGCCCGGTGGTGCGCCTCACCCAGATCGACGCCGAGCTGATCCTGCGCGCCAGCACGGCGCCGCCGCGGAAACCGGCTCTCGACTAAGGCGGATCGGAGATATCTTGCCAGCGCTTTGAAATCGCTTACAAGACGCTGAACGGCGACCGGACGTCCCACTGCGCCACATCCCGGGAGACAGCATGGCCCCCCGCATCGTCTTCCTGCACGCGACGCCCGTTGCGATGGCTCCGATCCAGGCGGCCTTCACGGAGCGCTGGCCCGAGGCCGAGACGGTCAACCTGCTGGATGACGGTCTGTCCCTGGACCGGGCCAAGGAGCCGGGGGAGATCTCCGCGGGCATGATCGACCGGTTCGTACGCTTCGGGCGCTACGGCCACGACATGGGCGCCGACGGCATCCTGATCACCTGCTCGGCCTTCGGGCCGGCCATCGACCGGCTGATCGGGACCGTGCCGGTGCCGGTGCTCAAGCCGAACGAGGCGATGTTCCGCGCGGCGATCGCGCAAGGGCAGCGCATCGGCATGCTGGCAACCTTCGGCCCCTCGATCGGCACCATGACCGACGAGTTCGAGGAGTTCGTCGGCCAGTCCGGCCGGTCTGCGACCCTGCGCACGATCCTCGTCGACGATGCCATGGCACGCCTGCGCGCCGGCGATGCCGAGACCCACAACCGGCTCATCGCCGAGCGGGCGCCGGAGCTCTCCGAGTGCGACGCGATCATGCTGGCGCATTTCTCAACCTCCCGGGCGGCCGAGGCGGTGCGCGCGGCCGTCGACGTCCCGGTCCTGACCGCGCCCCACGCGGCGGTGGACCGGATGCGCACCGCGATCGAGACGGCTGAGAGGGCCTGATCCATGAAGCTCGGTGCCTTCTCAGACCGCCTCAGCGGCCATTGCGGCTTCCTGTTCACGGAGCTGCCCTTATCCGAACGGTTCGCCGCCGCCGCCAAGGCCGGGTTCCGGGCGGTGGAGCATCCGAACCTGTTCGCGACCCCGGCTGCGGAAGTCGCGGGCTGGCTCGAGCGGGCCGGCGTGCCGCTGGTCCAGACCGGCTTTCCGGCGGGTGACGCGGCGAAGGGCGAGAAGGGCTTTGCCGCCCTGCCGGACAAGGTCGCCTATTACCGCTCCACCATCGCGCCGACCCTGGACTACGTCGAGCAGCTCGGCTGCCGGATGGTCCACCCGATGGCGGGCGTCCGGCCCGCCGGGGCCGAGCCCGCGCGGCTATGGGAGACCTATCTCGACAACCTCGCCTTCGCGGCCGACGCCGCCAAGGCCCGCGGCATGACCGTGATCGTCGAGCCGATCGGCCCGGGCTCGATCGCCGATTACGTGATCGACGACCCGCTCAAGGCCGTGGAGGCAATCCGGGCGATCGGCCGGGACAACGTCAAGCTGCTGTTCGATGCCTATCACTGCGTCTGCCTGGGCCACGACCCGGCCGCGCTGATCCGGGCGCACGCGCCGCTGATCGCCCATGTCCAGATCGCCGACAATCCGGGCCGTCACGAGCCCGGAACCGGCACCATTGCGTTCGACCCGATCTTCGAGGCCCTGGAGGCGGTGGGCTATGCCGGCTTCGTCGGCTGCGAATACCACCCGGCCGCCGGCACCGAGGCCGGCCTCGGCTGGATGCGGGCGGCCTCGGCGTAGGGCCGGCGGCCCTCAGAATCGTGCCGCGACGCCGCCCATGATGGTGCGCGGCTGGCCCGGGGTGGCGTAGCGGTTCTGGAAGGCGCGGTCGTAGTAGGTCTCGTCGAGCAGGTTGTCGACGTTGAGGTAGACCCGGACATCCGGCGTGATCTGATAATACGAGATCAGGTTGACGACCGTGTAGGCGGGCATCGTGAAGGTGGACAGGGCGGTGCCGGCGGCGCGCTTGCCGACGACAGTGAGCCCGCCCCCGAAGCCGAGCCCCCTCAGGTCGCCGCCCTGGACCTCGTAGACCGCCTGCATGGCGAAGCTGTTGGTCGGGATGTTGGCGAGCCGGGTTCCGACCGGGATCGCATTGTCCCGCGCCACCGCGGCGTCGACGTAGGTGTAGGTCCCGATCGCACACAGGCCGGGTGCCAATTCGCCCGCCACGGTCAGGTCAAAGCCGCGGCTCTGCACCACGCCGGCGGCGACGCTGAAGGCGGAATCGATCGGATCCGTGGTCGGGACATTGGTGCGGCGGATGTCGAACACGGCCGCGGTGGCGTCGAGCCGCCCGTCGAGCAGCCCGACCTTCACGCCGGCCTCGTATCCCTCGCCCCCCTCGAAGGCGAGGGGCTGGCCGCGCCGGTCCACGCCGGTGCTGGGCTTGAACGAGCGCGCGTAGTTTCCGTAGACCGAGACCGCGTCGGACAGGTCGTAGACCAGGCCGAAGCGCGGCAGCGCTTCCGTGCCCCGCAGGTTCGTGGTGCGGTTGGTCAGGTAGGATGTCGAATCCTGTCCGACATCCTCGACCCGGACCCCGACCAGGGCGTGCAGCTGCGGCGTGATGTCGATCTGGTCCTGGACGTAGCCCGCGAAGCTCTCCGTGTGCTGCAGAAGGTTGGTGATGGCGGGCAGGCTGCGCGGCAGCGCCTGCCCGTAGCGCGGCGCCAGGACGTCGAGCAGGAAGGGATAGGCTGCGGCGTTCGAGCGATCGAAGATCTCCCGGTAGCGATAGCGATCGTATTCGAGGCCCAGCAGCAGCGTGTGGTGCAGGAAGCCGGTGTCGAACTTGCCCGCGAGATTGACCTGCAGATCGGTGTCGGACCAGGTCAGGTCGCGCCATTCCAGGTTCCGGCGCAGGGTGCGGCCGTCCGGCAGGAAGCCGTTGGCGGCGGCGCCGACGCCCCAGCTCTTCAGGGACCCGCCGAGCACCTGGGCGCCGGCCGTGAGCACCCAATCCGGGTCGAACCGGTGCTCGATCCGCAGCTGGCTGAGGGCGTCCTGGACCACGCTCTGCGGCAGGCCGGGCTCGCTGAGGAAGCGCGAGCGCGGCACGTTGCGCAGCCGGCCCTGCAGGGGGACGATGCCACGGTCGAAGGTCGTGCCGGTGCTGACGAAGGCGCCTTCCAGGGTGATGGTCGTGTCCGCGCTCGGCTTCCAGGCGAGGACGGGGGCGACGTGGTAGCGGTCGCCGCTCACGTAATCGCGAAAACTGCCGTTGTCCTCGACCGCGCCGGTGATGCGGGCGAGCACCTGGCCGTCCGCGTCGAGCGCCCCGGTGGCGTCGAAGGTGCTGCGCTTGGCGCCGTAGCTGCCGTACTGCGTGCCGATCGCCAGCGACCGGTCCGCCAGGGGCTGCTTGGTCACGATGTTGAAGGTGCCGCCGGGATCGCCGCGGCCGTACAGGAAGGCCGACGGACCCTTGAGCACCTCGATCCGCTCGATCGAGACGACGTCCGGTACGTTCGGGTAGCCGCGACCGATCGGGAAGCCGTTGCGATAGTAGTCGAACACCGAGAAGCCGCGGATCGTGACTTCGGACAGGCCCAGCCCACCGAAATTGTTGGAGCGGCCAACGCCGGCCAGGTCGAGGGCGGTATCGATCCGCGTGGCGGCGGCGTCCTCCAGCACCTGTCGGGTCACCGGCACCACCGTCTGCGGGACATCGCGCAGGGGCGTGTCGGTGCGGGTGGCGCTGATCGTGGTCGCGGGGGCGTAGCCCTCCGGGGCCCGGGACGGACCGCCCTGGCCGGTGACCGAGAGCTCCTCCAGTTGGACTTCGTGATTCGCTTCGAAAGCAGGTTCCGCAAAAGCCCAATTCGGATCGGCGATCGCAGAAATGCCAATAATGATGGTGGGAGCGGTGATTCTTGCTCTCAGACGGAGCGTATTCGGTCTAGGTTTGGTAAGATTGTACGCCACGTTCTCAAGCCAAGCTGCGTCCAGACCGCCGAGATGTTCGAGGCGAACCGACGCGGTCAAGCCTGATCGCCGGCGGAGGCGCGGCGGAAAGCTTGGAATGACTTCGATCTGAGTGCGGGGCAGCTTACGAAGAGTCGAAGCTGCTTGAAGGCGGACCCGGCGCGTTGCTGTCGCGCAACATCGCGGCGGGCCGGTTTGCCTGAGGGCTTACCGGCCTGGCTTCGCTACGCGGGGCCGAGCAGACGCATCCGGCGCGCCAGCACTGCCGGCCAGACTTCCGGGTTGACCAGGCGGGGCGGGGTCTCGCCCCGCAGAAGGCCGATGATCTGGTCGGCGCCCCAGGAGGCCACGTTGCGGCGCGCCTCGTGGGTGACGCCGGCGGTGTGGTAGGTCGCCACCACCGTGTCGAGCTTGAGCAGCGCCGAATCCAAGGGCGGCGGCTCCGGCGCCCAGACATCGAGGCCGGCCCCGGCGAGATGGCCGAAAGCCAGGGCTCCGGCGAGCGCGGCTTCGTCGTGGACGCCGCCCCGGGCCGTGGTGATGAAGAGCGCGCCCGGCTTCATCGCCGCGAAGGCGTTGGCGTCGAAGCTGCCGCGGGTGGTGGCATCGAGTGGGCAGTGCAGGGACACGATGTCGGACTCGGCGAGCAGCTGCGCCCGGTCCACCGGCTCGGCGCCCCGCGCCCGGATCTCCTCGGCGGAGAGCAGCGGATCGTAGGCCAGGACCCGCATGTCGAAGCCGCGGGCGAGCTTGGCGACCTCCCGGCCGGTATGGCCGATGCCGACGAGACCCAGCGTCGAGCCGCCGATCTCGTGGCCCATCAGCGATTCCCGCGAGAAGCCGCGCGCGGTCCGCAGCAACCGGTCCGAGACGCAGATCTTGCGGGAGACGGCCAGCATCAGGCCGATCGCCAGCTCCGCCACCGAGCGGGCATTGCCGCCGACCTGATTGACCACCGCGACGCCGGCTCGCGTGCAGGCGTCCGTATCCACCGTGTCGAAGCCTGCCCCGCCCGAGGAGACCGCGAGCAGGTTCGGGCAGCCGGCCAGCAGTTCGTCCGTCACGTGCCAGCGGCGGGGCAGCTCGTCCCGGGCCGGTGAGACGTGGAAGACGTGTGCCTGCGTCAGCAGGGCCTTGAGCGTTTCCGCCGGGCCCTGCAGGTCGCCGACCTGCAGGTCGATGTCGGGCTCGGCCCTCAGCCGCGCGTCGAAGACCGGGTTGATCCAGAGATTGAACCGGCAGACGCGCTTGAGGGCCACCGGGTCAGCCCTTCACCACCGCGTCGATGGCGTCGACCACGTGGTCGATGTTGTGGGTGTTGACCGCCGCGACGCAGATCCGGCCGGTCTCCAGCGCGTAGACCTCGTGCTCCTCGCGCAGGCGCGTGGCCTCAGCGGGGGTCAGGCCCGTGTAGGAGAACATGCCCTTCTGCGCCTTGATCGCGTCGAAGCCACGCTCCGGGTGGCGCTGCTGCAGGCTGTCGGCCATGCGCACCCGCATGGACCGGATCCGCTCGCGCATCTCGGCGAGCTCCCGCTCCCAGTCGGCGCGCAGCTCCGGATCGGTCAGCACCATCTCGACGATGGCGGCGCCGTGGGTCACCGGGTTCGAGTAGCTCGCCCGCACCAGACGCTTGGCCAGGGACTCCACCTTGGTCTTCATGGCCGGATTCTCGGCCACGATCGTCAGCGCGCCGACGCGCTCGCCGTAGAGCGAGAACGACTTCGAGAACGACGAGGCGACGAAGAATTCCTGGCCGGATTCGGCGAACAGCCGCACCGGCGCGGCATCGGCGTCGAGGCCGTCGCCGAAGCCCTGGTAGGCGATGTCGAGGAACGGGATCAGGCCACGCTCGGCCAGCAGGGGCGCGAGGTCGCTCCACGCGTCGGGCGTCAGGTCGGCGCCGGTCGGGTTGTGGCAGCAGGCGTGCAGCACCACGATCGAGCCCTTCGGCAGGTCCTGCAGGTAGGCGCGCATGGCCGGGTAATCGACGCCGCCGGTCTCGGCCGAGAAATAGGGATAGTCGACGACCGTGAAGCCGGCCTGGCTGAACAGCGCCTTGTGGTTCTCCCAGCTCGGGTTGCTCACCGCCACGGTGGCGCCGGGATTGAGCCGGGCCAGCACGTCCGCACCGGTCTTGAGCGCGCCGGTGCCGCCGATGCTCTGGAGCGTCGCGGTGCGGTTCTGCGTCAGGATCGGGGCGCGCGCGCCGAACAGCAGGGCCTGGACCGCGTCGCGGAACGGCTTGGTGCCCTCGATCGGCCGGTAGGTCTTCGGCAGGCCCTTCTCGATCCACCTCTTCTCCGCGGTCTGCACGGCGCGCAGGCGCGGCACCTTGCCGTCGGCATCCGTGTAGACCCCGACCACGAGGTTGAGCTTTTTGGTGCTCGTATCGGCGTTGAAGGCCTCGAACAGCCGCATGATCGGGTCGAGCGGCGCGTCCTGGATGCCGGCGAACAGCGAGGTCATGATCGTCAATCGTCCCAGAGGGTCTTCGATGCGGCGCGAGCGGGCGGTTCTATCCAAAGTCGCGGGCCGGCCGACGCCCTTATTTCCCACATCGCGTCCGCCCGCCAGCGCTTCTGCGCGCGGCAGCGTCCCGATCCGCTCAGGGATGAACCGGTTTTTGGGCTCGCAACCCATTTGCGAGTCTGGTGATGTACGCTTCCCGCACGGCGTGTCTGCCCATATCGTAAAGCGATGAAGCAGAGCCTCGCCCTGATCGTCGCCGGTCTCCTCGTCGCGGCACCGGCCGTCGCCCAGGCGCCGGTGCGGATCGGTCTGTCGGCGCCGCTCTCGGGGCCGGATGCCGGGTTCGGCCAGGGTCTCCGACAAGGTGCCGAGCAGGCCGTCGCCGACCTGAACCGGGCCGGGGGTGGGCGGCCGAAATTCGTCCTCGTGCCGGCCGACGATGCCGGCGACGCCAGGCAGGCTGCCGCAACGGCCAAGAAATTCGCCGCCGACGGGGTCCGCCTCGTGGTCGGGCCATTCGAATCCATCGCGGTCGCCGCCGCGACGCCGGTCTACGAGGAAGCCGGGGCGGTGCTGGTCACGCCGGGGGCGACCTACGCGCCGCTGACCAGCCGCGGTTTCTGGAACCTGTTCCGGCTGACTCCGAGCGACGCCCAACAGGGCCGGGCCGCGGGGGTTTATCTCGCCAAGGCGTTCGCAGGGCGGCGGGTCGCCATTCTCAACGACCGCTCGACCTATGGGCGCGGCCTCGCCGAGGCGGTGGCGGCGCAGCTGAAGGAGGCTGGCGCCCCGGAGGTGCTGTTCGACGGCTTTCCGCGCGGGACCCGCGACTTCGGCGACCTCATCGGCCGTCTGAAAGCGGCTCGGGTCGACGCGGTGTATTTCGGAGGCTTGGCGCCAGAGGCGGCCGCCCTGGTCCGCGCTTTGCGCGAGGCCAATGTCGGCGCCACGCTGATCGCCAGCGACGGCATCCTCGATCCGGCCTTCGCCGCCCTGGGTACCCTCGGGGAGGGGACCGTGATGACCCTGCCGCCCGATCCACCGCGCCTCCCGGATCCGAAAGCCGGCAAGGTCGCGGCGCGGGCACCCGACGCCGAAAGCGTGGCGGCCTCGGGCTACGCGGCGGTGGAACTGCTGGCCCAGGCCCTGGAGCGCGCCCGCACCACGGATCCGAAATCGGGCCGGATCCCGGAGGGCCGCAAGATCGCCGAGGCCCTGCGCAGCGCCCCACCGCTGCGCACGATCCTCGGCCCGGTCGGGTTCGACGCCCGCGGCGACCGGTCCGGCGGCACCGTCGCCCTGCGGGTCTGGCGCCGGACGCCGGATGGGCGCCTCGATTACGCGGGCAACGAGGTCCCGGGGCCATGAATCGCCGGACATTCATGTCCATGACTCCGGCCTCATGGCCGGGCATGACTTGCCGCGGGATCGTGTGACGACTACATGCGGGCGGCGTCGCACAGCAGGCGCGGACCGTCCGTCGGATCGGATCCGCGCCCTGCGGCGTTTCCCGAGCTTGATGACAGCCGTAGAAGTTTTGCCGGAACGCCTGCTGCCGGACGGTCCGACTGGAGAAGGTGCATGGCGAAAGAAGAATTGATGCAGTTCGACGGTCTCGTGATCGAGATCTTGCCGGACGCGCGCTACCGCGTGCAGCTCGACCAGGGCCACGAGATCGTGGCCTACACGGCCGGCAAGATGAAGAAGAACCGCATCAAGACGCTGGCGGGTGACCGGGTCACGGTCGAGATGTCGCCCTACGATCTCGAGAAGGGCCGCCTCGTGTTCCGGCACAAGGACGAGCGTTCTGCAGGCCCGCGGCCCCAGGTCCGGGGCGGCCAGTTCCGCCGCCGTTGAGGCCCGCACGCGCGACCCGGGTCTCCTCGGTCGCGCCGGCCTATCTGCTCCTCACGCTTACTGCGCTGCTCTGGGCCGGAAACGCGGTCAGCAGCCGCTGGGCGCCGGGCCATGTTTCCCCCCAGGTGATCACGACCCTGCGCTGGGCGGTGGCCTGCGCGGTGCTCGCGCCGTTCGCGGCCCGCAGGCTCCTCGCGGAATGGCCGCTCCTGCGCCGGCACTGGCTGCGCATCCTGCTGATGGGTGGCCTCGGCTACACGGCTTTCAACTGCCTGTTCTATGCCGCCGGCGTTTATACCAGCGCGGTCAACCTGGCCCTGTTCCAAGGCGCGATCCCGGTCCTGGTGATCCTGCTCAACCGCTTCACCTATCGGGTGCCGGTCACCCTCGGCCAGATGGTCGGTGTCGTGCTGACGCTGATCGGCGCTGGCTTGGCAGCGACCCACGGTGACCTCTCCGTGTTGACGCGCTTGGATTTCAACCGGGGCGACGTGCTCGTGTTCGGGGCCTGCCTGCTCTACGCGGGCTACACGATCTTCCTGCCGACCCGCCCGAAGGTCACGGCCCTGGCGTTCTTTGCCGCCATGGCGGTCGCCGCCTTCGTGACGTCGCTGCCGCCGCTCGCGGTGGAGTGGGCCACCGGGCATGCAGTCTGGCCCGGGCCGGCGGGGTGGGCGATGGTCGCCTTCGTCGGCTTGGGGCCATCGCTGCTGGCGCAGCTGTTCTTCATGCGCGGGGTCGAGCTGATCGGCCCGAACCGGGCCGGCCTGTTCGTCAATCTCGTGCCGATCTTCGGCGCGATCCTCGCCGTCCTGCTGGTCGGCGAGCCGTTCGGGGCGATCCAGGCCGTCGCCCTCGCTCTCGTGCTCGGGGGGATCGCCTGCGCCGAGCGCCTGAAGCCCGCGCCGGCCGCCGAGGCGACCCCCGAAGCCGCCTATTCGCAGACGCGGACGCGCCGGATGTAGACGTCGCCGTAGGGGTCGATGGTGCGGCGGCGCTCGAAGTGGCAGACCGGACCGTAATCCTCCTCCACGTAGACCGGCGGGGGAGCGCGGTAGACCGGGCGGCCCGGGTAGTAGCCATTGTTGGCCGACGACGCGATGGCGCCGCCGACGGCGAGGCCGCCGAGCACGCCGAGGGCCGCCGCGCCGCCGGCGCCGATCCCGTCACGGGCCTGGGCGGCCGGCGCGAGGGTGGCGAGGCTCCCGACGATGAGGCTCGTCGCGAGAAGGTACTTCATGACATTCCCCCTGAAGGATGCGATTCGGACCGAGATAGGTTGGCTACCACATCCCAGCTTTGGGGCGTTTGTTCGGCCGCACGTCGCGACTTGACGTGGGGTGTTCCGACGCACCAAACCCGGGGCGAACGCACCAAGACAACAACGGGAGCGGAGGCCGGCATGGTGACACGGGGCTTCGTCGGGCGCAGGCAGCCGCCCGAGACCGGCGCGCGCATCCCGCCCGGCCAATATCTCACCGAGGATTTTCCGATCCTGCAGATCGGCCCCAACCCGACGGTGGATCTCGCCACGTGGCGGTTCACGCTGCGTGCGGGCTCCCGGCCGATCAAGGCGTGGAGCTGGCAGGAATTCGAGGCGCTGCCGTGCACTACGTGGCAGGGGGACATCCACTGCGTCACCAAATGGTCGAAGTTCGACACCGCCTGGGAGGGCGTGAGCTTCGACGACCTGCTGGCCGATGCCGGCATCGCGGCGCCGACCGGCTTCCTGCTGGCGGAATCCTACGACGATTACACCACCAACGTGCCGGTGGCCGATCTCGTGAACGGCCGCGCCATGGTGGCGACCCGCTATGCCGGCCAGCCGATCCATCCGGACCATGGCGGCCCGGCGCGGCTGCTCGTGCCGCATCTCTACTTCTGGAAGAGCGCCAAATGGGTGAAGGGCTTGCGCTTCACCCAGACCGATACGGCCGGCTTCTGGGAGCTGCGCGGCTACCACATGTACGGGGATCCCTGGCGTGAGCAGCGCTACACCGGTGACTGAGCCGATCGTCTTCCGCTGGCACCAGGCCGAGATCACCGCGATCACGCCCGTCACCCCGCAGGTGAAGAGCTTTCGGCTGCGCTGCGAACTGGCGAACGCCTACCGCGCCGGTCAGCACGTCGACGTCCGGCTGACCGCCGAGGACGGCTACCAGGCCCAGCGCAGCTACTCGATCGCCTCGGCGCCCGACGGCAGCGGCACCCTGGAGCTGATGGTCGAGGCGCTGCCGGACGGCGAGGTCTCGGGCTGGTTTTCGCAGGCCGCCGAGATCGGCGACCGCGTCGAGCTGCGTGGGCCGATCGGCGGTTCGTTCTCCTGGGATGGGCCCGACGGCGGTCCGCTGCTCCTGGGGGCCGGCGGCTCCGGCGTCGTGCCGCTGCTGGCGATGCTGCGCCGACGTGCGCGGGTCGCGCCGGAGATCCCGGCGGCCCTGATCTACTCCGCCCGCACCCGCGCGGAGGCGATCGCGCTGCCCGAGCTGGAGCGCCTCGCCGGCGACGGCACGGGTTTCTCCCTGCACCTCACCACCACCCGGGATGACGGCGGTCGGTGGATCGACGCCGCGCTGGTGGCCGGCGCCCTGGCGCGGGTCGGACGACCAGAGAAGGTCTTCCTGTGCGGCTCCAACCGCTTCGTCGTGGCCGCCTCGGACCTGATCCTGGAAGCGGGCGTCCCGGCGGGGGTGATCCGCACCGAGCGGTTCGGCAGCTGATCAGGGGCTGAAGATCAGCACGAGGTAGACGAAGAACACCACGAGGTGCACCGCCCCCTCGAGCACCGTGGTGCGCAGGCCCGAGAAGGTCTGCATGCTGAGGATCAGCGTCACCGCGAGCAGCGTCATCTCTGTGGGCTTGAGGCCGAGCACCACGGTCTGGCCGGTGAGCAGGCCGATGGTCAGGATCGCCGGTACGGTGAGGCCCACCGTCGAGGTGGCGGCCCCCAGGCACAGGTTGATCGCCCGCTGCAGCTCGTTGCGGGCGATGGCCTTCAAGGCCGAGATCGCCTCCGGGGTGAACACGATCGCGGCGATCAGCACGCCGCCCAGCGCCGAGGGCGCGCCGAGCGCCGCGATGCCGTGATCGAGGATCGCCGCCAGGCTTTTCGCCAGCAGCACGATCGGCACGACGTTGGCGAGCAGCAGAAAGACATGCTTGGCGATGGCGCCGCCCGAGGTCGAGCCCGCGTCGGATCCACTGTCCGTCTGCTCCTGGGCGTCCTTGAAGAAGTCGCTGTGGCGGCTGGTCTGGATCAGCAGGAACACGCCGTAGAGCGCCAGGGTGAAGACCGAGAAGGCCACCGCCTGAAGGGTGGTCAGCGTGCCGTCGGCGGTGGAGCTGGTGAAGTTCGGGATGATCAGCGCGATCGTGGTCAGCGGGATGATCACCGACAGGAAGGCCGAGGCCCCCTGCAGGTTGTAGCTCTGCTGGTGGTGGCGCAGGCCGCCGACCAGGAGCCCGAGGCCGACGACGCCGTTCAGCACGATCATCAGCACGGCGAACATCGTGTCGCGGCCGAGCGTCGGCGCCTCCTTGGCCGAGAGCATCACGGCGGAGATCAGCGCCACCTCGATGATCACGATGGCGAGCGTCAGCACCAGGGTGCCGAGCGGCTCGCCGAGCCGGTGCGCCAGGTCCTCCGCCTCGTGGACAACCCCGAAGGCCGACCAGACGATCACCGCCAGCAGCCACGCGAACAGGCCGCCCGCGAACCAGGGCTGCGCCAGGTCGCCCAGCCAGGTCTTTCCGAACCATGCGAAGGCGAGCACCGTCGCCCACGCCACCGCCAGCCGCAGGGCTCCCGTCATGGTCTTGGTCGTCTCCGGTCAGATCGTTTTGGTGGTGCAGCGCAAGATGTTAGACCACCTCATAGGCGATTCCTGGGACGTGACCAGCGGTGGCGTCGAGATAGGGGAATGTGATGCGCATGTCGGTGTCCGATGCCAACGCGCAGCTCACGGAACTCGTCCGCCGCGCCGAGGCCGGCGACGAGGTGATCCTGACCCGGTATGGCCGGCCGGTCGTCCGCTTAGTGGCCATGGCGTCGAAGCCGGATCGGACCGCGCGCCGGGCGCTCATCGAGGCGATTCAGATTGACGCCGCCGCCAAGCTCACTCCCGGCCCGCGCGCAGCCCACAGCCAGGATTTCCTCTACGACGCGGACGGCTTGCCCGGATGATCGCGATCGACACCTCCGCTCTCATGGCGATCCTCCAGAACGAGCCGGAGGCGGAGCGTTGCATCGCCGTCATCGAGCGCGAGGACAGGCTCGTGATGTCGGCGGCGACGGTCGCCGAAGCGTTGATCGTGTCCGAGCGCCGGAACGTCGGCGACGAGATGGGCCGCCTGATCGACGGGCTCGCCATCGAGATCGTTTCGGTCACCGTAGCCTCGGCCAGACGCCTCGCGGCGTGCTATCGGCGCTGGGGCAAGGGCCTGCATCCGGCCGGTCTGAACTTCGGAGATTGCTTCGCCTACGATGTCGCCAAGGAGCACGGCTGCCCGCTGCTCTATGTCGGCGAGGATTTCAGCCGGACCGACCTAGCCGCACCGGTCTGATGACGCGCAACCGGCCCATGCCGTGGCGGGAGTGGTCAGAAGGCCCGGTTGGCGCTACCATCTAGGGACCCGAATAAAGTCCGGTGCCTGATTCCTCCGCCGCGCGATGGCGCGCTGCCGGGCGCGGCGCGGCCGTTGAGAGTTTCCGTAACTTGTCCTTCCCGACCCTGCCCGCCCCCCTCGCGCGGGCCCTGTCCGAGCGCGGCTACGCCGATCCCACCCCGGTCCAGGCCGCGGTGCTGGAGGCGGCCGCCGGCGCCCGCGACCTTCTTGTCTCTGCCCAGACCGGCTCCGGCAAGACCGTGGCCTACGGTCTCGCCATGGCCGACATGTTCTTCGGCAAGGGTGCCGATGACGGCGCAGGCGAGGGCGAGACGCTTCCGCCGCCCGGTGCGCCGCTCGCCCTGGTGATCGCTCCGACCCGGGAGCTGGCGCTCCAGGTCCAGCGCGAACTGTTGTGGCTCTACGCCCCGGCCGGCGGACGCGTCACCGCCTGCGTCGGCGGCATGGATCCCCGCCGCGAGGCCCGGATGCTGGCTGATGGCACCCATATCGTGGTTGGCACCCCGGGCCGCCTGCGCGATCATCTGGAGCGCCGCAACCTCGACCCGACGGCCCTGCGCGCCGTCGTGCTCGACGAGGCCGACGAGATGCTCGATCTCGGCTTCCGCGAGGATATCGAGTTCATTCTCTCGGGGACGCCCCCGGAGCGGGCGACCTACCTGTTCTCCGCGACCCTGCCGAAGGCGATCGAGTCGCTGGCCGAGCGCTACCAGCGCAATGCCCTGCGGTTGGCGATCAAGGGCGAGAGCAAGGGTCACGCCGACATCGCCTACCGGGCGGTGCGGATCATGCCCCGGGAGACCGAGCACGTGGTGCTCAACCTCCTGCGCGAGGCGGATGCCCCGACCGCGATCGTGTTCTGCAACACCCGCAACGCGGTGCGCCATCTCCAGGCGAGCCTCACCGAGCGCGGCTTCTCGGTGGTCGCCCTCTCGGGCGAGCTCGGACAGGGCGAGCGCAATGCCGCCCTCCAGGCGCTGCGCGACGGCCGGGCCCGGGTCTGCGTCGCCACGGACGTCGCCGCCCGCGGTATCGACCTGCCCGGCTTGAGCCTGGTCATCCACGCCGACCTGCCGCACGACGCCGAGGTGCTCCAGCACCGCAGCGGGCGCACCGGCCGCGCCGGCCGCAAGGGCACCTCGGTGCTCCTGATCCCGAATTCCCGGCGCCGCCGCGCCGAGCAGATGTTCGCCATCGCCAAGGTCAGCCCGGACTGGTCCGGCCCGCCCTCGGCCGACGACATCCGGCGGCTCGACGGCGAGCGCATGCTCTCCGACCCGCTCTTCTCCGAGCCCCCGGCCGAGGAGGATGTCGCGCTGGCCGGCGCCCTGCTCGCCGGCAAGACGCCGGAGGAACTCGCCGCCCTGCTGGCCCGGGTCTACCGCACCCGCCTGCCGGCGCCCGAAGAGGTCAGCGATCCCGGCGAGGGCCGTGCGCCCCGCGGCACCAGCGAGCGGCCGCCCTACGATCCGATGAATCCCGAGCAGATCGCCGCCCTCGGGCCGGCGGTGTGGTTCCGGCTCAACCTCGGCCGGCGCGACAACGCCGATCCGCGCCGCCTGTTGCCGATGCTCACCCGCCGGGGCGGCATCGGCCGCCAGGAGATCGGGGCGATCCGGATCTTCGACCGGGAAACCAAGTTCGAGATCCGCGGCAACGCGGCGGCGCGCTTCGCCGAGTCCTTTGCCCGCAACGGCTCACCGGAGATCCAGGTCGAGGCCATTGCCGGGGATGCGGGGCCGGCCGAGCGCAAGAGTGGGCCGGGCGGCCCGAAGGGGTTCGCCAGCCCGCGGGCCGGCAAGCATCAGCGCCATGCCGAACGGTCCGGACCCCGGCCCGATGCCAAGCCCGGCCGAAACACCGGCCGCAGCTGATCAACGTGGGTCGACCCCGGGGATGTCCGTGACATCCCCGGGGTGATCATTTCAGAAGACGTTTTTGACGGCGTCACCCAGTGCGTCGACGCTTTCCTTCAGCTTCCGTCCGGCGGGCGCCAGGGACGGCAGCTTGATGCCGAGCACCTCGGTCTCCTCGTCGGCCGGCTCCGCCTGCGCGACGGTCGCGGCGGCAGCGCCGGGCTTGGCGGCCTCCGCGGTCTTCTTCGCCAGGGCCGGCTTGTTCGCGGCCACCGCCTTGTGGGCGGTCTTCTCGGACGCTGCGGCTGGCGTCGGCGTGAGCGGCTTGGCGGCAGGGGCCGCGGCGGGGGCGGCCGCATCGCGAGCCCGAACCGTTTCGGAGGCGCGCGGCGGCTGCAGCGCCGCGGTGCGGGTCGGCGGCAGCGGCACGACCACCTGACGGGTGGCGATCGGCGTCACCGGAGTCGGCATGGGGATCCGCTTGGTCGGAGCCTCGGGCACGGCCACGCTCTTGGCGGGAGCCGGCGGGGCGACGGGCGCAGCCTTCGCGGGGGCCGGGACGACCGGGCTCGCCGGCGCGGGGGAACCTGCGGGCGCCAGAGCGTCCGGCAGCACCGCCATGCGCAGGGCCGGCTTCTCCGGCTCCGTGGGCTTCGCCGCCACGGGAGCCGCCGGGACGATCCCGGCGACGGCCGGCAGACCATCCTTCAGTTCAGGCCAATCCGCGGCCCGGCTCATCGGCGCGCGCTTAATCGGCGCGGGGGCCGCGAGCCCGGCCATCAGGGTCGAAGCGGCGACGCCGAAGCCCGCGACGGCGCTGGCACCGACCAATCCGATCAGGACGAGCCGCAGATTGGGTTTGCGTCCGGGACGGGCCTCCGGCGACCGATGCGGTCTTGTATCGGACGGGTCCAGGGCGAGATCGATCATGGTCCGGGGTCTCTGACACGATGCACGACGCGCGCGACCGGGCCCCCACGACCGGCCACCGCTCTCCACCAATTCGGAGATGGGTCGACTCTGCCGTCGATAGAGAAACCGCAATACGGCGCAAAGATGTCGTGCCGAATTGGGTGCCCGGCCAGTCGAGGCTCGGCTATCCACAAGATAAGCCCAAGCCGCTTAAGAATCCGTAGTCGCTTTCAGCCCGGCGGGCCGGATGAACCGCTCCTCCGCACAGGGCCGAGGCATGGACTTCGGCGATAGGCCCGCTATGCGTCGGATCGTGGATACGACACCGACCCTGCTTCCGCATTCAGAGGCCCCGACCGATCGTCGTCGGGCCGGCTTCCGGCCCTGGGCCGACTGGTCGACCCGGGCGCGTCTCGTCGCCGTGGTGCTGTTCATCGACGCTTTGGCGGCGCTGGTCTCCTGCGGGGTGATCGTGCTGAACGCCCGCAACGCGGTGCGGGTCGAGACCCGTGCCTCCCTCGCCACGGTCGAGTCTCTGGTCGCCGACACGATCCGCCTGTCGGACACCGCCTCGCCCGACACGCTGCTCCAGACCCTGGACCTGCGCTTCAAGACCCTGCGCCACGTCCGGGTCGCGGTCCTCGAGGCTGACGGCGATCAGGTCGGCAAGCCGATGCCGCGGCATCGGTCCGAGCGCGAGGCGCCGCGCTGGTTCGCCGACCTGATCATGCCGCCGATCGAGCGCCATACCCTCCCGATCGTCGTCAACGGCCAGACGCTGGGCACCGCCCAGATCACCACGCAGCCGATGGACGAGATCGACGAGATCTGGGGCTATGCCCGGGCCCTCTCGATGACCACGCTGGCGATCAACGCCGCGATGCTGATCGCGCTCTATCTCGCCCTTGGGCGCATCCTGGCGCCGCTGCAGCGGCTGGGCGACGGCCTGACCCAATTGGAGCACCACGACTATACGGCACGGCTTGAGCCTCCCGGTGCCCGCGAGCTGGCGGTGATCGCCGCGCGCTTCAACAAGGTCGCCGCGGCTCTGAGCGAGGTGCGCGCCGCCAATGGCCGGCTCAACCGCCAGCTGCTCACCGCACAGGACGACGAGCGGCGGCGCACCGCCCTGGAGCTGCACGACGAGTTCGGCCCCTGCCTGTTCGCCCTGGAGGCCAACGCCGCGTCGATTGCCCGGATTGCCTCCGGCGGGGCCGAACCCAACCGCGACAAGCTCGCCGCCCGCGCCGCCGAGATCAGCGCCATCGTCGGGCAGGTCCAGACCGTCAACCGGGAGCTGCTGAACCGCCTGCGCCCGCATGGGCTCGGGCAGGCGCCGCTGGCCACCTGCCTCGACCTTCTGCTGCGGGGCTTCGGCCAGCGGCATCCCGGCACCGCCTTCGTCGGTCGGTTCGACGGCCTCGCCCGCGGCTACGGCGACCTTGTGGACCTCACGGTGTTCCGCTGCGTGCAGGAGAGCGCGACCAATGCCGTGCGCCACGGCAGCGCCACCCGGGTCGAGGCCGAGGCGACCGAAGCCGACGGTCACCTGCGTGTCACGATCCGCGACGACGGCACCGGGATTCCGCGCGAACACCGGACTGGCCTCGGTCTGTCGGGGATGCGTGAGCGTGTCGAGGCGCTGGGTGGTACCTTCGCCCTTGACAATGCCGGCCCCGGAGCAATCGTCCAGATCACGATCCCCGTTCCGCCGGAGCGGGTCGACGAGAACAACAACGCGCCGAGCGCATGAACGCCATCGCCTCCCAGATCGACGCCGCCGCCACACGCTTGCCGGTCCTCGTGATCGACGATCACCCGATCGTCCTGCAGGGCTGTCGACGGGTCCTCGAGGATTCCGGGGTCGAGACCATCGCGGAGGCCACCACCGTCGTCGGCGGCTACCGGATCTTCCACCGGTTGCGGCCACCGGTGGTGATCTGCGACCTGACCTTCCAGGGCAGCGGCATGGCCGGGCTCGGCTTGATCCGCCGCATCCGCGCGGTGGCGCCGGAGACGCGCATCCTGGTCTTTAGCATGCACAACGATCCGGTCATCGTCGCGCGGGCGCTGGAGGCGGGGGCGCTCGGCTACGTGCTGAAGGATCACGCCTCGGCCGAGCTGTTCGAGGCGTTCGGCAAGGTCCGGGTCGGCGAGGTCTATCTCGACCGCCGGCTCGCCACCGAGGTGGCGATGCTGCGCGCCGATGCCCGCCGCACCCCGGAATCCCAGCTCACCCCCCGGGAGCAGCAGATCCTGGCGCGGCTCGCGCAGGGCCGTTCCTACGGGGCCATCGCGGCCGACCTGTCGGTGAGCTACAAGACCGTCACCAATGCGTGCTCGCAGATGCGCCAGAAGCTCGGTGTGCGGACGCTCGCCGAGCTGATCCACGTGGCCGTCACGCACGCCCAGCGGCAGGGTTAGCGCGCACGACCGGCAGGAGGTGCCTTTGACCGACGGTGACCGGAGCCCGCATTCCTTCTCCCGGGAGGCCTGGGCGCGCAACGCGGGCGCCTACGAGACCATCCGGACGATGGCGTTCAACGCGGAGCTCGCCGCCGGCACGCTGCCGCAGGACACGTTCCGCCACTACATCGTCCAGGACGCCCATTACCTGATCGGCTTCGGCCGGGCGCTGAGCCTCGCCGCCGCGAAGGCGCCGGACCCGGACGGGATCGTCCAGTTCTCCCGCGCCGCCCAGGATGCCATCGTGGTCGAGCGCGCGCTCCATGGCGGCTTCTTCCGCGATTACGGGATCAGCCCGGAGAGCTTCGCCGCGACCGCGCTGACGCCGGCCTGCCATCACTACGTCTCCTACCTGCTCGCCACGGCCTATGCGGAACCGTTCGAGGTGCTGTGCGCGGCCCTGCTGCCGTGCTTCTGGATCTACAAGGCGGTCGGCGACGACATCTTCGCCCGCGCGGCCCCGGACAACCGGTATCAGGCCTGGATCGACACCTACGCGGGCGCGGAGTTCGCCGAGGCCGTGGCGGGCATGATCGCCGCCACCGACCGCGCGGCGGAGCAGGCCTCGTCGGCCCTCCAGGCGCGCATGCACGACGCCTTCACGCAGGCGACGCGGCTCGAATGGCTGTTCTGGGACAGCGCCTACCGGGGCGCGGCGTGGCCGCTGTGACGCGCCCGGCCCGGGCGTGACGCCGCCGGACCTCAGCCGCCGGGCCATGATCGCGGCCGCCGCGGCTGCCGCCGCGTTCGGGGCGGCCCGGTCCGAAGCCGCCGACGCCCCGGGCTCGGTCCCGCAGGACCGCCCGGTCCGGATCGCCATGATCCTCTATCCGGGCATGACCGCCCTTGATCTGGTAGGCCCGCAGGCGCTGCTGGCCGGCTTGGCCCCCGGCAGCCTGTACCTCGTCGCGCGATCCGCAGGGACCGTCGCCAGCGATACGGGCCTCAGCCTCGTGGCGACCCATGCCTTCGAGGCCTGCCCGCCCGAGCTCGACGTCCTGTTCGTCCCCGGCGGCGACGGCACGCCCGACCAGATGCGCGACGCTGCGCTGCTGGCCTTCCTGCGCGCGCACGCTGCTCGCGCCGCCTGGGTGACGAGCGTCTGCACCGGCTCGCTGATCCTCGGGGCGGCCGGCCTGCTCAAGGGCTACCGCGCGACCTCGCATTGGTGCGTGCGCGACGCCGTGCTGCCGCTGCTCGGCGCCGTGCCGGTGGCCGAGCGCGTGGTGTTCGACCGCAACCGCGTCACCGCCGCCGGCATCTCGGCCGGGCTCGATCTCGCCCTGGCGCTCGCCGCCCGCCTGCGCGGGCCCGACTATGCGCGCACGGCGCAGCTCGTCGCCGAATACGCCCCGGAGCCGCCCTTCCAGGCCGGAACGCCGGCACAGGCCGGCCCGGCGATCACCCGCGCGGCGGACGCGATCCTCGCGCCGCTGGTCGCGGGGGCGACCGAGGCCGCCCGCACCTGAGCCGTCGAAAGCGATGCAGCCGCGCCACGCTGCCCGCCGACGTGCTGTGATGTCCTTGACGGCGCGCCGCATGGACCGAACTGTGCGTCAGGAACCCCCGGAGCCGACATGTCCCTGATCGCACGCCTGCGCGCCTACGCGACCGAGGCTCTCGGGGTCGGCGCCTCCGAGCCGGTGGACGACACGCATCTCGCGGCCACCGCGCTGCTTGTGCACGTCGCCCGGGTCGACGGGATCCTGGCGCCAGCCGAGAGCGAGCGCCTGTCCCGGATCGTGCAGGGCCGCTACGCCCAGGGGCCGGACGCCGCGCGGGCGCTGATCGAGCGCGCCGCCGCCATGGATGCCGAGACCCGCGACGTGGCGAGCCTCGTCGAGATGATCCCGCACGAGGCCAACGAGGCCGAGCGCCAGGAGTTGCTGACCATGGCCTGGTCGGTGGCCGCCGCGGACGGGACCGTCGACGAGTTCGAGGAGGCACTGGTCGAGCGCCTCGGCCGGATGCTCGGCTTCGACGAGGCGGCGGTCACCGCGGCCCGGCGGACCGGGCAGCAGGGCGTCGGCGTCGTCTGACCGCACGGCCCGGACGATGATCGCCAGCCTGGCGCTGATCCTTCTCGCCCAGCTCGTCGGCGAGGTGCTTGCCCGGGGCGCCGGGGTGCCGATCCCGGGGCCGGTGATCGGCATGGGTCTGATGTTCGGCTTCCTGCTCCTGCGCGACAGCCGCATCGGCCTGCCGCGCATCCTGCCGAAGCCGCTCGTCGACGGCACCCTCGAGACTACGGCGCGGGGGCTCCTGATGAACCTCTCGCTGATGTTCGTGCCCGCCGGCGTCGGTGTCGTCGGCCGCCTCGACCTGCTCCGGGCGCAGGGGCTCAAGCTCGCCATCGTGCTGGTGGTCTCGACCGCCCTGTCCCTTTTGGTCACCGTGCTGGTGTTCCGCGCCGTCGCGTCCCGGGTCGAGCGGCGCCGGCCCGACGGGGAGGCCTGAGCGGTGTCGGGCGACTTCTCCCTGTGGGTCTATCTCGCCGGCACACCGCTGCTGTGGCTGACTGTGACCCTGACCTCCTACGTCCTGGCCGACCGGATCGCCGTCGCAACCGGCCGCCACCCGATCGCCAACCCCGTGCTGATTACGGTTGTCTTGGTCGGCACCGTCCTGGCCGTGACGGGCACGCCGTATCCGACCTATTTCGAGGGCGCGCAGTTCGTCCACTTCCTGCTCGGGCCGGCGACCGTGGTGCTGGCCATGCCCCTCTACGAGCGCCGCGCCACGGTGCTGCGCGCCCTGGTCCCGATGCTGGCCGCCCTGCTGGCCGGCGCCGCCACGACGCTGGCCGTCGTCATCGTGCTCGCGCGGCTCCTCGACATCCCGCAGCCGATCCTGATCTCGCTGGCGCCGAAATCCGTGACCTCGGGGGTGGCCATGGGCATCGCCGAGGCGCTGGGCGGGGACCCGACGCTGACAGCGATCCTCGTGATCCTCACCGGTATCATCGGAGCGATCCTGGTGACGCCGATGATGAACCTCTTGCGGATCCGCGACATGCGCGCCCGGGGCTTCGCCGCCGGACTCGCGGCCCACGGCATCGGCACCGCCCGGGCCTTCCAGGTGAGTGAGACCGCCGGCACCTTCGCGGGCATCGCCATGGGGTTGAACGCGTTCCTGACCGCGATCCTCGCGCCGCTGGCGCTGCACCTGCTGTTCTGAGACATCAGCCGTCGAGCTGCCCGACGACCGCCTCGGCGAGCGACAGGCTGGACGTCAGCCCCGGGCTCTCGATCCCGAACAGGTGGACGATCCCGGGCAGCCCGTGCTCGGCCGGGCCGTCGATCCGAAAATCCGCGGCCGGCTCGCCCGGGCCGGTGAGCTTCGGGCGCAGCCCGGCATAGTCCGGGTAGAGCGCCCCATCCGGCAGAGCCGGCCAGTAGCGGCGGATCGCGCCGTAGAAGCTGTCCGCGCGCGCCGGATCGACCTGGTAGTCGAAGGTGTCGACCCATTCCACGTCGGGCCCGAACCGAGTGCGGCCGGCGAGATCGAGGGTGAGGTGGATGCCGAGCCCGCCGTCGATCCGCGGCGCCGGATAGATCAGCCGCGAGAAGGCCGGCTTGCCGGTACAGCCGAAATAATTGCCCCGGGCCAGGTGAAGCACCGGCACGCGCTCGGCGGGGTAGCCCTCCGTCCGGGTTGCCAGAGCGGGCGCCCCGAAGCTCGCAGCGTTGATGACGGCGTCGAAGGCCAGCTCACCCGGCTCGCTGCCGCCGAAGGCTGCCTGCCACTGGCCGTCCCGCCGGGACAGGCGCTCAACCGGCGTGCGCAACGCGAGGGCGCCGCCGTGATCCTCGATCACGCCGAGGAGCGCCAGCATCAGCGCGTGGCTGTCGACGATACCGGTCCGGGGGGCATGCAGGGCGAGGGTACAGGTAAGGTTCGGCTCCAGGCGCCGGGCCGCGGCAGCGTCGAGCAGGTCCAGGCCCGGGACGCCGTTCGCCTCGCCCCGCCTACGGATCGCCGCGATCGTGTCGGCCTCCGCGTCGTTGCTCGCGACGATCAACTTGCCGCAGGCGCGGTATGGCACCCCATGATTCGCGCAGAAGTTGTACAACTTCTCGGCGCCATCGACGCAGTGTCGGGCGCGTGCGGAACCGGTCGGATAGTACATGCCGCCATGGATCACCTCGGAACTGCGGGCCGAGACGCCGGTGCCGAACGCCTCCTCGGCCTCCGCCACGACCACCGCATGGCCGCGCAGCACGAAGGCCCGCGCCACGGCCAGCCCGACCACACCCGCACCGACGACCAGCACCTCCATGCGCACCCCTCCCGGCACCCGGACCTACAGGGCCGGTGAGTCCTCAATACCGCACCCGAGCCGCCTCGAGGGCCCGCATGTTGATTCGGCGTTGACCCTAATTATCAATTCTAAGTAGAAACAGCGGCGCAATAGATACGCGCGGTGGTTGTAAGCGTACCGAGCCGGAGCATAATGCCGTGACGTGCTGACCGAGGGCGGGCCGGATGTCTATTCCGGGTTCCAACTTCGGCGGCCGACAGCACTGCCCCCTAGCGACATGACAAAGCCGCATCTTCCGACTGGAAACCTTAGGAGATGACAATGCTGACGACCTCCCCGAGCGTCGAACTCGCCGCCAAGATCCTAAGCGCCTACGTCACCAAGAACAGCGTGCCGGCTGGCGCTCTCCCGAGCCTTCTGTCCGAAGTCCACCGTTCGATCACCGCCCTCGATACGCCGGTGGAGCGGCAGCTCCAGCGGCCGACCGAGGCGCAGATCCGCGCGTCGATCCGGCCGGATACGATCATGAGCTTTGAGGATGGCAAGTCCTACAAGGCCCTGCGCCGGCATCTGACCCTGCGCGGCCTCACCCCGGAGGCCTACAAGGCCAAGTGGGGCCTGCCGGTGGACTACCCGCTGGTCTCGGCTGCCTACAGTGCCCGGCGCTCGAAGATCTCGCGGGAGATCGGCCTCGGCCAGAAGCTGCGGATGCAGCAGGCTGCGGAATAACAACGGGTCACGTCATGTCGGGCAAGGCCGGCCGTGCGCGTCACGGCCGGCCTTCCGCCGTCGAGACCTCCTGGATCAGCAGGGCCACAAGCCCGGACCAGCCGGTCTGATGCGCGGCGCCGACGCCCCGGCCGGTATCGCCGTGGTAGTACTCGTAGAACAGCACCAGGTCCCGGAAATGCGGGTCCTCCTGCTCGATCCGGCTGTCTCCATAGACCGGCCGATGCCCGTCCGGGCCACGGGTCGAGAGGCCGATGAGCCGCCGCGAAAGGGTATCCGCGATCTCCCGGAGCGAGTTGGTCCGCCCCGAGCCGGTCGGTGACTCGACGCGAAAATCCGGGCCGTAATAGGCGAAGAACTGGTTCAGCCCGGCGATCAGCAAATAATTGACCGGCATCCAGACCGGCCCGCGCCAATTGGAGTTGCCGCCGAACAGGCGGGAGCGGGATTCCGCCGGCTCATAGGCGAGCCCCAGATCCCGACCGTTCCACGGGAAGCAGAACGGCTGATCCGCATAGCTGCGTGAGACCGCCCGCAGCCCGTGCTCCGACAGGAACTCCGCCGGGTCGAGGGCTCGGTGCAGCAGCGCCTTCAGCCGGTGGCCCCGCAGCAGCGACAGCAGCACGGTCTGACCTTCACCCGGGACGCTCCAGCGCGAGACCAGGGCCGCCAGGTCCGGCCGGTTCTCCAGGAAGAACCGCATCCGGGTCCGGAGCGCGGGCAGCTTGTCCAGATCGTGCTCGCTGATCGTGGTGACCGCGAAGATCGGGATCAGCCCGACCATGGTCCGCACCCGGATCGGCAGGCGGCTGCCGTCGCGGGCCTCGATCACGTCGTAGAAGAACCCGTCCGCCTCGTCCCAGACGCCGTCGCCGGTCGCCGCCGCGATGAGCAGAAAGTGCTCGAAGAACTTTTCGGCCATGTCCTCGTAGGTCGGATCCTGGAGCGCCAGCTCGATGGCGATGCGCATCAGGTTGAGCGCGTAGGCCGCCATCCAGGCGGTCGCGTCGGACTGGGTGAGGGTGGCGCCGTCGCCGACCGGCTTCGAGCGGTCGAAGATGCCGATGTTGTCGAGCCCGAGGAAACCGCCCTGGAACAGGTTGCGGTCGTCGGAATCCTTGCGGTTCACCCACCAGGTGAAGTTCAGGGTCAGCTTGTTGAAGATCCGCTTCAGGAACACGTGGTCGGGCGTGCCGGTGAGCGCCCGGTCCAGCTCGAACACCCGCCAGGCGGCGAGCCCGTGGATCGGCGGGTTGGCGTCCCCGAACCCCCATTCATAGGCCGGCAAAGCCGCGTTCGGGTGGGCGTAGGCCTCGTCCACCAGGAGCAGCAGCTGGTTCTTGGCGAAGTCCGGATCGATCAGCGCGAACACGATCGCCTGGAGCGCGAGATCCCAGGAGGCGAACCAGGGATATTCCCAGGCATCCGGCATCGAGATGATGTCGTTGGCGCGCAGATGCGTCCAGTCGGAATTGCGGCCGTGCCGGCGCGCGGGGGAGGGGGCCGACTGGGCCGGATCGCCGGCGAGCCACTCGCGCACGTCGTAATGGTAGAGCTGTTTCGACCACAGCATGCCGGCCAGCGCCTGCCGCTGCACGAGCCGCATCTCGGGATCGGGGATCGACGCCTGCAGGGCGGCGTAGAACGCATCCGCCTCCGCCTCGCGGGTCGCGAACACCGCATCGAAATCGCCGAAGGGCTCGCCCGGGACGGTCTCGGGGCGCAGCCGCAACCGCAGGGTGCGGGTCTCGCCTGGGCCGAGATGGAGGTCGTAGCGGGCCGCGCATTTCGTGCCGGACAGGGGGGTGGCCGCCCCGGCCTCGCCCTGGACGACGCGCCGGTCGATCCCGTCCTTGTAGAATCCGGCCTCCGCACCGCTGCCGTAGAGCCGGTGGGTATTGGTTTCGTTCTCGGTGAACAGCAGCTCGGCCGCGTCCTCAGCGAAGAAGCGCATCGGCGGTACGTTCGGATGGCGCGCCCAGACCGACCCGTCCGAGCCCGCCTCCAGCTCCGGCTTGGCGGTCCCGGCTTTCCAGGACCACAGGTTCCGCGCCCAGAGCTGCGGCAGCAGGGTGAGGTCGGCGGGCTCGGGACCGCGGTTGGTGGCGGTGACCCGCATCAGCACGTCGTCGGGACCGGCCTTGGCGTAGGCGATCTCGACGTCGAAGTAGCGGCCCTCGTCGAACAGGCCGGTGTCGAGCAGCTCGAATTCCGGGTCGTCGAGGCCGCGTCGCCGGTTCTCTTCGAGCAGGCGCTGATAGGGGAACGCGCCCTGCGGATACTTGTACAGCATCCGCATGAAGGCGTGGGTAGGGATGCCGTCGAGGTAGTAATAGAGCTCCTTGACGTCCTCGCCGTGGTTGCCCTCGGCGTTGGTCAGGCCGAACAGGCGCTCCTTCAGGATCGGGTCACGGCCGTTCCACAGGGCGAGCGCCAGGCACCAGTTCAGGTGCCGGTCGCCGAAGCCGCCGATGCCGTCCTCGCCCCAGCGATAGGCCCGCGATCGGGCGTGGTCGTGCGGCAGGGAATCCCAGGCCTCGCCGTCGGCGCTGTAATCCTCCCGGACGGTCCCCCATTGCCGGTCGCTGAGATATGGCCCCCAGCGCCGCCAGGCCGGGTCGGTCCGTGCCTGCACGAGCCGCTGCCCCTCCGCGGTGTCGAAGAGGCCCGGGACGCCGTTCGGCTTGGTCATCTGCTCGCAGTCCCGGCTCGGTGTCTGACTTCGGACCCGGATATTGCCGTGGGTTGTCGGGGAGAAGTCAACGCCGTGCGCGGGCGGTCAGTCGCCGGAGACGACGCGCAGGCCCTCCGGCGCCGCATCGACCGTCAACGCCCGGTAATCCGGAATCGTCGCGTGTCGCGTCTCGATCGGCGCATGATGGGTCGCGGTGACGACGACGACGCTGGCGCCCGCCGCCTCGCCGGCCCGGATGCCCGCCGGCGCATCCTCGAACACCAGGCAATCCGCGGCCGCGACGCCCAGGCGCTCGGCGCCCAACACAAAGCAATCCGGCGCGGGCTTGCCCTGGCCGATGTCCTCGGCGGCGATCAGCAGGGCCGGGACCGGCATGGCGGCGGCCTCCAGGCGGCGCAGGGCGAGTTCCCGGGGTGCCGAAGTCACGATCGCCCAGCGCTCCGGCGGGAGGGCCCGCAGGAACGCCCGGGCGCCCGGGATCTCGACGATGTCGCCGACATCCGCGATCTCGGCGCGGGTGATCGAAGCGGCCTCGGCCTCCGGATCGACGTCGGGCAGGCCGAGCCGGCGGATCGTGTCCACCGAGCGCACGCCATGGATCGTCGGCAGGAAGGTCGCCACGTCGAGGCCGTGGGCTTGGGCCCAGCGCGTCCAGGCCCGTTCCGCCGAGGCGATCGAGCTGATGATCGTGCCGTCCATGTCGAAGAGGAACGCGGCGAAGCGGCGCGTTGGGAGGGATTCTGAGGTCATGCCTCCCGGCTACGCGGGCGGGGACGGGCGGACAACCGCGCCGCGCGCACGGCCGCTGCCCGCTCCACCGGGGGCGCCCGCTTCACGGGCCGACCCCGATGGTGTAGCGCGGATACAACCCTGGACCGGATCCGGTCCTGCACGCGCGAAAACCGTATCAGATCCATGCCGAGCCGCATCGACGCCACCTTCGCCCGCGCCCGCGCGGAGAACCGGGCAGTCCTCGTCACCTACGTGATGGCGGGCGATCCCGACCCGGAGACCTCCCTGGAGGTGCTGAAGGCGCTGCCCGGCGCCGGCGCCGACATCCTGGAATTCGGCCTGCCCTTCACCGACCCGATGGCGGACGGCCCGGCGATCCAGGCCGCGGGCCTGCGCGCCCTCAAGGCCGGCCAGGGCGTGGCCGGCACCCTCGACCTCGTGCGCCGCTTCCGCGCCGGAAACGACGGCACGCCGATCGTGCTGATGGGCTATTTCAATCCGATCCACACCTACGGGGTCGAGCGCTTCCTTGACGACGCGGTCGCGGCCGGGGTCGACGGGCTGATCGTGGTCGACCTGCCGCCGGAGGAGGATACCGAGCTGTGCCTGCCGGCTTTGGCCAAGGGGCTGGCCTTCATCCGGCTCGCGACGCCGACCACCGACGAGCAGCGGCTCCCGGCCGTGCTCGCGAACACCGCGGGCTTCGTCTATTACGTGTCGATCACTGGGATCACCGGCACGGCGACGCCGGATTTCGGCAAGGTGTCGGAGGCGGTCGCCCGCATCCGCCGCCACACAGACCTGCCCGTGGTGGTGGGCTTCGGGGTGAAGACCGGCGCCCATGCCACGGCGATCGCCAAGGGCGCCGACGGCGTCGTGGTCGGCTCGGCCCTGGTGGACACCCTGGTCCGTTCACTGGATTCCGAGGGCCGGCCCCAGGCCGGCACGGTCCCGGCCGTGGCGGAGCTGGTGCGGGAGCTCGCCGCCGGTGTCCGCGCGGGCGGCGTGGACCGGGCGGCCTGAACCGCGGATCGCCGCCCGCCCTGGCGGCGGGCAGGACGGCACCTGATATCAGCGTGAGCTCGAAGCGAACGGACGCGAGTCGATGGTCGAACCGATGAACTGGATCTCGGAGGTGGTGCGCCCCCGGATCAAGACCCTGTTCAAGCGCGAGACGCCGGAGAACCTCTGGGTCAAGTGCCCGGACACCGGCCAGATGGTGTTCCACAAGGAGGTGGAGGCCAATCACTGGGTGATCCCCGGCTCCGAGCATCACCTGAAGATGAGCGCCGCCGCGCGGCTCAAGATGATGTTCGACGAGGGCACCTGGATCGACGTGGCGCTCCCCGAGGTCGCCGTCGATCCGCTGAAGTTCCGCGACGAGAAACGCTACGTCGACCGCCTCAAGGAGGCCCGCGCCAAGACCGGCCTGCAGGATGCGTTCAAGATCGGCTTCGGCCGGGTCGGCGGCCTGCCGATGACGCTCGCGGCGCAGGAATTCGGCTTCATGGCCGGCTCGCTGGGCATGGCGGCCGGCGAGGCCTTTGTGCGCGGCGCCGAAACGGCGCTTGAGAAGCGCACCCCCTACGTCCTGTTCTCGGCCTCCGGCGGCGCGCGCATGCAGGAGGGCATCCTGTCCCTGATGCAGATGCCCCGGACCACCGTGGCCGTGCGCCGGCTCAACGCCGCGCGCCTGCCCTACATCGTGGTGCTGACCAACCCGACCACCGGCGGCGTCACCGCCTCTTACGCCATGCTCGGTGACGTGCACCTGGCCGAGCCCGGCGCGCTGATCTGCTTCGCCGGCCCCCGGGTGATCGAGCAGACCATCCGGGAGAAGCTGCCGGACGGCTTCCAGAGGGCTGAATACTTGCGCGAGCACGGCATGGTCGACCAGGTCGTCCACCGGCACGCCCTGAAGGAGACGATCACCCGGATCTGCGGTCTCCTGACCAACGCCGCCACGGCCGAGGCGCCGGGTCCCGCCCAGGCCGCGGCCTAGCCCGCCGCCATGGCCTCCTCCGACGCCCTCATGGCGCGATTCCTCGCGCTCCATCCGCGCACCATCGACCTGTCGCTGGGCCGGATCGAGCGGTTGCTGTCCCGGCTGAATCACCCCGAGCGGCGCCTGCCGCCGGTGATCCACGTGGCCGGAACCAACGGCAAGGGATCGACCATCGCGTTCATGCGGGCGATCCTCGAGGCCGGCAGCCTGGCCGCCCATGTCTACACCTCGCCCCATCTCGTCCGGTTCCACGAGCGGATCCGGCTTGGCGGAATCGGGGGCGGCCAGTTCGTGGACGAGGACCGGCTGGCCGACGCCTTCTCGCGCTGCGAGGCCGCCAATGCCGGCGAGCCGATCACCATGTTCGAGATCACCACGGCGGCGGCCCTGCTGCTGTTCTCGGAGAGCCGGGCGGACGTGCTGCTGCTCGAGGTCGGGCTCGGCGGCCGGCTCGACGCCACCAACGTCATCGCCCAGCCGGCCTGCTCGGTCGTGACGCCGATCGGGCGCGACCATGCCGAGTATCTTGGGGATACGGTCGAATCGGTCGCCGCCGAGAAGGCCGGGATCTTCAAGCGCGGCTGCCCGGCGGTGATCGCCGCGCAGGATTACGCCGAAGCCGACGCCGTCTTGTGCCGCCACGCCGAAGCCGTGGGCGCGACCCCGATCCTGATCGGCAACCAGGATTTCTCCGCGCACGAGGAGCGCGGCCGCATGGTTTACCAGGACGAGACCGACCTGTTCGACCTGCCCCGGCCGCGCCTCGCCGGGCGCCACCAATTGGTCAACGCCGCCACCGCGATCACGGCCCTGCGGGCGGCAGGCTTCGGCGATATCGGCAATGCCGCCCTGGAGCGCGGCCTCACCGAGGTCGATTGGCCCGGCCGGCTCCAGCGGCTCGGCCGCGGGCGGCTTGCCGCGCAGCTCGATCCCGGCGCCGAGCTGTGGCTCGACGGCGGCCACAACATCGACGGTGGCCGGATCCTCGCCGCCGCCATGGCCGATCTCGGCGAGCGCAGCGACGTGCCGCTGGTGCTGATCGTCGGGCTGCTGAGCACGAAGGACGCCGACGGCTTCCTGCGCAACTTCGTCGGCTTGGCGCGGGCGCTGATCGCGGTCCCGATCACGACCTCGATGGCGGCACGGCCGGCCGAGGAGGTGGCGCGGATCGGCGAAGGCGTCGGCTTGTCGACCCGGACGGCGCCGAGCGTCGAGGCTGCGCTGGAGCAGGTGAAGGACATCGCCTTCGAGCAGCCCCCGCGGATCCTGATCTGCGGCTCGCTCTACTTGGCCGGGCTGGTGCTGGCTGCCAACGACACGCCGCCCGTCTAAGCCGCACCTTACCTTTGTCTTTGGCGCTAGCTTTTTTCTTTCGTTTGGTTAGCGCCTCGGTAATCGCCGTTGATTCGCCGCATTCGAGGGAGCGAATTGACTCTAGCGGCCACGCTTTCCCTCCGCTGTGGCAGCGAAGCTACATCCCCGGAAGGCCCGATCGCCTAACTTCGGCATCGATCGGGCTTGTGCTGGGGATCACAGTAATGAAGACGCTTCTCACCTCTCTTGCGGCATTCACGGCGCTCACCGCCGCCGCCACCGCTGCCGACCTGCCGCGCCGCGCTGCGCCGCCGCCGGTGTTCACCCCCGTTCCGGTGTTCACCTGGACCGGCTTCTACTTCGGTATCAACGCCGGCTACGCCTTCGATGCCAGCGACACCGACAGCAACCGCGGCTTCGTCCAGACCGCCGGCAGCCCGGCCGTTCTCGGCGCCGGTGGCCTCGTGCCCTACCGCGCCCTGGCGCCGCTCGGCTCGTCGCTGATCTACAACCGCAACAGCCGCGAAGGCTTCTCCGGCGGTGGCCAGATCGGCTACAACTACCAGTTCACCCCGGGCTCGGGCGTCGTGATCGGCTTCGAGGCCGACGCGCAGTACCTCGATTTCGGTGGCCGTCCGCGCTACGCCACGAACGCCGCCGCGATCAACCCGGGCTTCATCCCGGTCAACGGCACCCTGAACACGCTGGACTTCTTCGGCACCGTGCGCGGCCGTCTCGGTTACGCCTTTGACAAGACCCTCGTGTACGCCACCGGCGGTTTCGCTTACGCCACCGGCGACCAGGGCACCCAGGGCGTCGCCTTCCAGAACTTCGCTGGCCGTCGCGACGACTTCAAGACCGGCTACACCGTCGGCGGCGGCGCCGAGTTCGCGCTCCCCACCGACTCGTTCCTGAACTTCTTCCGCTCGTCGGCCGTGACGTTCAAGGTCGAAGGTCTGTACGTGAGCCTGGACCGCAACCGCACCGGCCTGCCGCTGGTCGGCGCTGCCCTCAACACCGGCGCCGTCCTGCCGGTCTACGCCGTCACCGGCAACACCAGCCGCAACACGAACGACTTCGCCGTCGTCCGCGCCGGCCTGAACTACAAGTTCGGCTCGTACTAAGACCGAACGATCGGCCCCTGGGCATTGCGCCCGGGGCCACAGGGATTGGGTCCCGAAACCGAGAAAGCCCGGCCATGCGGCCGGGCTTTCTTTTTGCGTCGCGTCGAAGGCGTCAGACGCTTACGCGACCTGCGCGCCGATCCAGCGGGAGAGATCGCCCTTGGGGGCAGCGCCGACCTTCTGATCGACCCGCTCGCCGTTCTTGAACAGCAGCAGCGTCGGAATCGAGCGGATGCCGTACTGGGCGGCGATCTGCGGGTTCTCGTCGACGTTGACCTTGGCGATCTTCACCTTGCCCTGGAGATCGGTGGCGATCTCCTCGAGCGCCGGGCCGATCTGGCGGCAAGGGCCGCACCATTCCGCCCAGAAATCGACCACGACGGGCTCGGCGGACTTGAGAACGTCCTGCTCGAAGCTCGCGTCGGTTACTTTCACCGTCGCCATAACGTCACCTTTCGGAACTGGCCACCGATTGGGCGGCCTCGGACGGGCAGGGGCCCGCGCGGTTCGACCAGAATTGGCGACGGGCCGGCGCCCGGTCAAGAAGGCCGCACGCCCATGCATGGGGGCAGCTTGAAGGGCGCATCGCAATGTGCGCTGGCGCATGCGGGGCGGGGAAGGCCGTGGAGGAAGCCCCTTCCAACGGAGGAAGCCGCGTTGCGGCTTCTATCCGCGACAGCCACGCCCCACTGTCCTTGCGAGCGCAGCGAAGCAATCCAGGGACACGCCAGCTTTCGAGATCGCGTGCCACACCGGGTTGCTTCGCTGCGCTCGCAAGGACGGCGTGGGGCGGGCGCCTCTCAGCCCTCGATTCCCGCCTGGCCCAAAGCCGCCCGGATGTCGGCGCCGCTCAGGGTCCGGATCACCGGGCCGGAGGTCCAGATCAGCATCGGCCGAATCGTCCGGTCCGGATAGATCTGGCCCAGAAGCTCGGCATAGAGCGCGATCTGACCGGCTTCGGCAGGGGGCAGGGGCTCGTCCTCGGCCGGGGGGCGTCCGGTCTTGAAGTCGGCGATCCGGATCGTGTCGGCGGCCACGGCGAGGCGGTCGACGCGGCCCTGAACCACCCGCTCGCTGCCGCCGGCCCGGACGCGACCCGACAGGTTCACCTCGGCCCTTGCGTCAGGGGCGAAGAGCGGCGCCAGCTCCGGATCGTCGATGAGGCGCAGCACCGAGCGGACGATGCCGTAAGTCGCCGGGCGGGGCAGGCCGGGGGCGCGGGCCCGCACGAAGGCGAGGCCCGCCGCCTCCCGGCGTTCGGGCTCGATTCGGGGGAGGTGCTGCAGCAGGGAATGGATCAGGATGCCCCGGCGGCGCGCCTGGGCATCCGCCAGGCGGGGCGGCGGCACCCGCGAGCCGTCCGCGGCCTGAAGGGCGCCGGACGGGTTGAGGACCGGGATCTCCGGCTCGGCCGGTACCGGGCAGCGCAGCCAGTCGGGCTCCGGCGTGCGGACCTTCGTCGCGGCCGGCGTCTCCGGGGGGCTGAACGTCTCGGCACCGTCCCGCCACAGGGTCGCGGGTCCGTAGGGCAATTCCAGGGCCTGTCCCGCGCCGAGGGTCGCCTCCAGGCCGGCCCGGATCATCCGGCACCACGCGGCTTCGCTTTCGCGTTCGTGGCCACGGAACGGCGCGACGATCAGCCGATCGGCCGCCCGGGTCATGGCCACGTAGAGCAGACGGTTGTGCTCCTGCCGCGCCCGGGCGAGCAGTGCCGCGCGGGCCTCGCCGGTGGCGGCACAATCCTGCGTCTTCCCGCTCGACCATACCGGCGGCAGCACCGTACCGTTCCCCGCCAGCGGCAGCAGAGGCGGGTCGTTGCGCCCGAGCGGCTCGCAGCCATCCATGACCACCACCACCGGCGCTTCGAGGCCCTTGGCCCCGTGCACGGTCATCACCCGGACCTCGTCGCGGCCCGATTCCATATCGCGCTTGACCGTGTGGCCGGCCTCGGCGCCGACGTAGCGCGCCAGGAAACCGCCGAGGGACGGCGCATCCTCCCCGGTCTCGGCCTGGGCGGCGGCGGCCAGGAAGACGTCGATGGCGTCGCCGGCCTCACCACCGAGCCGGGCGACCAGCTTCGCCCGCCCGCCCTGCGGCCCGAGGAGCCGCGCATAGAAGCCGAACGGGCCGTGGAGCCCGGCCAGGGCGATCCAGTCTTCGAGCGCCGCCAGCCCACGGATCGCCGCGGCATCGCCGGCCTCGGCGTGGCGGTGCAGGGCATCCTCCAAGGTCTCCGACAGGTCGCGGCGGGCGGCGAGCCGCACCAGATCCTCGTCGGTGAGCCCGACCAGAGGCGTCTTGAGCGCGGTGGCGAGCGTCAGGTCGTCGGCCGGCAGCAGCCCGGCCCGCCCGGCGGCAACGAGGTCGGCCACCGCGATATGGGCGGAGACCTCCAGCCGATCCTGGCCGGCGACCGGGACGCCGAGACCCTTCAGGGCGCGGATCACCTCCTCGAAGGCCGGCCCGCGCTTGCGCACGAGGATCAGCACGTCGCCGGGACGCCAGATCCGGCCGGTGGCATCGCCCTGGTTCGTCCAGGTCCGCACCGCCTGCGCCACCCGGCGAGCGGTCACGATCGCCGGGGCGCTAGTCTCGGGGGCGTCCACCGGCGCCGTCCAGGCGTCAGGCTCCGGCGTCGGCTCCGGCTCGGCGATCGGCCACAGCTCCACCGCTCCGGGGGCGCCGGGCCGGGCGCTGGCATGGACGGTCCGGCGGGCGGTGTCCTCGAAGGCCAAGCCTTCGTTATGCGCGTCGAGGGCGAACACCGCGTCGACCGCCTGGAGGACCAGGCCGGTGGAGCGGAACGACAGGGTCAGCGGCACATCCTCGAAGGTGAGGCCGGCTGCGCGCGATTCCTGGATCCAGGCCGCGCGGGTGAGGGCGAATTCCCGCGGCTCCGCGCCCTGGAACCCGTAGATCGACTGCTTCGGGTCGCCCACCGCGAAGCGGGTCCGGGTCCCGGCCCGGGCCCCCTCGCCGGCGGCGAATTCCTGGGTGATCGCCCGCAGGATCTCCCATTGTTCCGGGTTGGTATCCTGCGCCTCGTCGACCAGCACATGGTCGATGCCGCGGTCGAGCTTGTACAGGACCCAGCCGGCCCCGACCCGGGCCAGCAGGTCCAGGGCCTTGTGGATCAGGTCGTCGAAATCCAGCGCCCCGAGCCGGGCCTTCTGCGCCTCGACCCGGCGGTGGATCTCGGCGGCGATCTGGAACAGCGCCTGCGTCCGGGCATGGGCCCGCGCCGCGCGCAACCGGTCGAACAAGGGCTCCAGCCGGTCGCGCTCGGCGATCAGGCTCTCCTTCGCCGCCACCGGGACGCCCTTGGTGCCGAGGCTGCTGTCGGCCTTGGGCTCGTCCTTCTGGGTGAAGAACACCCCACGGTAGAGGTCGAGCGCCTCGGACCGGTCCGGCAGATCCTCCGATCGCGCCCGCTCGGCCTCGGCCGCCGCCAGCGCCTCGGCGAGCTTCTCGTCATTGGCCTTGCCGGTGTGCAACGCGCCGATCAGATCGGCCCGATCCTCGGGGCGGCAGCCCGGGCCGCCGTCCAGGATCGCGGCCTCGATCGCCTCCGCATTCTCTTCGGCGGCAAGCCCCAAAGCGCCGTGCAAGTCTTCGAAGGACCGGTCCAATCGGGCCCGGTCGCCGATCAGACTCCGCGCGCGCATTGCGGAGCGGATCGCCGCCCGCAGGGTGTCGCCCGTCGCCTCCGGGGTGACCCGGGCCAAAGCGGCGCTGAGCGGCGTGTCGCCATTCGACACCGCATCGGCCAAAACGTTGGCCATCTCGATGTCGAAGATCTCCCGGGCCTTCGTCTCGTCCAGCACCACGAAACGCGCCGGCACGTTCGCCTCGAACGGGAACATGTGCAGGAGCCGCTCGCACAGGGCGTGCAAAGTCTCGATCTTCAGGCCCCCCGGCGTCTCCACCGCCCGGGCGAACAGCCGCCGCGCCATGCGCAGGCGCTCCGCATCGGCCCGCTCGCCGGTGAGTTCGGTCAGCTCCGCCCCGAGCGCGGTATCGTCCAGGGTCACCCACCGGCCGAGCAGCCGGAACACCCGGATCGCCATGTTGGCGGCCGCCGCCTTGGTGAAGGTCAGGCACAGGATCCGGCCAGGCGGCGCTCCGTCGAGGAGGAGCCGCACCACCCGGTCGGTGAGCACCTTGGTCTTGCCGGCCCCGGCATTGGCCGAAACCCAGGCCGAGGCCCGCGGATCGGCCGCCCGGCGCTGGTTGGCCTGGGTCAGGTCGTCGACGACGAAGGGTCTGATGGCTTGCGCGCTGCTCAACGATCTCGTCCGGCTCGGCTGCGGCACCTCTCTACAACACAAATGCCCCTGCGGGCCGAGCAAGGCGTCACACCGGGCGTTGCGGGATTGCCCCGCGCGCGGCCGCACCGCATGGATGCATCAGACATCCTCACGACCCCGAAAACGCCCGTGACCCAGCCGACATCCGAGCCGGCGCGCCCGCCGATCCGCTTCCGCGGCCGCTCCTTCATGGCCACCGTCCTGGCCCCCGTGCCACCGGTGGCCGAGTGGTTCGGCGATCTCGACGCCCTGAACCGGCGCGCGCCCAACTTTTTCGCCGGCCGGCCTGTAATCCTTGACCTCGCCGGCCTGAAGCTCACCCGTGAGGATCTCGACGGCCTGCTCGCGGAACTCGCGGCCCGCAGGATCGCGATCCTCGGCATCGAGGGCGCGCCGCCGTCGATCCTGACCTCAGAATTACCGCCGGCCCTGTCGGGCGGCCGCCCGGTCGGCGACATCGCCACCCCGGAAGCGGATGCGCCGCCCGAGCCGGCGCCCAAGGAGAGCGCTGCGCGCTCGCTGATCCTCGACGCGCCGGTGCGCTCCGGACAGACCGTGCTCCATCTTGAAGGCGATGTGACCGTGCTCGGCGCCGTCGCCTCGGGCGCCGAGGTGATCGCCGGCGGCTCGATCCACGTCTACGGCGCCCTGCGCGGCCGGGCGGTGGCGGGTGCTGCCGGCAATCCGGGCGCGCGGATCTGGTGCCGCCGCTTCGAGCCGGAACTGGTGGCGATCGACGGCCTCTACCGCGCCGCCGACGACCTGGACCTGGCCTTCCGGGGTCAGGCCGTGGAGGTGCGGCTTGTGGAGGATGCGATCAAGCTGGGTCTGTTCGAGCGGGGGTGAGTGAACGGCCACATCGCTCTCGTGACGATCGACGTCTAAAATCGCCGCTGCCCGTTGACTGGACCAACAATCCAAAACGCAAATCTTCGAAGGATTTGTTGTTTCATCGCGGACGGCGGCGGGCGTCACCAATTTCGGGATCCTGAATCCCCAAAGCGGACCCGGACAGGCGTTTCTGCTTTTGGAAAGATTTATATCGATCAGCCACTTGGTGCGGAATTTCCCTGAGGCGGCGCGTGATCGGCTGCTACCGGCCGACAGGCGCTTCGCACATGTGGGAGCAACCACGGGGCTGTGTCCTCGTGGGCCTAAGGCTCCACCGATACCAGGATCCCGGCAGAATTTGCCGACCGGATCCAAAACTTAACCCTTCGGTAACCATGCCAGCCGTCAATGGTCCGGTAAGGACTCTTAACGGGCCGACATGAGCGAAACCCTCCCCGAGCCGATCGACGACCCGGAGACCGCCCCAGCGGCGGCTCCTGCGCCCCGGCCGCTCAGCCTTCGCGGGCGGGCGTTCAAGGGCTTGGCCCTCACCCCCGAGCCGCCGCTTCCGGAGTGGCTCGCGGGCCTCGACGCAGCGCTCAAGCGCTCGCCGACCCTGCTGAAAGGCCGGGCCGTGATCCTGGACTGCGCCCAGCTCAAGCCCGAGCCGGACGCGCTCGACATGTTAATGGCCGAGCTCAAGGCCCGCGGCATCGCGGTTCTGGGGATCGAAGGGATCGACGCCATTGCGTCCGGATTGCCGCCGCTGCTGGTGCAGGGGCGTCCGTCGGACACGGTCGAAATCCCGGCCGCCCCCGCCGAGCCGGAGCCGCAAGTCGTCACCTCGATCACCGTCGAGGGCTCGGTCCGCTCCGGACAGAGCGTGATCAACCCCACCGGCGACGTCACCGTGATGGGCTCCGTCTCCTCGGGGGCCGAGATCCTCGCGGGCGGCTCGATCCACGTCTACGGCGCCCTGCGGGGCCGCGCGATCGCCGGTGCGGCGCGCAACCCGCGGGCCCGAATCTACTGCCGCAAATTCGAGCCCGAGTTGCTGGGGATCGACCGCCTCGTGCGGACGGCGGAGGACATGGGCACGGCCCTGCGCGGCAAGGCCGCTCAGGTCTGGCTCGATGGCGGCAACATCCGAATGGCAAGCTTAGACTAACGCAAGCTTAGAAATCAGGGAGATCGACGCGTGGCAAAGGTTCTCGTCGTCACATCGGGCAAGGGCGGCGTCGGCAAGACGACGACGACCGCGGCCCTCGGAGCGGCCCTGGCGCAGGGCGGGCAGAGCGTGTGCGTCGTCGATTTCGACGTCGGCCTGCGCAACCTCGACTTGGTCATGGGTGCCGAGCGCCGGGTGGTCTACGACCTCATCAACGTGGTCAACGGCGATGCCAAGCTGCCGCAGGCGCTGATCAAGGACAAGCGCCTCGACACCCTGCACCTGCTGCCGGCCTCGCAGACCCGCGACAAGGACGCGCTCACCGACGTCGGCGTCGCCCGAGTGATGGAAGAACTGCGCGAGCGGTTCGACTGGGTGGTGTGTGACTCGCCGGCCGGTATCGAGCGCGGCGCCCAGCTCGCCATGCACCACGCCGACGTGGCTGTGGTCGTGACGAACCCCGAGGTCTCCTCGGTGCGCGACTCCGACCGGATCATCGGGCTGCTCGATTCCAAGACCGCCAAGGCGGAGAAGGGCGAGGAGATGGAGAAGCACCTGATCCTCACCCGCTACGACCCAATGCGGGCCGATCGCGGCGACATGCTCAAGACCGAGGACGTGCTCGACATCCTGTCGATCCCGCTGCTGGCGATCATCCCCGAAAGCCAGGAGGTGCTGCGCGCCTCGAACCTCGGCTGCCCGGTCACCCTCAACAATCCGCTCTGCGCCCCGGCGCGGGCCTACGCCGATGCGGCACGCCGGCTGAAGGGCGAGAACGTGCCGATGAGCATGCCGACCGAGCGCAAGTCCTTCCTCGACAAGCTGTTCATGCGGAGGGCGGCATGAGCATCCTGGGTATTTTCCAGAAGCGCAATTCCGGTGCGGTCGCGCGCGACCGCCTGCAATTGATCCTCGCCCACGAGCGTGCCGAGTCGGGACGTCCCGACTTGGTGATGCAGCTCCGCGACGAGATCCTGGCGGTGATCGCCAATCATGTGTCGGTGGAAGCCGACAAGGTTAAGGTCACTCTGGAGCGGGGTGAGGGCGTCTCGACCCTGGGCCTCGACATCGAGCTTCCGCTCGGTGTCTCGGGCAAGCTCGATGCGAAGCTGGCTGCTAAGCTCGCCGAAGTCGCTGCGAACAGGGGTGGGCAGAAATCGGCGGCCTCCAAGAAGGCTGCTTGAGCCGGGCCGGGATCGTCACCGCCGGCACGAACCTGCGCGAGCCGCGCCCGCTAAGCCGGGCGCGGCTTTGCTTTTTGGGGACATGATCGACAACACGCGGCGCTTTCGTGTCCGGGTGAGGAACGCGGTCAGACGCCGGCTGAATGCCGCGGGATCAGTCGAAATTTGGCGAAACGCTGCGGCTGAGTGGTAACCACCGCGTGCGGCAGGATCGGCTCCCGGTCCTCAAGGACCAGTCGGAACCGCGCAAGCAGTCGCGCCAGCGACAGCACCGTCTCGATCAGCGCAAATTGCGCTCCGATGCACACCCGCGGGCCTGCCCCGAAGGGTAGGTAGGAGAAGCGGGCTGGCGGCTTGGCACCGGGCAGAAAGCGACCCGGGTCGAAGGCCTCCGGATCGGCCCAAAGCTTGCGGTGCCGGTGGAGCACCCAAGGGCTTACCATCACGACGTCGCCCCTCTTGACCGGATGGCCCGCGATGGTGTCGGCGCCGAGCGCCCGGCGGACGATGACGAAGGCCGCCGGGTAGAGGCGCAAGGTCTCGTCCACCGTCGCGCGGATCAACGGCAGCCGTCCGTCGCTTTGGCAACCGGTCGAATTGGTGAGGTCGGCGGCTTGAGCTTCGGCCGCCAGACGCTCCTGCAGCTCGGGGGCGAGCGCCAGCATGTAGGCGGCCCAGAACAGCGTGCCGGCCGTGGTCTCGTGGCCGGCCAGGATCATAGTCGCGACCTGGTCGCGTAGCTCCTCGGCGCTGAAGGGGGCGCCGGTATCCGGATTGCGGGCCGTGGCGAGCAAGTCGAGCAGGTCGCCGGAATGGCCTGCTTCCCGGGTCGCCGCCTGCCGCGCTGCGATGATTCGGTCGAGGAACGGAATCCATCGGCGCCGGAACCGCGCACGGGACCAGTCGAGCGGGACCGGCCAGCCCGGCGGCATCACGATGTCGAGGAGGTGCGGCCGGCCGATCTTGACGCTGTATGCGGCGATCAGTTCGCGGAGCTCCAGACCGTACCGGTCCATGCCGACCGAGAACATGCTGCGCCCGGCAATCTCCAGCGCAAGCCGGTGGAAGGCCGTGAACAGGTCGATTGGGCCCTCGGATGCCTCGGCGACGATCCGCTCGATCCCGTCATCCACCGCGGCGGCGATGTGGGGGACGAGCCCGTCGATCGCTCTTGGCGTGAAGGCCGGTGCCAGAGTCCGGCGCTGGTGCCGCCAAGCCGAACCCTCGCTGATCAGGAGGCCGTCGCCCAAGATCGGACGCAGGATCCGCACCGTGCCGGTGGTGCGGGCGTAATTGGCTTGGTTGTCCACCAGGAAATGGCGGATCGCCTCAGGGTCGTTCAGGACGTAGCTCGACCGGCCGAGCAGGCCGCGGCGCGTGATCGCTTCCTCAAAGGCGCTCCGGGGGAAACCGGCCAGCCCGTTGTCGCGGATCGAGCGCAGATAGGCCGAAAGCGGCAGCTCATGCTCCGCCGGAGCCGGGTGCGGTGGCACCAGGCGCGGCAGGTCGGCGAGGCTCGGATTTGTCCGACCCGAAATCGCGATCGCGTCCGTCGATACAGGCATGTGAGCCATCCTGTGCCGGAGACCGGCGACACTGTAAACTGCGGAGCGATCCCGGTCGTGTCTCGCGACACTGGGCTTCCTGGATCACTCGGCAGCGTTGCGCAGGCGCGCCTCGGTGGGGCGAAGCGGCAATCGCTGAGGGAAGCGGGCAGCGTCGCCCTCACTGGATACGCTCGCCACAAGGCTGCTGCGAGGAAGCACTGCTCCCGTCACGTCGAGCAGCGTCTCTACGCCCCGCTCCAGCTGCTCGCTCACCCGATCCACCACCAGGATCTCCGGGTCGCGCAGCAGCGCCCGGCCCAGGCCGATCCGGACGCGCACGCGATCGGTGAGAAGCTGACCGCGATTGCCGACCTCTTTCTCCAGGCCGCGTCTCTGGATCTGGCGTTCCAACTCGAATTGGCGAAACACCGCGCGAGCCTCGCGCTGGATGATTTGCTCGCCATGCATCCGTGCCGTGTCGATACGGCCGAACAGCAGGTTGTCGAGGACGGTGCTGCGCGGATTGATCCGGTTGGGGTCGTACGATTCGATATCGCAACCGTCATGGCCGTGCATGAACGCCTGCACCACGCCGCGCGCCCCGACGATGCGGAGCTTGAGCGGCTGGTCAAGCAGGCCGAAGCGCATCCGCGGTTCGACATAGGCCAGGGCGAGCGCCAGGAACGCCACGCTGTCCGTCTCGTCCAAGCGGCCTTCCTCGGGCAGCCGGGCGAGCCGGCGCAGATATTCGGGTAGGGCGTCCGGGGTGATCAGTGAGAAGCGCCGGAACAGCGGATGGCCGGGTGGCACGTCGGCGAAGATATCCTTGAGGTTCTGGGCGATCGCCACGCCCATGCGGTCGAGATCGTCAAGCAGCTTCGCCCGCTCCAGCGCCTCCCGGAACAGCCTCACGCCAGCGAGCCGCCTCGGATCCATCAGGGTCGGGTCGCGGGGCACTCCGAACATCAAGTTCTCCGCCACCGTGGCCTGCGCGTTGTAGCTGCCCCGGGAGAACGGGATCACCAGGTCGGCCAGCCCGCTCTGGGCGAAATGCGTGCGCAGATGTTCCCGGGCGGCGATCATGCGCTGACCCGCCGGCGTATCGTGGACCACGGTGCTGAGGGCGCCGAGACCGAAGCGATACAGGTCGTCGCCGAGATCGAGGCGGAAGAGCAGGTCCAGCAGGCGTTCGTCGAGGTCCCGGGCGTCGCGGACGCCGAACCGGGCGTAGTCGATCCACGGGTCGTCGATGCTGTCGGCGGGGTTGCCGGTCTTCACCGCTTCGTTGATCCGCGACTTGCTCAGGTCGAGGCTCTTCGTACGCAGGGGTTTGATTCGTAGCCCGTAGAGCAGGTTGTCGCGCACCGTTCCGGGGAACAGGACCGGGTCGAGATCCGCGAAGGCGATGCGGCGGCTGCGGGCTGCGCGCGGCAGAGTCGACAGGTCATGGTCGCCGATCCGGATCGAGCCGCTGGTCGGAACCCGAAGGCCGGCCAGGGTTCGAGCGAATTCCTGAGCGATCGGTCCGGGCGGGACCAGGGCGAACTGCCCCGGCAGCGCGGCCTGGACATCGCCGATCTCGATCGGCAGGCCTCCCTGCGGGTCGCGCAGCGCCAGGACTTCGACGCGCAGCGGGCTGCCGAGCTTCGGCGGCGCTACCTGTTTCTCATGTTCCGCGGGCTGGAGGCGCTGCGGCCCGAAATGGGCTGCCACGGTCTCGTACTTCACCTCGACGTCGAGGCGCTGCTGATCCCAGTCGATCAGCTCCTTGAGCGGTGGCGGCAGGTCCCGATACGCGGCAAGAACCGCCACCAGCTGCCCGATATCGAGTTCGCCCTTGAGGGCGAACATGCCGCCGATGGCATAGAACAGGAACGGCGTGATCTGCGCGAGAAGGTTGTTGAGATACTTGACCGCGAATTTCCGCCGATAGATGCGCAGGCGTAGATCGTAGAGGCTGTAGAGCCGCCCGCCGATCTCGGCCCGCTCCCAGCGGCCCGTATCGTTCAGCGTCACCGCCGGCAGGCCGTCGAGGACCTCGGCGATCCGGCCGGCGAGGTTCCGCGAGGCGATCTGACGCTGGCGGCTGAGCAGGATGATCTGGCGGCGCAGCCGCGGGATCACGGTCATCTGCACCGCCACCATTCCGCCGGCCGCGAGGCCGAGCCACACGTTCTGCATCATGATGAAGGCCAGGGCGGTGGCCGCCTGGGTGCCGAGGAAGACCGGCACCACGATCGCATCGCCAATGAACGAGCCGATGGGCTCGACCTCGTCGCGGATGATCGTCGCGGTCTCGGAGGACTTCACCTCGCGCTGCGCCTCCGGGGTAAAGCGCAGCATCAGCGAGAATAGCTGGAAACGCAGCCGGCGCAGCATCCGTTCGCCGAGGATGCCCTTCTGCAGATTGATGTAGAACTTGAAGGCGCCGTTGATCAGAACGAGCGCGAGGAACAGCGTCGAAAGCCCGAGCAACAGCTCGAACCGATCGAACTGAAACCCTTCGAACAGTCGTGTCGTGCCGCCGCCCAGCAGCTCCGGCCATTGGATGGTCATGTCGAGGAAGGGCACGGTGGCCTCGCCATGGGCGAAAGCCTTGCCGGTTATGGCGTCGTTGACGATGCGTTTGGGCAGATCCAGCGACGCGAAGTAGAACGGCAGCGAGGCCAGGACCACGGCGCAGATCTTGAGCTGCTCGGCCTTGGAGTAGCGCCAGATGTAGGGAAAGAGCCGCGGCTCAAGCTCGCGCATCGGGAACGTCCGGCAAAGGTCTCTCCTGGCGAAAACGAGGCCGGCTCGGTGTGTGCCCACGCACAGATCTGAGCGAAAACGTCATCGAACGATGCAGTTCCATTGCGTAAGCTTGGCGGCGCCTGACGCGGTCCTGGCAGTCCCGTTGACGCGACCGTGCGATCCCGGGGCTCAACGGTCGTGTCATCGTGCCGTCATATAGGGCATGCCGGGCGTACGGCGGCACTATCCGATCACGGAATGCGGCGTTGCGCAGTTCACCATCGGGGCGTGGTGTGGCGGTTCAGAAGGAGCGGGTCAGGCCGCCATCGACGCGCAAGTTCTCACCGGTCATGTAGGCCGCGCCGTCCGAAGCGAGGAACGCGACTATGTCGGCGATCTCTTCGGCGCGGCCGTAGCGCCCCATCGGGACGCTCTGCCGGCGTTCCTCCGTGCCGGGCAAGCTGTCGATCGAGCCCAGCAGCACGTTGTTCATGCGGACATTGTCGGCAGCGTAAGGGGCGGCGAACAGCTTCGTGCAGGCCGCGAGCCCGGCTCGGAACACCGCCGAGGTCGGGACCATCGGGCTCGGCTCGAAGGCCCAGGCGGTGGAGATGTTGATGGCTGCACCGGCACGCTGCGCCTGCACGATCGGCGTCACCAGACGCACCGATCGCACGACGTTTATGAGATAGGTGTCCAGGCCCGCGTGCCATTGCGCGTCCGTGATGTCGAGTAACGGTCCCCGGGGGCCATGTCCGGCGCAGTTGACCAGAACATCGACCCGGCCCCAGCGGGCCATCGCTCCATCGACCAGACGCCGCAGGTCTTCCGTGGACTGGTTCGAACCGGTCGTGCCGAACCCGCCCAGTTCCTGACCGAGTGCCTCTCCTTGCCGGACGACGACAGGATTCCGATCGCGAACCCGACCGCCGCGAGCTTCCGGGCGGCCGCCGCGCCCATGCCGCTGCCCCCCGCCGTCACGAGGGCGACTTTGTCGTTCATCGCCAACCGCTCCGCTTTTCCGGCTGTCTCACCGCCCAACAGCAGGTGGAGGGGCGGCGAATCGCCACCGCCGGCACATCACGATGGTCTTCGGCACCCGAGCGGCGATGAGCAGCAGGCATTCCGGCAGACGCCGCGATCCAAGGCGGCACGGGAGAGCGGATTACCGTCGCTCGAAGCCCAGAATTTCCTGGCACCACGTGTAGTTTAGCGGGGGATGCCCCGCGCAACGGTACACCGGCATGCGTGCGACGGCCTTGCGGGCGGACGCGCGGGCTTATATTGCGACGCAACCACCACGACTCCGTACCTCACCCGGCGCGGACGGCCGCGCCGCGCGGCCGCCAGGGAGCCGGCACAACCCGTTTCGGGCCGCCATGAATCTGCGCAACATCGCCATCATTGCCCACGTCGACCACGGCAAGACGACGCTCGTCGACAAGCTGCTGGCCCAGTCCGGCACCTTCCGCGAGAATCAGCGGGTCGAGGAGCGGGCGATGGACTCCAACGACCTGGAGAAGGAGCGTGGCATCACGATCCTGGCCAAGGCGACCTCGGTCGTTTGGGAGGACACCCGCGTCAACATCGTCGACACCCCCGGCCACGCCGATTTCGGCGGTGAGGTCGAGCGCATCCTGTCGATGGTCGACGGCGTGATCGTGCTGGTGGATGCCGCCGAGGGGCCGATGCCCCAAACCAAGTTCGTGGTCGGCAAGGCTCTTAAGATCGGCCTGAGGCCGATCGTAGCGATCAACAAGGTCGATCGCCCGGATGCGCGCATCAACGAGGTCGTGAACGAGGTGTTCGACCTGTTCGCGGCGCTCGACGCCACCGACGAGCAGCTCGACTTTCCCATCCTCTACGGCTCCGGCCGGAACGGCTGGATGGCCGATAGCCCCGAGGCCGATCCGTCGGTGGGTCTGAAGCCGCTGTTCGAGCTCGTGCTCAAGCACGTGCCGCCGGCCAAGGTCGAAGAAGGCCCGTTCCGGATGCTCGGCACGCTGCTCGAGGCCAACCCGTTCCTGGGCCGGATCATCACGGGCCGCATCGCGTCGGGCACCGTGAAGCCGAACCAGCAGATCAAGGTGCTGTCGCGGGACGGCAAGGTGGTCGAGACCGGTCGCGTGTCGAAGATCCTCGCCTTCCGGGGCCTGGAGCGCGCGCCGATCGACATCGGTGAGGCGGGCGACATCGTCTCCATCGCCGGCCTGATCAAGGGCACCGTGGCCGATACCTTCTGCGACCCGCAGGTGGATACGCCGATCCAGGCCCAGCCGATCGATCCCCCGACCGTGACCATGTCGTTCATCGTCAACGACTCCCCGCTCGCCGGCACCGAGGGTGACAAGGTCACCAGCCGGATGATCCGCGACCGCCTGTTCAAGGAGGGCGAGGGCAACGTCACGCTCAAGATCGAGGAAGCGGCCGACAAGGATTCCTTCTACGTTTCCGGTCGTGGTGAATTGCAGCTCGCCATCCTGATCGAGACCATGCGTCGCGAGGGCTTCGAGATTGCGGTTTCTCGTCCGCGCGTCGTCTACGAGAAGGACGAGAATGGCGAACTCCTCGAGCCGATCGAAGAGGTCGTGATCGACGTCGACGAGGAGCATTCCGGCGTCGTCGTCCAGAAGATGTCGGAGCGCAAAGCCGAGATGCTGGAGATGCGGCCTTCGGGCGGCGATCGCTTGCGCCTCGTGTTCCACGCCCCCACCCGTGGCCTGATCGGCTATCAGGGCGAGCTGCTCACCGACACCCGCGGCACCGCGATCATGAACCGCCTGTTCAAGGCCTACGAGCCGTTCAAGGGCGAGATCGCCGGCCGCCGCAACGGCGTGCTGATCTCCAATGACAAGGGCGAGGCCGTGGCCTACGCCATGTGGAACCTCGAAGACCGCGGCCCGATGATGATCGAGCCCGGCTGGAAGGTCTATCAAGGCATGATCATCGGCGAGCACAACCGCGAGAACGATCTCGAGGTGAACGTCCTCAAGGGTAAGAAACTTACCAACATCCGCACCACCTCGAAGGACGAAGCCGTGCGGCTGACGCCTCCGATCCGGATGACTCTGGAGCGCTCGCTCGCCTGGATCCAGGACGACGAACTGGTCGAGGTCACACCGAAGTCGATTCGGCTCCGCAAGACCGTCCTCGATCCCAACGACCGCAAGCGCGTCGAGCGTTCGTCGAAGGACACCGCCGCCTGAGATGAATACCGGGCAACCGGGCGCTCAGGCCCGGTTGCCGTCGAGGACGTTATTCTGATCCTCGGTTGACCCGTTAGGCCCTCCCACCGAGCCCCTTGGCTTTGCGGCGAGGCTCAACCGGGCTGCATGAAAACCCGTGATTCAAATGCCTGTCGCCTTGAACGCCAACCGGCCGGCTCGCTCGGCCGCATCTCCCTACGTCGTGGGCCAGGACGGCGAGGGCCATTGGGTCGCCTTCGAGACCGGCGGCAGGGCAGGGGGGATATTTCGCACGTGCCGGGATGCGATCCGCTACGCTTGCGTCGAGACCGGCTGCCGACCAGACGAGGTCGCACTGGCTGTTGAGCCGATCCGCTTCCGATTGTCCTGATCCGATTGCGCTGGGCGGTTGTAACCCCGGACTGACCTTGGGGCGTCTGCCCCAAGGTCAGAGGCCAGTGAGACAAAGCCCTTAGCTTCCGCCGGGATCGGTCTCGTCATTCTGGGTCTTGTCGCCCTGCGGACCCATGCCGGGCTTGCCGTCGGTCTTCTCGTTCGGGTCCATCACCGCATCAGGCGCGACGTTGGCCGGCTTCTCGGGTTTCGGCTCTTCACGCTCGCTCACGTCTTGTCCTCCCGCTCGACCCGATAGTGTCCGTCGGCGACCTTCTGGTCGGCGGACGGGCCGCGCGATGCCTTCTGGTCCGAATGGCCGCCCGATGAGCCGCCGACCACAGGCGGGGAGCGTCCGGCCTCACCGGATTGGCCCCAGCCCTCCTTGGACTCGGTCTTGGCCGCCTCGCCTGAACCCATATCGGTGATCGCCGCCTGCTCGGGGGTCTGGTGACCGCCACCCGCCGGGTGCTCGCCCTTGGAGCCGACCGTATCGTCGGGCTTGCGGGTGACAGTTCCGGAATCGCTGGTGAGCCTACCCATCAACGCTTCCCATCATCCTGACCCACCGCCGCGGTGGCGCGGTCGATCGCTTCGCCCATGCTTGAGCCCTTATCCGGAGTCTTGCCAAACTCGCCCTGAAGCTTCTTCAGGTTCTCGGGCGGGGTCTCAGCCTCGGTGGCGTCGGTGGCGTCCGAGCCCGGAGTACCGGAGGCGATCCGCGCTGCTTGGGCGTCGCCCGCCGGATCCCGCTTCAGGTCGGCCTGCGTGTTGGCCGCAACGCCAACATCGAGCGGCGAATCCTGGCCGAGATCCTGGCCATTCCGGTCGGCATTGGCATTGAAGTCCTTCAACGTCGGCCGTGTTGTCTGCTCTGCCATGGCTCCTGCCTCTCCTATGTCGCGCTGTGGCGGGACAACGGGGGCGGGAGACCAGGGTTGCGTGGCAGCCGGTGATCACCCTCGGCACGGCTGGTTCGTGCGGGATGATTGAGACCGCGTCAGGGGCCAACGATCCGAGGTGCGAGACGCTGCACCAGGGCCCGCACCGACTCCTCGGCGTGCCAGCGGCTGTCAGCCTTGGCCTGGATCGTGAGCAGGTCACCGTCGCGCAGGATCACCGCCGTCGATCCCGCACCATTCCCGAATGCATAGACCGTGAGCCACCCGATCGCCGGGCTCACGGGGAGAGTCGAAAGGCGGCAATCGGGGTTCTGCTTGATGCAAAGTGATTCGAGCTTCGCGAAGGTTGTCTCCCCGGATCGCACACGCTTCTCGGTCCCATCGGTCAGGCGTCCGAGCCGGATATCCACCACCGGCGAACCTGTGCAGGAGGCGCAGGTCATCGTGAGGTTCAATGGGGTCGCCTGTATCGAGGCTTTGGTATCGATCGCGATCCGGGCCTGGTCCACTACGCTCGTGAGGTCGTGGCTCGCGAAGCCCTGCACTTGGGCCTGCGCAGCCAGCGTGAGGAAGAAGCCGAGGAGAACGAGAAGCCAGCGCATGCGGAAATGTCCGTCCGATCCCGGATCGTCGGCGGGACGACGACCCAGGAAGCAGATGACCGATGCGCGAAGGTTTTCCAAGTCTTGCGTCCAGCCGTGCCGTTACGCGGAGCGCAGATCGGGGTTGATGCTGAAAGACTATAGCTAAAAAAGCAGAAAATTCGTTGCTTATAAAGCAAATTATGCCATGATCAAATCTGAATATTAAAGACTTCAACTATAAAAAGCTATACTTAGCCAATCGTCGGGTCGGGCGAATACGATACGACCTCGAAGCGACAGCAGGATTGTACTGCTGTCGCTTCGTCACCGAAGCCGCGCCGGCTTTAAGAATACCGGCGCGATTCGATCGGGCGGCAACGGTTAAAGAGGTGGCGCCGCCGCGATCGATCGATGCTAGCCGATTCCGTCGAACAGGGCCGACGAGATGTAGCGCTCGGCGAACGAACAGGCGATCGTCACGATCCGCTTGCCCTGGAATTCCGGCCGCTTGGCCAGTTCCAGCGCCGCCGCGACGTTGCCGCCCGTCGAGATGCCGCCCGGGATGCCTTCCAAGCGGGCCAGAGCCCGAGCGGTCTCGAAGGCGGTGTCGTTGGAGACCTTCAGCACGCCGTCCAGGATGTCCGTGTGTAGATTCCCGGGGATGAAGCCCGCGCCGATGCCCTGGATCTTGTGCGGCCCAGGCTGGCCACCGGAGATCACCGGAGAATCCACCGGCTCGACCGCGAAGACCTTGAGGTTCGGAAGACGCGGCTTCAGCACCTCACCGACGCCGGTCACGGTGCCGCCGGTGCCGACGCCGGCCACGAAGGCATCGAGCTGGCCGCCGGTGTCGCTCCAGATTTCTTCCGCGGTGGTCTTGCGGTGGATCTCGGGATTGGCCGGGTTCGAGAATTGCTGCGGCATCACCGAGCCCGGGATCTCCTTCAGGAGTTCCTCGGCCTTGGCGATGGCGCCCTTCATGCCCTGCGCGCCGGGGGTGAGCGCCAGCTCGGCGCCCAGGAAGGCCAGCATCTTGCGGCGTTCCAGGGACATCGTCTCGGGCATCACCAGGATCAACCGGTAGCCGCGCGCCGCGGCCACGAAGGCCAGCGCGATGCCGGTGTTGCCGGAGGTCGGCTCGACCAACGTGCCGCCGGGCTGGAGCTTGCCCGCAGCCTCAAGGGCATCGATCATGTTGACGCCGATGCGGTCCTTCACGCTGGCGATCGGGTTGAAGAACTCAAGCTTCAGCAGGATCTCGGCATCGACACCGTGCTCCTTGGGCAGGCGATTGAGGCGCACCAGCGGGGTGTTGCCGATGGTCTCGGTGATCGAGCCGTAGACACGGCCGTGGCCGACCTTCGCCGGCGCGTTAAGGGAATCGGCCATCGCGGAACTCCTGCAGATCTCGGGTCGGACAGATGTCGGGGCCGGACGGTCGAGGCCAAGGGGAAGCCTTGGCCGGCCGGCGGACGAGAGGCTGCGATATCGCGTCGCCGAAGCCCAGGCAATCGGGCTAAGTGTCCTGTACGAAAGTTCTTTTTACACGCCGACAGGAATATTGCTCATTGTGAAACAAGGTAACTGACACGACGCTGTTTTGTGGAATATCGTTCTCGCGCCCGGTGGAGGTGTGTAGCTGGTGCCTGATCACCGACGAGGGCTCTTCGATGAAACGCCGTCCATTCGGTGCCGCCGGTCCGACTCGCCGCGCCGCTTTGCTGGCCGCCCTCAGCCTCGTCTGCGCTCGGTCCGCCCATGCCGCGGGACCGACGCGTATCACCCTCGCCACCGCGACCCCTGGCGGCGGCTTCCCGGCCTTCGGGGATGCCTTCGCGGCAGCGATCCGGGCGGCGGATCCTGATCTCGCCGTCGAGACCCAGGCCAGCGGCGGCTCGGCGGAGAATGTCAGGCTTCTGCGGGCCGGCCGCGTTGATCTCGCACTCGTCCAGGGGGAGTACGCCTACCCGGCCCTGGCCGACGCGGGCGGTCTGACAGTCTTGACGCCGATGTATCCGACGCCCGGCTTGTTCGCCGTCCCCGCGGCAAGCCCGATCCGCACCGTGGAAGACTTGCGCGGGCGGCCGGTGGTGCTGGGAACGCACAATTCCGGCCTTACCCTGATGGGCCGCAGCGCACTTAAAGCCTCGGGGCTCGATCCCGAGCGGGACATCCGCCCGGTCCTGCTCGACAGGGCCGGGGATGGGCCATCCATGGTGCTGGATGGCCGCGCCGATGCGCTCTGGGGCGGCGGCCTTGCCTGGCCGGGCTTCTTCGCGATGGCGCAGGCGCCGGGCGGCGCACGGTTCTTCGGTCCGTCAGAGGCCGGCATCGCGCAGCTCGCACAGGCGGGAGGCGCCCTTCAGCGCCTGACCGTGCCGCCCGGTAGCTTCCTTGGTCAGTCCGCGAAAATAGAGACCGTGGGTTCCTGGAGTCTCGTTATCGCGCGGCCGGGCTTCGAGTCCGACGTGGCCTATCGGCTCGTCCGCGCCCTGGCTCGGGCCGACATGGCTATGCGCCATCCGCAGGGTGCGGATGGCCGGCCTGAGAACCTTTCGGGACTCGTTCCGGCGACGCAGATCAATCCCGGGACGCTGCGCTACCTCGGCGAGACCGGTATTCTGGTACGCTGATGCCGAATGCCTAGCGGAACGAGGCGACGCGGCGGTCGCGCTTGCGCTCCGCGGCCGGCTGATAGGCGATCTCGGCATGGTGGGTGCAGTAGGGCAGCCCGGTGATCGAACGGGCACCGCAGAACCGGAATTCTGGCGTGGTCGGATCACCGAGCGGCCAGCGGCACATGGATTCCCGCAGGTCCATGATTGTAACGCGCTGCGAGACCGACAGCGCCACGGGCTCTGAAGCCGCCGGGGCGGGCGTCGGAAAGACGGGCGCGGGGCGATGCGACAGGATCGCCACCGGCTCGGGCGCCTGGGTCTCGACCACCGCGATGGCGGTCTCGATCTCGACGACCTTGGTTGCCTGGGGTGCGACCGGAGCCTCCTCGCCACCCCGGGCGCGACCGCCCAGGCCGAGACGATGCACCTTGCCGATCACCGCATTGCGCGTCACGCCGCCGAGTTGCGCGGCGATCTTGCTTGCGCTCTGCCCGTCTTCCCACAGCCGGCGCAGGAGCGCCACGCGATCATCCGTCCAGCTCAGGCCCGCTTCCATAATCCCCCTCCGCCCCTGCGGCCCGCGCGCTCTACCGGGTGACGGTGCGCGTTCCAGGTCGCTGAAGCCCCTCCCGGCCGTATTGCCGGTGCGGACCGCACCCGTGCGCGTCACCCATGCGCGTTGGATGCCGCACCGCGTGCGACACCCTGTCTCGCCAGGCCACGGCAGGACCCTAGCGCGCCGCTCGCGACGCTTGCAAGGGCGGCTCCCGGACGGTGACCGACCCTGTCCACCGGCAATGGGCGGTTCGCCTGGGAAGGTGGTTACTGTCGGCTCCGCGGGCACCGCGCATCCTGCCGGCCGTGTCGCCCGCGTCACAGGCCGACGCAATCGCACCGAATGCCCCCCATCGCCGGAACGCGGTCACGGCCAAGCTGCTTTCGTGTGGCAAAAGGGGTGGGCGTTGCTGTTATCCAGGGTGAGGACGATGGGGTACCGTCAGGGGGGGCTGCGCGCGCTGGTCGCGCTGGGGCTGGCCGGTCAGGTTGCGGCCTGCGGCAGCGTCCCGCGCACCGCCTACACCGCCGAGCAGGCGGCTTTCGCCAGCGTGCCCGGGATCCCCGGGGCGCGGGTCTACGCCGACGCGTCGGTCGACACGATCGCGGAACTCGCCGGCAATCCGCAGCGCCGCTCGGCCGGCTTCAACTATCTGGCTTTGTCGGGCGGTGGCGGCGATGGCGCCTACGGGGCCGGCGTGCTGAATGGCTGGACGGCGTCCGGCACCCGCCCGGAATTCACCCTCGTCTCGGGCGTGTCGACCGGCGCGCTGATCGCGCCCTTCGCCTTCCTGGGCCCGGCCTACGATCCGTACCTCACCGAGTTCTACACCAGCGGCGTCGCCGGCGAGCTGGTCAACTCGCCCAATATCGCCAACGTCCTGTTCGGCTCCGGCCTGTTCGGGGACGGGCGCCTGCGCAACCTGATCGGCCGCTACGTCACCCCGGAACTGCTTACCGCCATCGCGGAGGAGCACGCCAAGGGCCGTCGCCTCATGGTGGTGACGACCAACCTCGATTCGCAGCGCGCCGTGATCTGGAACATGGGCGTCATCGCGTCGAGCGGCGCGCCGAACGCCCTGGATCTGTTCCGTGACGTGCTGGCTGCCTCGGCCAGCATCCCGGCGGTGTTCCCCCCGCAGATGATCGACGTGGCGGCCGCCGACACACGCTTCCAGGAGATGCATGTGGACGGCTCAGTGGTCACCCCCGTTTTCACCCTCCCGCAGACGCTGCTGCTGCGCGACGGAAAGATCCGCACGGGCGGCAAGGCCAACATCTACGTGGTGATCAACGGCCGGCTGGAACCGGATTTCGAGGTGACGAAGGACAATACCCTGTCGATCGTCGAGCGCTCGTTCACGACCGCAAGCCGCGCCCGCTCGCGTGCAACGCTGTCGGCCACCTACGCGCTCGCGCGCTCCAACGGGATGGGCTTCAACCTGACCTATATCGACGAGAACGGCCCGAAAGCCTCCGCCTCCAAGGGCTTCGATACGGGGTACATGCGGGCCCTTTACCAGGAAGGCCTGGAAAAGGGGCGAACGGGCACCTTCTGGCAGCACACTGTTCCAGCATCGCCGACGCTCAAGCAGACGGCGAACGCAGTCGCGAATTGAAGGCGTCGGATATGCGCCGCGCCCCGGACGGGGGCGCGGCGCTCGGGTCAGTTACTTGCCAAGGATCTTGGTGACCAGGCGGCCGATCGGCGTCGCGGTGCTGGCATTCCGGTCGTCGCGGTCGATGGGGCGGTTCTCGTTGCCGAGAAGCTTGGTGACGATGCGTCCGATCAGGCTCATGGGACTCTCCGCGCATTTGCGCCAAAACGGCGCAGCTTGCCCATCAACGGACGACGCGACGGGGGCGTTCCCCCGGCTTCAGCATCAGACCTGCATCAGCCGGATATTGTTGGTGTTCCCCGCGGCGTGGAACGGGATGCCGGCGGTGACGACGATGATGTCGTTGGGCTTGGCGAAGCCTTCGTCCTGCACATGGTGGCAGGCCTTGGCCGTCATTTCCTCATAGGAATCGACATCATCGGTGTGCACGCTGTGGGCACCCCAGAGCAAGCATAGGCGTCGGGAAGTGGCGAGGCTCGGGGTCAGAGCCAAGATCGACGCGGCGGGGCGCTTGCGCGCCACCCGGGCAGCCGTCGTCCCGCTGGACGTATAGGTGACGATCGCGGCGGCGTGGACGGCCTCGGCCAGATCGGCGGTGGCGGTGGCGACGGCGTGGGGCGGCGTCTCCTCCTCGCCGGGCTCGGAGGCCGCGACGATCGAGTGATAGAGCTTGTGGCTCTCCACGCTGCGGATGATCCGGTCCATCATCGATACGGCCTCGACCGGATATTTCCCGGTGGCCGATTCCGCCGACAGCATGACGGCATCGGCGCCGTCATAGATTGCGGTGGCGACGTCGGATGCCTCCGCTCGCGTCGGCGCCGGCGCGTTGACCATCGAATCCAGCATTTGCGTCGCGACGATCACCGGCTTGACGGCAAGCCGGCACGCGCGAATCAACTCCTTCTGCCGGCCGGGCACGTCCTCGTGCGGGATCTCCACACCGAGATCGCCGCGGGCGACCATCACGGCATCCGAAAGCCGGATGATATCGTCGATCCGCTCCAGCGCCTGCGGCTTCTCGATCTTCGACATGATGCCGGCACGGTCGCCGATGAGCCCGCGCGCCTCGATCAGGTCAGACGGTTTCTGGACGAAGGACAGGGCGACCCAATCGACGCCGAGCTCCAGCCCGAAGGCGAGGTCGGCCCGGTCCTTCTCGGTCAACGGCGACAAGTCAAGCAGCGTGCCCGGCAGGTTCACGCCCTTCCGGTTCGAGATCGGGCCGCCGGTTACGACCTCGGCGGTGAAGGCGGCGCGCTCGGGCCCGACGACCCGCACCCGCACCCGCCCGTCGTCGATCAGGAGTTCCTGGCCCGGCACCACCGCCGCGAAGATTTCCGGGTGGTGGAGCGGAATCGCCTGCTTGTCGCCTTCGGACCCGTCCAGCACGAAGCGGATCGTCTCGCCGGGGACGAGATCCTGGCGTCCACCCTGCAGCGTTCCAATACGGATTTTCGGACCCTGCAGATCCTGCAGGATACCGATCGGCCGGCCGACCTCCCGCTCCAGGACGCGGATCGCCGCGTGGACCTTGGCGTGGTCCTCCTGCACCCCGTGGCTGAAGTTCAGCCGGAAGGTGTCGACCCCGGCGAGGAACAGGGCATGCAGTTGATCGGGCGCTGAGCTTGCGGGACCGACCGTGGCAACGATCTTGGCGTGGCGATGACGGCGCATGCGAGACTCTGCCATGAACAGGACCTCCGGGAATCAGCAGGCCGATCGAGCCCGCGGACGCCCCCCACATTGGTAAGGATGGAGCCCGAAGCGAGCTTTTTCTGCGGGATGCGTGCCCTGCGTCGTCCGACCCTGCCGCTTACTTGGCGACTTCACGGGCGATGCCGGCGAGGCCCATATCGTAGACGCCCGTGATGTCCTTGAGGGCCTCGGCGTCGCTCATGCCCTCGGCGTCGAAGGTCGCGGTCCAGACCACCGTGGAGCCCGTGCCGTTCGGGCGGACCGCCAGCGTGGCGTTATAGGCGCGTACCGGCAGCGGGCCCTGAACGAAGCTGTAGCTGTAGGTCATGGCCGCCTCGTCGCGGGCAGTCTCGACCTCGACGATGGTGCCGAGACCGCCCTTCGCCACGAGACCCCGGATCTGCGCCCGGATGCCGTCATCGTCGTCCTCGCGCGACAGGATGCAGCGCTCGACCTGTGGGTGCCACAGCCCGATGGCGCAGAAATCGCCGATCAGCGCCCAGACCGCCGCGGGCGGCGCCGGGATGTCCCGGCTGCGGGTGACTTCCAGGGCACAAGCCGGACCGGCGATGAACAGGGCTGCGATGCCGGGCGCGGCACGGGCGGATCGCTTCACGATGGGGCCTCCGCGGGATGTCGCAGGACGGAAATAGGGCGCCTGTTGGAGGAAACCCATCCGGGTCCCCGCGGCCGATCCCTGGAAACCGCCGGGCTCGAACGGTAAGACGGCCGGGTCGATCGCTCGGCCGCTCGCTATAACGATGCAGCGCGCTTCGACCGGAAATCGCATGTCAAACTTTGAGCCGGAGACGCCGATGGACGATCGCATCATGTCGGCTTCCCCATCGAGGCACGGCAGGCATACGGTGTTTCGCGCCCTCGGACTCGGGATCGCGGCCCTGGCACTGGCTCCGGCGCTGGCTGTGGCGGCGACCGACACGGCTCCTCCCTCCTTCGAGACCTGCCGCACCGATCTGATCGCCTGGGCGGCCGCGCACGACGTGCCGCAGGCCGTCGCGCAGGCGCAGCTGGGGGGCCTGGAGCCTGACCCGGACGTGCTGGCTGCGACCCGGAACCAGGGCGAGTTCGTCCGGCCGATCTGGGACTATATCGAGGCCAGCGTCACGCCGGCCCGGATCGAGGCGGGACAGCGCAAGCTCACTGAACTGGCGACGCCGCTCGCGGCGATCGAGACGAAGTACGGCGTCGATCGCTACACCCTGGTCGCCTTCTGGGGCGTCGAATCCACCTACGGCACCGTGCTCGACAACCTATCGGTGGTGAAGCCGGTGGTGCGCTCGCTCGCGACCTTGAGCTGCGGTGATCCCACCCGGGCGGCCTACTGGCGCGACGAGTTGACCGCCGCCCTGCAGATCCTCGCCCGCGACGAGGCGCCCCTCGACAAGATGCCCGGCGGCCTGACCGGCTCCTGGGCCGGCGCTATGGGCCATACCCAGTTCATGCCCACCGTCTACCAGCAGCACGCGGTGGATTTCGACGGCGACGGCAAGCGGGACATCTGGACCTCGGCTACCGACGCGCTCGCCTCGACGGCGAATTACCTGCGTGCTCATGGCTGGCGGTCCGGCGAAGGCTGGGGCTACGAGGTCGTGCTCCCGGAGACGTTCGACGCCGCACTCGCCGACGAGACGACACCGCGCAGTCTCGCGGCTTGGCGGGACCTCGGCGTGAAGCCCGCCCATGACCGTGCGATCGCGGATGAGTCTGCGCAGGCGACCCTGATCCTTCCGGCGGGAATCCGCGGCCCCGCCTTCCTGCTCCGACCGAACTTCGCGGTGATCCTGCGCTACAACACCGCGCTCGCCTACGCGCTGACGGTGGCGCTGCTCTCGGACCGCCTGCGCGGCGATCCGGGTCTGTCGCGCGACTGGCCGCGGGGCGACCGCGCCCTTACCGGGGACGAGCGCCGCGATCTCCAGAGCCGGCTGACCGAGCGCGGCTACGCCACCGGCGGCGTCGACGGGAAGATCGGCCCGAAGACCCGGGCGGCCCTGCGCGCCTATCAGGGTTCGCAGGGGCTACCCGCTGACGGCTATGCCGATCCCGCTCTGCTGGAGCGGATCCGGGCGGCGCCGTGATCAGGCTAGGAAGGCCGGCTCGTCCCTTGCGAGCACGCGCTTGACGCTTTCCAGATGCAGCCGCGCGCTTTCTGCACGTCCGGCGGCCTCCTGAGCGGCGACGTGCTTGACGATCTCCTCGGGCACGACCTTCAGGGCGCGCCCCGTGCTCATGGCGAGCACCTGGGCCTGCGCGGCGCGCTCGAGGTAATAGAGGTCGTCCCAGGCCTCCGCGATGGTCTCGCCCAGAACCATCACGCCGTGGTTCTTCAAGAAGACCACGTCGGCGTCGCCGGCGCTCCGGGCGATCCGCTCGCCCTCCCGGGAATCCAGCGCCAGCCCGTTGTAATCCTCGTCCACGGCGATGCGGCCGTAGAAGCGCAGGGCGGTCTGCCCGGCCCAGAGCAGCGGCTGCCCTTCGAGCATGGCGAGCGCCGTGGCGTAGGGCATGTGGGTGTGGAACGCGGCCCGAGCGTTCGGCTTCAGTCGGTGCAGTTCGGCATGGATGTGGAACGCCGTCGCCTCCGGCTGGCCGTCGCCCTCGACGACGTTGCCGTGGAAGTCGCACAGGAGCAGGCTCGATGCGGTCACCTCGGCGAAGGCCAAGCCATAGGGATTGACCAGGAACAGGTCCGGCCGGTCCGGCAGCACCGCCGAGAAGTGGTTGCAGATGCCTTCTTCGAGGCCATTGCGCGCGGCCCAGCGCAGGCAGGCGGCCAGGTCGACGCGGGCGCGTCGGACGCTGTCCGCATTCAGGGGCTCGTTGCTGCGCAGGGGCGGCGTGCCCGAAGCGGTGACGGCGTGCGCCATGCAGGAAGGCTTTCTCTCGGTTCGAATCTCGGCCACCGGAATCGGGTGGCCCGGCATCTTACGCGGTCGCGCGGCGGGGCGGACCACCCCTGGACGTACGCTCTCAGCTGCGCCCATCGGTGACGCCGTCGACAAGATTGAGCCCGAGCAGGAAATCCGATGCGAAATTCGTGCGTACCACGGGATCGCGCGGCACCGGATCCCGCAGCGCATCACGGTCGGCCCGGCGCGCCGCCACCGCCTCGGCCAGGCTGACGCTCCGGAACGACAGCTGGGTGCCCCCCTGCGCCTGGGCGAGGCGCCCGAGATCGGGACCGATCACGGTGGCGATCTTCGGGTAGCCGCCGGTGGATTGCCGATCGGCCATCAGGATGATCGGAAGACCATTGCCGGGTACCTGTATCGCGCCCATCGCGACACCGTCGGAGACGATGTCGTGGCCCTTGGCGTGCTTGAGCGGCGTCCCGTCCAGGAAGCACGCCATCCGGTCGCCGCGGGGCGAGACCGTCCAGGGGCCGGCCAGGAAGGCGTGGATCTGGTCGGGGGCGAAATAATCGCCCTGCGGGCCCAGAACGACCCGGACTTCTGTTGGGTCTCGATCGAGCCAGGGCGCGATCAGCCGGTGGGGCGAGACCTCACCGGGGCGGGCTTCGGCCACCGGGAGGCGATCGCCGGCGGCGAGCCCGCGCCCGTCGAGACCGCCGAGGCCGGACCGGGTGTGGGTCGCCGTCGATCCGAGGACCGGTGCCACGTCGATGCGGCCCTGCACGGCCACATAGCCCCAGGCGCCGGAGGGGCCCGCGCGAACCGTCAGCGTCCGGCCGGGCTCCAAGGTCAGCGCGACCGAGTCAGGCAGGGCGGCCCCGTCGAGGGTGATCCGGAAGCTGCGCGAGACCATCGCGATCCCGAGTGGGCTGCCCTCGGCCGTGAGCGTGAGGCCGCCGGTGGAGACCTCGATGGCGGTGGCGTCGAGGGGATTGCCCGCCGCCCGGTTGGCGGTGGCGTGCATCAACGGGTCCATCGGGCCCGCGGCGGTGATGCCGTAGCGCAGGTAGCCGTGCCGGCCGCCATCCTGCAGGGTGATTCCCGGGCCGGCGGCCTCCACGACAAGGGCGGTCATGGGACGGCCTCTCCGCGCCGGGCCACGCGCTCGCCGGCCGCCTCGCGGGCGTCGAGGGTATCGAAGGTCGCGCAATCCACCGGCTCGAAGCGGATCAGGTCGCCGGCGCTGATAAAGAAGCTCTCTTCGCGCTCCGGGGCGTAGAGCCGGGCCGGGGTCGCGCCGATCACGTACCACCCGGTCGGCATCGGCACCGTCGCCACCGCGGCGAGGCCGCCGCCGATCACCACGGCGTTGCGCGGATGCGGCGGCCGGGGGCTCGCGCGCCGCGGCACCGCCAGGGTCTTGGGCAGGCCACCGAGATAGGCGAAGCCCGGGGCGAAGCCGTACATGTAGACCCGGTAGGTCGCCCCGGCATGGGTCGCCACCACGGCGTCGTGCGACAGGCCGGTGCGCTCGGCGACCTGGGCGATGTCCTCGCCGTGAGGCTGGTCGTAGCAGCAGGGCAGGGTCCAGAGGGTCGGCGTGCCGGCGCGCGCCACGGCGCCCGCGACCAACGCCCGGACCCGCTCCGCCAGCGCCTCCCGGTCGAGCACCAGCGGATCGTAATGGAGCATCAGGGAGCGGTAGGTCGGAACGCGCTCGCGCAGGCCCTTGGGCGGATCGGCGCCGAGGGCATCGTCGAGGGCCAGGACCCGGTCGCTGATCGCCGGATCGACGACGCTGCCGAACTCCACCACCAGGGCCGCCTCACCGGAATCGAGGAGCCGGGGCTCGTCCTCACTCCCGCTCATGGCCGGAACGGTGCCAGCGTCACGCCGGCCCCCTCCAGCCGGGCGCGCACCGCCCGAGCCGTGGCGAACGCGTGGGCGGAATCGCCGTGGACGCAGATCGAGCGGATCGGGGTCGGCAGCGCCTTGCCCGAGGCGGTGAGGATCGCGCCGCCCTCGACCATGCGCAGCACGCGTTCTGCGGCCGCATCGGCCTCGGTGATCAGGGCGCCGGGCTGGTTGCGCGGGATCAGCTGGCCGGCTTCGGTGTAGCCGCGATCGGCGAAGATCTCCTGGTGGACCTCCAGGCCGCAGGCCTCGCCGGCCGCCACTTGCGCGGTGAGCGCGATGGCGAGCAGCGCCAGGTCGCGGTCGACCGCCCGGACGGCCTTCGCGATGGCATCGGCGACCGCGCGATCTTCGGCGGCGAGGTTGGCAAGCGCGCCGTGGGCTTTCACATAGGTGATCCGGTGGCCGGCATAGGCGGCGAGCGCCTGGGCGGCGCCGACCTGATAGGCCACCAGCCGCTCGATCTCGGGCGGCGTGAACGGCATGCGCCGCCGTCCGAAGCCCCAGAGATCCGGAAACCCCGGATGGGCGCCCACCGCCACGCCGCGTTCCTTCGCCAAGGCGAAGGTGCTGGCCATGATCTCGGGATCGCCCGCATGCAGGCCGCAGGCGACGTTGGCGGAGGTGACGATGCCGAGGATCGCTGCATCGTCGCCGCAGGCATAGGCGCCGTAGCCCTCGCCGAGATCGGAGTTCAGGTCCACGCTGGCCAACGGGCTCGTCCCCTTCCTGCTGCGCAACGGCCCGACAGAGCAGGCGGCGCGCATCGCGACCGGATCTGCTCCTTCCACACCCGCGACGGTCAGAAGTCGAGAGCGCCATGGCGATGGCAGGGTGGACATGGGATCGGGAGCAAGGTCGATGCCGGATGGGTCTTTTTCGGATCGTCGGCCCGCGTTACGCCTGCGCGATGAGCTTGCGGCCCAGCAGGGCAAGGGTCGCGCGCCGGCCGAGCTTCATCACCGGATAGAGCAGGCGGGCGCGGGACGGGTCGCGCAGGAGCCGAGCGAGGGTTCGTCCGACAACGCCCCGATCCTCGCTGAGGGTCGAGAGCAGGACCAGGGCATCCGGGCCGTAATACAGGGTCTGTCCGTGCCGCACGACCATGCCGTTGTTGAGGTCATAGCCCCGTCGGGCGAGCTCCGCGACGATGGGGCCGCCCGCGCGGGCATCGACGAGCACCACGCTGCCGACCGACCGGCGCAGGGCCATCAGGCGGACGTAGTTGCTGCAGAACGGGCATTCGCCGTCGTAGACGACGGTGAGGGCGTGGTCGGTCATGGCTTCAAATCGATCCGATGCTCGGCTTCCGAGACCAGCCGCCGGACCGGCACGCCGTCCTGCAGGCTGAGGCAGACGGATTCACGCCGGTAGATGTAGGCGACGATGTCGTGCAGAGGCACGCCGTCGAAGCTCGCCCCGTGCTGGTGCGGAACGAAGAAGTGATGCGGGTAGAAGGCGTGGGGAAACGCCCCCAGCGTGTCGACGATCCGGCTGACCAGCCGGTGATAGCCACGGATATAGGCATCGACCGCGGGCCGGTTGATCTCGTTCTTGGCGAGATCCTGCCCGGCGCCGTCCCGGGTCGTCAAAACCGGCACGTCGCAGGTCAGCGAGGCCAGCACCTTGCGGTAGACCTGTGTGCCGCCGTTCGGGTTATCGAGGGCGAAGGCGGTCTCGGCATCCGGCGAGCCGTAGGCCATGTGGGCGAAGGGATACGAGTAGAACGTGAAGAAGTTCGTCGGGACGTAGTGTCGGCCGCCGTCCTTATCGACCGCCAGGACGTACATCTTGTTGTTGGCTGCGGTGTCGTACCAGCCGAGCCGGGCCTGGGTCATGAAGCTGTTGTCGGTCAGGATGAACAGTACCGAGAACAGCCCGATGACGAGCGGCGGCTTCTGATAGTGCCGGCTCACCACCACGGCGCCGATCGCCAGGTTCAGCAGGATCCACGGGGCGAAATTCGCCCCCATGACGACCACGATGGACAGATGCATCGCGTCGAAGCCGAGCAGCAGGACCACGAGCCAGCGCCGCGGCATCAGGATGCCCACCAGTGCCGCCCCCTGTCCCAGCAGGATCAGTGCATTCGTCACCGGCCCGGCATGGCTCAGGATCGCCCGCATGCCATCCACCAGCCAGGATGAACTCGCGTAGAAGACGTGATTGTTGTCGAGGCCGACACTGAAGAGCTTTCCGGGGTCGTTGCCCATAAGCCAGGAGGTCGGGCCGGCATCCAGCGTCACCTTGGCCAGGAAGGACGAGTAGTAGTTTCCCAGGTGGATGCTGATCGCCGCGGCGATCAGGATTTTGGCGAACAGCGCGCAAGCCGTTGCCATGTCGCTCTTCGTCGAACCGCTCACGCTTGGCCGGGCGCTCAGGCGCTCGGTCAGCGCAAGGACGGCAAGACCGGCCAGCAGGCAGGCGCCGACCTCGGCGAGCGGCAGGACATCGATGATGTGTCCGTGCCAGAGCCCCGTCACCCGCATGACGGCATGCTTGCTCCAGACCAGATAGGCCGCCCCCACGACGCCGAGCGACGGCCAGCGCAGGCACAGGATCCCGGAGGCGACGGCTGCGACCCACAGGACGACGATGGCCCACAGCGTCGCCATCACCTTGAAGCCGTGCTCGACGACCGGGAAGAGCGGGTAGTGGACGAGGGCATAAGCCCCCGAGATCACGCCGATCAGCTGCAGCAGCCGGACCGCGGCTTTGTCGAAGGGCGCATAGGTCCGTCGCACCATCGCGGCGGCGAGCAGCAGCGGCGGAACGATGCCGTAGACGTTATTCCGCTCTTCGATGACCCGGAACAGCTTGATCACCATCAGCAGAGCGATGGTCTGCGCCAGCACGATGAGATACGGCCGCGCCACCGCGAAGAAGATCGGGCCAGCCAGCCAGGATGCCCGGAGCGAGAAGGTCGCGTTCGGACCGGTGGTTGAGAACGAGCGGATCATCGTCAGTCTTCGCTGCCTCAGGATCGTGGCGGGCGCAGCGGCAGCGCGGCGGCCGGGTGGCTCTGGATGCGTCGTTTCAACGGGACCGCCGGTGCGACCACGATTCCTCCGCGCTTCGACAGCCAAACTGTCACGGTTCGATCCCGGTCCATGGTTAAAGACGACGGAACCCGGCTACGCCTTTCGGTTGCGGTTTGGGGTTACGTGCAGGCTCACAGCGTGGCACGTCAGATGGAACGGCCTCCGCCTCGGCACGAAAAAAAGCCCAGTCTCAGTCACCCGCACTCGACGAATGGGCTCCGCGGTGTTTGCAGGTGCAAAGCTCCAAATCTCGAACGCGTGCAGCGTTTGCGAACTGAGATACGGATCTGCAGCGCACGATACCGGAAGCGACTTTGCGGTGCTGTCCCTGTCGTGACGCGAAGGGTCTCGGCTGGCGTTCGGGGAATGTTGGACTGATTGATCGAAGATGATCGCGTCGATGGACGTGTGGACGTCGCGTCGTTACATCAACGAATGCCTAGATCTCATGGATCTCAGTTATTGCGGCGATAGGTTCGCGTAGGGCGAGACTTCGTCCACCAGCACCGTATTCCCCGTCATGCGTGCGGTCAGGAACCTGCGTCTGGCCGCAAGCAGGGGTTGGAGCAGACGGCTCCCTTTCATGACACTGCCGATCTTCGATCCGGACGGAAAGATCGTGGATTCGAACGGCTTGAGCGAGACCGGGTTCGGCGACATCACCCGTGCCCGCGTGAAAGCCCTGCGCTCGTAAAAATATCCCCAGTTGTCAGCGGCGGCCACCACGGGCTGGTTCGCCTTCAGGATGCCTTCCGCTGCCTGCCGGGTGATCACGTATGCGGCCGTCGTGCCGAGACCGCCCATGCTCATGGGCAGACACAACCGGTAATCGCCAATCGAGTCGGCGTTCACGGTACTGAAGGCGGCGCGATACTGCGGACGATTGTAGAGCAGGACCACGTCGCCTCGGCGCAGCGTTGCCTCGACCCGGATGAGAATGTCGTGAATATCGGGCGGCAGCACTGCGTCGTCTTCGACGATCAGCGCCCAGGGCAGATTGCGGGCGACCACGGCCTCGTAGGCGGCCAAGTGCGACAGCGCGCAGCCGACCTGTCCGGCGCTCAGATCGGACCCGGGCGATGCGTCCCGACCCGCCACCGCCCCGTCGATGCCGATGATCTCGAAATCAGGACCCCAGATCGTCTGGAGATGCCGTGTAATATAGGCATGTCTCTCACGGAACCGCGGGATGGATATTGCAATGCAGCACATGGTACGGACCTTTGCTGCCCGATATTGCGCAAAAAGCGAGAGTTTTACAATTAATTTGCGCATCCGAATTCAGTAGTCGCCGTACGTCCAAATTGCGAGCCTTGCGCCTCTCGGCATGCGGGTGCCAAAAACACGAAACCTAAGTTACGGAGGTCGCAGGTCAAGATTTATCTTAAAGTTTTCGTCTTTAATTCGATCGATAAATAAAATTGGTCTCACACATAAAGATCTCGTCACCGACCGGACGTGAAACGATACTGATAAGCCGTCCGTGGCCTTCAGCAGTTCCGATTTTCTTTCCGATTCGAGCGTCGTGGCGATTGTCGTCCCCGGCGATGCGCCCGCAATCCTGCGCCCACCCCGATCGTCCGTCAGCCGGTCTGCCGCGGCCGGAGAAGCGGCAGGCTCGCTGCCAGCAGGAGCTGATGCAGCCCATGATTCACGAAGAGCGGGCATTCGAAGCCGACGAGGAGGCTGGTCTGGGTCAGGAACAGGATCGGCCAAGCCTCGATGTAGCCCGGCGCGCGCGCGAAATGCTGGACCACCCGGCGGGCCGTATCCAGCATCACGCCCGTGAAGACGATGAGGCCGAGAATCCCGAACGCGACCGCGACGTCGATGAAGTTGTTGTGAAAGAACCAGAGCTTCTGCTGGGTGGTGAAGTGCAGGTACGGCGCGGTCGTAATCGGGCTTTCCCAATAGGCCTTGTAGCCGATGCCGATGACGGGTTCCCGCCAGAACTGATCGATACCGAACTGCCAGAGGATCGTGCGGCCGGTCAGCGTCGTGTCCTTGCCGAGATCGGAGAGGAGACGGGCCGACAGGTCTGCACCGTAGGTCGCGGCGACCAGGATGCCGATCCCGGCAAGCGCGATCGCGAAACCCAAGCAGACGCCCGTGACCAGGTTGCCCTGGCGCCACGCAATGATCACGCTGAGCGGCGCGAGTCCCAGAGCTCCGGCCACCAGGGCCGTGGCGGAATGGGAGGAGGCGAGGAGCGCCAGCGCTCCCAGGAAGGCCGCCCCCGTCAGGGCCCGCTGCCAGCCCTGAAGGAAGAGGCAGGCGGCACAGAGAAGCTGGAGGCTCATCAAACCCCCAAGCACGTTCTTGTGTGAATAGACCCCCGACCATTCCCCGCTGAGTCCGCGGGTCAGTCCAGGCGCGGCCACGCCCAACACGACCGACAGGATTTGTCCGCCCAGGAGCCCCAGGAAGACGATCCGGACGATACCCGACAATCCCATCGTGGCCCGCAGGGCGATTCCGGCCACGATCGTGGCGAGCAGCTGGACGCCGTGATAAACCGAGATGCCGGGGGTCAGGGACCAGGTTGCCGACAGGATCGCGAGCGCCGGCCAGAGCAGGATGATCGGCCGACTTCCGAACAGCGTGCTGCCGAGATCGCGCCGCAGGACCAGGAAGGCGAGGGCGGCCAGATCGGCTCCGAGCCAGACCAGCTTTTCGAGTCCGGGCAGCTTCACCTGCTCGCCGCTCACCGGCGCCAGCATGATCAGCAGGATCCAGGGGATCGCGGACAGCCCGAGGCGCGGTAGCGCGATGGTGCGGTGTCGACGAACGCCGGAACGACCAAGCGGCCAGCCGGCGACCGAACCCTCGTCGCCGGGCTGAAGCCAGGCCAGCTCGGGATCCCTGGGTCCGAAGGCTGCCAGATCTCGACGCACCGCCATCGCACCCCGTCCCAGACTTCCCCGACGCCGGCTCTGCCAGATCCCAGTCAGCGAAGTCTCGAGCCAGGCTCCACCTGCTCATCCCGATCGCCGCGAGGCTGGCAAAGCTGCCGTCCGGACGTGAACACAGACCAGAGCCGCCGCCCGTCCGATTCCGCCAAACGAGGTAGGCCGGGGGGATCGGCCAGTCCCAGGCCGCAATTGGGCAGGGCGTCGAAACCGCGAGACCGATGACACGCCGACCGTTGGGCCACGCGGTCGCCCTAACCCGCGAGCGCGACACGCTTCCGGGAAAAATCGGATCGACGAGTATGATGAACGGAATTGGAGCGGGCGATCGGGATCGAACCGACGACATTCAGCTTGGGAAGCTGACGTTCTACCACTGAACTACGCCCGCGGACACGAACGGTGCGGTGGTATCTGCGCCAGCGAGGCCGTGGCTTCGCTGGGGCTCCGTGCGCCCGTGTACGGGAGCGATCTAACAGCCGGGCGGCAACGGCGTCAAACGGCGTTTTCGGTATCGACGGGATCGCGGCGCCTGCGGGACGGGTGCGGTCGCCAAAAGGTCCGGGTGTGCGCGCTCAGGCGATCCGAGACAGATTGCCCGCGGCGGCGTGCGATTCGCGGGCGGCGTCGTAGGCTCGGTTGCGGAGGGCCGTCTCGCTCGGGAGCTGCTCCACCACGTTGCCCGAGTTCGGATCGACCACCTGGAACACGATCGCGCTGGTATCCGGATCCTGGATGTAGCGTGCCTTGTCGCCGGTTGGGGCGATGTCGAGCTTTACCGCCGGCTCCAGCGGTGGCGTTGCGGCCTGCGCCGGCGCGGTTTCCTGCGTGACGGCCGACGTCGCGGTCGCCGCGAGGGCGTCGAGACCCTGTGGCCCCGGCGTCGTCGCATTCAGCGGACGGATATCCATGGCTGATCTCCTACGATCCTGTGATTGGGGGATTCAGCGGATCTGCGGCCTAACAGCTCGTTAATGGCGCCCCCCAGCGCAGGGGATGGCCGAGCCGCGGCCGGACTCGCGATGAAGATCCTGTTACCTAAGACGCGCGAACTTACGATTCTTCTGGTCGCTCAGGTCGCTCAGGTCGCTCAGGTCGCGCTTCGCGAGGGGCGGGGGCTCACGACTGCCGCCGCACCACCGGCGGAGGCGTGCGTCGGGAGGCGCCCATGCGCCGGATCCGTATGGCGGCTGTGATCATGACCACAGCCCTCAGCGCCGCCGCTCCGGCCAGCCCGCAGGCGCGCCCAGGGCTGTCGCCGCGGGAGGCGTTTGTTCTGCAGCATCGCTGCGAGATCGTGGCGCGCCTTGAGAGGATCCATCGGCGCGGCCCGGTCGAAACGTCGCGCGACCGCTTCGTCGTCGTCGCGCTGCGCGATCGGCCGATGCATTACGTCCAGTGCATCTTCCAGCCCTTCGACACGGAGATGCTGTGCGAAGCCTCGTCGGGGGCGTACGGCAGCCCGGCCTTCGAGCTCGACGCGCAATCGCAGGCCGTGTTGCGCGCTCTCCATTACGTCCAGGAGGACCCCCGGACGAATTTTTCCCGCACGATCTTCCTCGGAGACCCTCCGAATCTCGGCATCGCCGCGGATCTGATGCTGGCCGCACTCTACGATGCCTACGGAGCGGAGCCGGATTCGGCGATCTCGATCACGGCGCCGCGCGGGGGCGGCGCCGGATGCGGCACGCCCACGTCCTGACCGGACGGGGCGTGCCGCGCGCTCACTCGGCGGCGTCGACGTAGAGCTTGCCGCCCTCGGCCAGAAATTCCTGCGACTTCGCCCGCATGCCGGCCTCGGCCTCCGCCTTGGACATCGCAGGCGCGGCGCCGATCACCGCGCCGGCTTCCTCCATGGCCAGAACCTCGGCGCGGAGATCCTGCGTGATCTTCATCGAGCAGAATTTTGGTCCGCACATCGAGCAGAAATGCGCGACCTTGTGGGCGTCCTTGGGCAGGGTCTCGTCGTGGTAGCGGCGGGCGGTGTCCGGATCGAGCCCCAGGTTGAACTGGTCCTCCCAGCGGAAGTCGAACCGGGCGCGGCTGAGCGCGTCGTCGCGCAGCTGGGCGGCCGGGTGGCCCTTGGCGAGATCGGCGGCATGGGCGGCGATCTTGTAGGTGATCACGCCGGTCTTCACGTCGTCCCGGTCGGGCAGGCCGAGATGCTCCTTCGGGGTGACGTAGCAGAGCATCGCGGTGCCGAACCAGCCGATCATGGCCGCGCCGATGCCCGAGGTGATGTGGTCGTAGCCCGGGGCGATGTCGGTGGTCAGCGGGCCGAGTGTGTAGAACGGCGCCTCGCCGCATTCCCGCAGCTGCTTCTCCATGTTGACCTTGATCTTGTGCATCGGCACGTGGCCGGGGCCCTCGATCATCACCTGGCAGCCCTTGTCCCAGGCCACCTTCGTGAGCTCGCCGAGCGTCTCCAGCTCGCCGAACTGGGCCGCGTCGTTGGCGTCGGCGATCGAGCCCGGGCGCAGGCCGTCGCCGAGCGAGAACGACACGTCGTAGGCCCGCATGATGTCGCAGATCTCGTCGAAATGCTCATACAGGAACGATTCCCGGTGCCCGGCGAGGCACCAGCGCGCCATGATCGAGCCGCCGCGCGAGACGATGCCGGTCACCCGCCGGGCGGTCAGCGGCACATGCGCCAGCCGCACGCCGGCATGGATGGTGAAGTAGTCGATGCCCTGCTCGGCCTGCTCGATCAGGGTGTCCTTGAACACCTCCCAATCGAGCTTGAGCGGGTCGCCGCCGACCTTCTCGAGCGCCTGGTAGATCGGCACGGTTCCGATCGGCACCGGGCTGTTGCGGATGATCCACGAGCGGATGTTGTGGATGTTGCGGCCGGTGGACAGGTCCATGACCGTGTCGGCGCCCCAGCGGATCGACCAGACGAGCTTCTCGACCTCTTCCGCCGCCGACGAGGTGACGGCCGAGTTGCCGATATTGGCGTTGATCTTGACCAGAAAATTCCGGCCGATCGCCATCGGCTCGAGCTCGGTGTGGTTGATGTTAGCCGGGATGATCGCCCGGCCGCGGGCGATCTCGTCGCGGACGAATTCGGGGGTGATGAACGGCGGCACCGAGGCGCCGAAGCTCTGGCCGTCGGCGAGCGTGGCCTCGGCACCCGCCAGCATCGCGTCGCGGCAGGCGTTTTCGCGGTGGGCGACGTAGATCATCTCCTCTGTGATGATCCCGGCCCGGGCGAACTCGTACTGCGTCACCATCTGGCCGGGGCCAGCCTTGCGGATCGTGCGGGCAGCCGGGCAGGGGGCCACGAGCTTGTCGCCGGCGAAGCCGTTATCCTCGGGCTTGACCGCGCGGGGCTCGACCGCGGTGTAGCCGCGTGCCGCGATCCAGGGCTCGCGCACGCCGGGCAGGCCGGCGGTGAGATCGATGCGCGCGTCGGTCTCGGTGTAGGGGCCCGACGGATCGTAGACCCGCACCGGCTCCTCTTTCGGATCGGACAGGACGATCTCGCGATAGGGCACGCGGATGTCCGACCGGCCGGCCGGGCTCGCATAGACCTTGCGCGATCCGGTGACCGGACCCGTGGTCACGGTCTCCGGGCTGCCTTTCACGTCCTTGGGGAGAACGGGTGCGTTCATCGTGGGCCTCTCCTCGTGTTGGAGCGCTCCGGACCACGCGATGGCTGAGATGAGATCCGGCCGCACGCATGCAGCCGCAGGTTCCCGTCCCTCCGCCGGTATGAGCCGGATCAGGTTCAAGGGTCAGGGCAGCGTGCCCAATCTCAGCCCCCTCGCAGGGCCCCCCTCGGAACGGTTCAAGACTCGGCCTCGGCAATGGGTTTGTCAATGCTGTGGTGCGGGGCGGGGCTGACAGGATCGCGCGGTTCGGCATGGTAGCGGGGCGGACCACCGCGCGGCTCGCCGCCGGGATCGGATCACCGCTGCCGGGATGTGGGAAAGCTCCTCTCCGAATGCCTGTTGGCACGCTTGCCAACGACCTGGTCCGTTGGCATTCTCGCCAACGTCATGGACGCCGCACTGCTGTTCAGGGAACGGATCGAGGTCACGGCCGATCGGTCGTTCGCCGAACTCGTCGTTTGGAGGGTGCTGTCTCCGGTTCGTGGAAGCGCCCACGGCTTCAAGTATCGGCTCGCTTTCGTGGTCGAGGGTGCTTGCGTGCTCCGCTACGACAACGAGGCCGGGAAGGGCGACCACAAGCATATCGGCGAGCGGGAAGTGCCTTACACCTTTACAAGCTCAGAGGCCCTGATGGCGGACTTCTGGGCCGATGTCGCATCCTGGAGATGACCATGAAGACCGTGACCATCGGTGTCTCCACCATCGAAGACAGCACTGTCCGGGCGCTGGCGGCTTTCCGCGGCGAGGAGCAGGGCGCCTTCATCTCGTTTCCGACGGTCGAGCGGTTGTGGACCGTCCTGACGCCCCGCCGCTGGGAGCTGATCCGGATTCTGGCCGGGCAGGAACCGATGTCGCTGCGGGCCGTGGCGCGCTTGCTGGATCGCGACGTCAAGAACACGCATGGCGACGTGCATGCGCTCCTGAACGCGGGCGTCCTGGATCGTACAGAGGACGGGCGGATCGTGTTTCCCTACGACACCGTGCATGTCGACTTCACGATCCGGAAGGCGGCTTGATGCACGGCCTGATTGAGCGCGCGCGATAGGATTGGGGCTGCCCGGCCACCAATCGGCCTCGCCTCCTCAGACGAGCGAAACGCAGCTATCAAGGTCTCTCAACCCAATCTTCAAAAATGCGCATCCTGCTCCTGGTGCTGGCCGGCGTGGTCCTGGTCTATCTGGCCGCGCTCGTGGCCCTCGCGGTGTTCCAGCGGCGGTTGATCTATCCGGGGGCGGCCTGGGCGGGTGAGCCGGCCCGCGACCGGTTCGCGCCGCCCGGGACCGAGGCGATCACCCTGACCACCGCGGATGGCGAGCGGCTCTTCGCCCTGTGGCGGCCGCCGCGTCCGGGCTGCGGGGTGGTGATCAGCTTCCACGGTAACGGCTCCCGGCCCCAGCCGCATGCCGCCCGCTTCGCTGCGGATCCGTGGCGCGGGGCCGGATGGGGCGTGCTGGCGCTGGCTTATCGCGGCTATCCCGGCTCGACGGGATCGCCGAGCGAGGACGGGCTGATCCGCGACGGGATGGCGGCGGTGGCGGCCACGATGGAACGCGCCCCGGGGGCGCCGATCCTGCTGCATGGGCATTCCCTGGGGGCCGCGGTGGCGGTGGCCATGGCCGGGCATATCGAGGCGATCGGGCTCTACCTGGAGGCACCGTTCGATTCGCTCACGCACGCCGTGCGGCTGCATGTCCCGCTGGCCCCGCCCTGGCTCCTGCGCGACACCTTCCGCTCGGACCTGCGCATCCGCGGCGGGACCGAGCCGGTCCTGATCGTTCAGGGCGCCGACGACCCGGTGGTGCCGGCGAAGCTCGCCCGGGCGCTGGCGGCGGCGGCGGGCCCCCGGGCGCGGTTCGAGCTGGTCCCGGGCGACCACGTCTCGATCGTCGGGATCCGGGACCGCGAGGCCGAGGCGGCGTTTCGCGGGCGCGTCGGGCCGGCCTGTCTCGCGGCGGACGGCGCTGTGCCCTGATCGGGATGGAAGGAGGGATCGCTTGGTCGGACGCCGCTCCTGGCGCTGGAACGCAGACGACCCGGATATGCCGGGCGCCGCCCCCCGGGCGGATCCGGTCTGCCCGCTCTGCGGACGGCCGATCCCGCCGCGCGCCCGCTCCAGCCGCCATCACCTCACCCCGAAGCTGAAGGGCGGGACCCATCAGGGCACGGTCCGCCTGCACCAGATCTGCCATTCGGCGATTCATGCCCGCTACAGCGAGGCCGAGATCGCCAAGCGGCTTGCCGATGTCGACGCCCTGCGGACCGATCCGGAGATTGCGCGCTTCCTGATTTGGATCCGTGGCAAGCCCGACGATTTCCACGCCGCCACCCGCATGACCCGCGACCGCCGGGCCGGGCGGCGCCGGGATTGAGCCGGCCGTTTACCCGGCGCTCAGCACGTCCGCAGGTTCCGCAGCCGGGCACGCATCCCCGCTAACCTTGCCGCTCCACACTCACCTCGATCGCGGAGTTGGACGATGGGCGGGGCAGGGGACGGGCGGCTGGCCTGGGTGGATGTCGCCAAGGGGATCTGCATCCTTTTGGTGGTGATGATGCATTCCGCCATCGGCACCGGCGTCGCGATGGGCGGGGAGGGGTTCCTCCACCCGGTGGTGGCCTTCGCAAAGCCGTTTCGGATCCCGGATTTCTTCCTCTTGTCCGGCCTGTTCCTGGGCCGGGTCATCGACCGCGACTGGCGCCTGTTTGCCGACCGCCGGGTGGTGCATTTCGCGTATTTCTACCTGCTCTGGCTCGTGATCCAGTCGGCGGCCCGCTACGGCAGCATCGTCGGCGATTCCGGGCCCGGGGCGTTCGCCGCCCATCTCGCCCATGCGCTGGTCGAGCCGTATTCCAGCCTGTGGTTCGTCTACCTGCTGGCGGTGTTTTCCGTGGTGACCAAGGCCCTGCGCCGATGCCCGGCCGGAATGCTGCTCGCCGGCGCCGCCCTGCTGCAGATCGCCGACATCCGCAGCGATGCGACTTTGATCGAGGAGTTCTGCGGCCGCTACGTCTACTTCGTGGCGGGCTACCTGTTCGCGGGTCGGATCTTCGCTCTGGCCGATGGGGCGCGCCGGCATGCCGGCCTCGCGCTCTGCGGTCTCGTCGCCTGGGCCGCCGTGGAAGGCTGGCTCGCCCTGACCCAGACCGGCAGCTCGGTCTACCCGACGCTCGCCAGCCTGCCGCTGGTCAGCCTCGCCCTCGGGGCGGCCGGCGCCCTGGCGATCGTGGTCATGGCCGCCCTGATCGAGCGGGCGGGCGGCGGCGTGGCCGAGGGCCTGCGGACCTGTGGCCGGCGCTCGATCGTCATCTATCTCGCCTTCTCGCTGCCGATGGCCGCGACCCGCGAAATCCTGGTCCGCACCGAGCTTGTCACGGATATCGGCCTCGCCGGTCTGATCGTGATGGCTGCCGCCCTGCTGCTGCCGCTGGCGCTGGAACGAATGGTGCGGGACACGCCGCTCAAGCTGCTGTTCGTGCGCCCTCAGAAGTTCCGGCTGGTGGCCGGGCCACGCCCGCGCTCGACCCTGGCGGCGACGTGACGAAGGACGTCAGCCCTCGAAGGCGACGCCGATCCGGCGGCTCTTCCGCCACGCCACTGCGGCTGGTCGCGGATCGGCCCCGTCCGTGAGGCGGATTGGGAAGCGGTCCGGTACCGCTTGATCGCCCTCGACCTCGATCTGGGCGCCCGTCTCGGTCGCGTCCCAGACCAGGCAGCTGACCTCGCCGCAGGCGAGCAGCAACGTGCCGAACGTGAAGGCATTCTTCCGGAATGCCCCGCGGCGATCCTCCGTCATCGCAATCTCCACCCGGCTCGCGACGCCACGGCTCGCAGATTGGACGATGCCGGAGGGTGGTTAACAGCCCGGATATGGGGGTGCGACTGGTATCACCCTCGAACGATCAATATTCGTCCCGGTCGTCCCGATAGCTGCGCCGCGGCGGGGCGTCGTAATCGTCGTCGTAGGACCGGCGCGGCCGCGGGCGGTCGTAATCGCGGCCGTAGCGGTACTCGTCGCGCTCGCGGTAATCGTCACGTCGGCGGTCGTCGTAATCGTCGTTTCGGTCCCGGGGGGCGATTCCGCCGCCGCGGGTCTCGCTCAGGCGCGGCGCGTACCAGCAGCTCTTCGGCTGGCCAGGGGCGGGATCGCCGAAGGTCTGGCTGTTGCAGGGGACCATCCCGCCCTGCGGAAAGGGGCGACCGTTGGTTTTGCCGGGCACGCCGTAATAGACGTTCGTGGGGTAGGGCATCCGGCAGACGCCGCCATCCTGGGCGCAGGCGACCAGGTTCACCGTGTCGAGTTGCTCGACCCGCGCCGAGGCCGGCCCGACCTGAATTGAACCAAGCAAGAGGCCCCCCAGGGCCACGGCAATCCTGCAACGCACGTCGTCGATCCCTCTCTCGCCGATGATCGCGGCCTCGATATCGCGGCGCGGTGGCTTCCGGCTAGGGCTCAGCCCCGGTATGGCGAACCCGTGATGGTCTGCACGCGGTCGCAGGCCGGGACCGACGTTTGTGTGACAGGGATCGGGCGCGTGCCGGGTTGTCCACCGGGATTGGCGCGCCGGGAGGAATCCATGCGGGATGCGTCGGCGCAGGAGCTCATGATCCTCAGCGCGCTGCAGGAATGCCGGCTCCAGCTCGAGACCGCGCGTCGGGACGAGGCGAGCCGGGCTGTCGTGCGCCTCGAACTCGATGCGGCCCTGAAACGCGAGGCCATGCTGAAGGCGGAGATCGTGGAGGAGCGCGAGCGCACCGAGGCGGTGCGGACCGTCCTGCTGGCGCTGAATGCCAGCATCGGCCGGTTCGGCCTGCGCCGGCGCCTGTTCAAATCGCGCATCGCCCGGCTCGGCCGCGAGACCCCCGATTCCGGACCCCAATCGGTCCGGCATCCGGTTCTGCTCGCCGAGGCGCGGCGGGTGCTGGGCCAGGATCCGACAGCCACGGGTTGAGGCCCTGGCCCATCCGTCCACCCGGTTCGGGTGCTGAATGGAACGCTAACGACCCCTTAAACCGCCGCATTTAGCGTGCGGAAACGCGGTTGCACCGCAACGCACGCGCGCGTCGGTGTCGGATCGTTCGAAGACGGGATGCATGGCCAAGGGTCGGGGCAGGATGGAGCCGAATTTCGACGTGCCGGAAGGGCGCGTCCGGGATCGCGGCGAACTCGACCTGCGCCTGTCTCGGGACGACCGGGCCGGGACAGGAGAACGTGTGGGCAAGCGAGCGGACGAGACGGCGCGGCCCCCGGCCAAGACGACGGCACGCCGGACCCAGAAAAAGTCCGGCCGGCGTCGGCGGTCGTGGCTCGGCCGGATCGTCTACGGCACCGTTGTGCTCGGCCTGTGGGCGGTGATCGGCATCGCCGGCCTCATCGCCTACCACGCCTCGCAGCTGCCGCCGATCGACCAACTCGCGGTGCCCAAGCGTCCGCCCAACATCGCCATCCTGGCGAGCGACGGCTCGCTCCTAGCCAACCGGGGCGAGACCGGCGGCCGGGTGGTCTCGATCAAGGAGCTGCCGCCCTATCTGCCCCGCGCCTTCGTGGCGATCGAGGACCGGCGCTTCTACCAGCATTTCGGCGTCGACCCGGTGGGCATCCTCCGGGCGATCGGCCAGAACCTGACCCGGCGCGGCGTCGCGCAGGGCGGCTCGACGCTCACCCAGCAGCTCGCCAAGAATCTGTTCCTGACGCCTGAGCGCTCCGCCTCGCGCAAGATCCAAGAGGCGATCCTCGCCCTCTGGCTGGAGCACAAGTACAGCAAGGACGAGATCCTCGAACTGTACCTGAACCGCGTCTATTTCGGCGCCGGCGCCTACGGCGTCGAGGCCGCCGCGCAACGCTATTTCGGCAAGCCCGCCAAGGAGGTGTCGCTGGCCCAGGCGGCGATGCTCGGCGGCCTCGTTCAGGCGCCCTCGCGGCTCGCCCCCAACCGCAACCTACCCGCCGCCCAGGCCCGGGCCGCGCAGGTGCTGGCCGCCATGCAGGAGCTCGGCTTCGTCCCGGCGCAGGACGCCAAGGTGGCGCTCGCCCAGCCGGCCCGGCCCGCCAACGCCCGTGGCGGCGGCTCGGCCAACTATGTCGCCGACCTCGTAATGGACGTGCTCGACGATTACGTCGGCAAGTTCGACACCGACATCACGGTCCAGACCACCGTCGACACCGGCCTGCAGGGGCTCGCCGAGAAGGCGCTCACCGACGAGCTGAACGCCAAGGGCGCGCGGTTCAACGTCGGCCAGGGTGCGCTCGTCTCGATGCGGCCCGACGGGGCGATCCGCGCGCTGATCGGCGGGCGCGATTACGCGCAGAGCCAGTTCAACCGGGCGACCACGGCCAAGCGCCAGCCCGGCTCCTCGTTCAAGCCGTTCGTCTACCTCGCCGCCGTGGAGCACGGGGCGACGCCCGAGACGGTCAAGGACGACGCGCCGATCCGGATCGGCACCTGGGCGCCCGAGAACTACTCGCACCGCTACGAGGGCCCGGTCACCCTGCGCATGGCGCTGGCGCATTCGCTCAACACGGTGGCGGTGCGGCTCGGCCAGGAGGTCGGACCGAAGACCGTGGTTCAGACGGCCCAGCGCCTCGGCATCACCTCGCCGCTCCAGGCCAACGGCTCGATCGCGCTCGGCACCTCCGAGGTGACCCTGCTGGAGATGGTCGGCGCCTACGGGGCCTTCGCCAATGGCGGCACCGGGGTGATCCCCTACGTGGTCACCTCCGTGAAGAGCGCCGCCGGCAAGGTGCTGTACAAGCGCTCCGATAACGGCCTCGGCCGGGTCATCGATGCCAATGCCGACGGCATGATGAACGCCATGATGCACGAGACCTTCGTCTCCGGCACCGCCAAGAAGGCCGACATCCCGGGCTGGGAGCTCGCGGGCAAGACCGGCACCACCCAGGATTTCCGCGACGCCTGGTTCATCGGCTATTCGGGCACCCTCGTCACCGGGATCTGGCTCGGCAACGACGATGGCGAGCTGACCAAGAAGGTCACCGGCGGCAACCTGCCGGCGGAGATCTGGAAGACCTACATGACCCAGGCGCTGAAGGGTCAGAACCCGGTGCCGCTGCCGGGCCTGAACCGCTGGCGCAAGCCGCCGCCCGAGACCACCGCCTCGGTGGCGAGCGCGGCGCCGAGCGCCCCGACGGACATCCTAGGCCAGATCTTCGGCGATCCGGCCGCCCAGGCGCCCCGCCAGCAGGCCCCGGCGCGCCGAGCGCCTGCCAAGGACGATCGCAACTTCGTCGAGAAGCTGTTCGGGATCGGGGAGTAAGCCGGTCCGGCTCAGCGCCGGATCAGGACGACGCCGCCGATCAGGAGCGCGACGCCGAGCGCGCGGGGCAGGTCGATCGGCCTTTGGGTCAAGCCGAGCCAGCCGTAATGGTCGAAGGTCACCGACGCCAGCATCTGGCCGGTGACGAGGAGCGCCAGGAAGGTTCCGGCCCCGAGCTGCGGGACGAGCACGATCCCGAGGCCGATGAAGATCGCCCCGAACATCCCGCCGCTCCACGCCCACCAGGGGATCCGCGCCAGCACCCCGGCGGACGGGATCGGGTCGCGGGCCACGAGGGCGAAGACGACCATGCAGGCCACCCCGGCCGTGAAGCTCACGACGCCCGACAACGCCGACGAGTTGAGGGCCGTGCGCAGATTGGCGTTCAGCGCCTGCTGGATGACGATACTGACGCCCGCCGCGAGGGCGAGCGCCGCGGGGAGGAGGAGCTTCAGCATGAGGGGCGCGTGCTTCCGGATGGTGCTGGCATTACGCCCGCCGTATCGCGTTCCGCGACCTTCGCCACAACGTCTAACGATGCCGGCTCCGTCCGTCCCTCATAGCATCGGCAGCATCCGCGGACGCGGCCCCCGGGGGAAATGCGCGTCGATCATGGCGAGTTCGGCCGGGCCGAGATGCAGGTCGGCCGCGCCGGCATTCTCGATCGCCCGGGCGGGGCGGCCTGTCTTGGGGATCGTGAAGGTGCCGGGCAGGCGCGTCAGGAAAGCCAGGGCCACCGCGTAGGGGGTGGTGCCGTGGGTGCGGGCGATGCCGTCGAGGACGCGGCCGCCGGCGCTGGCCGGGTCGGGGAAATCGCCGCTGCCGAACGGCGAATAGCCGACCATCGCGACCCCGTGCTTCTCGCACCAGGGCAGCACCGCGTGCTCGATCGCCCGCTCGTTGAGATGGTAGAGGACTTGGTTGCAGGCGATCCGGTCCGGACCGGCGATGGCCAGCACCCGGTCGAGGTCGTCGACGTCGAAGTTGCTCAGTCCCCAGGACAGGATCTTGCCGTCCCGGCGCAGGTCCTCGAACCCCGCGATCGTCTCGGCGAGGGGATGCTGGCCGGGCCAGTGCAGAAGGTAGCTGTCGAGCCGGTCGGTCCTGAGCCGGCGGAGGGAGGCCTCGCAGGCCCGCACGACGCCCCGGCGGGTGGCGTTGCCCGGGACCACCTTCGAGACGAGGAACACCTCCTCGCGGCCATCCGCGATGGCCTCGGCCACGATCGCCTCGGCGTCGCCGTACATCTCGGCGGTATCGATATGGGTCATGCCGGCATCGATGCCGGCCCGCAGGGCGCGCACGGCGTCGGCCCGGTCCGAGCCGTCGATGTGCCACGTGCCCTGGCCGATCACCGGCACCGAAACGCGCGTCGCCCCGAAGCTCCTGGCGTACATGGCAGCGCTCCCTTCCTCGCCGCGATGGCTTTTTATGTCTCGGCCGGCATGCGGATCCGAGCCCACCCGGCCTCCGCAGGGGCAGGAGGGCGCCGCCATCCGCAGGGCCGAACGTCCGCCGCGCCTTACTCGCGCCATCTTGGGGGAATGAGCAATGGGTCGTCGCCGCTCCGGTGCGAAACTTTAGTCCAGTGTCTCACGCCGCGCTCAACGAGGCCGCCAGGGGGCCTGCCAAGCCTGGGCCGCGGTGGACCGCGCCGGCCCTGTGGGAGACGCGCTGATGCTGCCGGCCCACCGGGTGTTTTGGGGTCTGATCCTGCTCGCCGCTGCCGGCGCGGGGTTGCTCTACAACGTCATCTTCGCGGATGCCGCCGCGCCGCTCGCCGGCTTGACCTACGGGCTGTGCATGGGCGCCACGGTGCTGGCCTTCGACCGCGGGCTGATCCTGGCGGGGCTGCAAGCGCGGATCCGGCGGCTGCCGGCCTGGCTCTACGTCATCGCGGCGGAACTCGCCTACGTGCTGATGATTGTCGCGGGCAACGCGCTGGGCGGCCTGATCGTCTGGAGCCTCGGCCTCACCGGCGACGAACTCGCCGTCGCGACGCGGATGACCGCCCGGGTCCTCGCCTACGCCCTGGCGGTGGCCGGCCTCCTCGTCTTCGTGATCCGGATGCGCGACCTCGTCGGAGGCGAGATCTTCGTGAACTTCATGATCGGCCGCTATCACAAGCCGGTCGCGGAGGAGCGGATCTTCCTGTTCCTCGACGTCGTCGGGTCGACCGCCTTCGCGGAGACCCATGGCGACCTGCGAGCCCAGGAATATCTCAGCGCGGTCTTCGCCACCCTGGCCGAGCCGGTGCGCCGCAACGGCGGCTCGGTGGACGACTATATCGGCGACCTCGCCATGATCACTTGGCCGATGAGCCGTGGCCTGAAGGATGCCCGCTGCGTCACCTGCGTATTCGACGTCATCGACCGGATCGAGGCCGACGTGGCCGCCTGGACCGCCCGGTTCGGCACGGTGCCGAAGCTGCGCGCCGCGCTCCATGGCGGCTCGGTGGTCACCGCGGAAGTCGGCGTCGACCGCCACAAGATCGCGTATTTCGGGGATGCCGTGAACGTCACCTCGCGGATCGAGGCCCTGTGCCGCCCGCTGGGCGTCGGCATCCTGATCTCGCAGGATCTGCTGAGCCGTCTGCCGCGCCTGCCACAGGGCGTGCGGGCGCGCTCGCTGGGGGCGCATGCGCTGCGCGGCCGTGGCGCGCCACTCGCTGTGGCGACGCTGGAGCGCGGCGCCGCCGATACCGGGATCGCCGACGAGCCGGTTCCCCGTCGGGTCGCGGCGCGCTGATGGCCTCCACCGAAACCGGCCCCTGGACCGTTTTGCTGGTCGTCAAGCTGGCGTTGCGTTTCGGGCTGCCCCTGATCGGCCTGTTCGTGATCGGACGCGCGGTCGTTCACTCGATCGGCGGCGATATCCAGCGCTGGCAGTTCGCCCTCGGGGCACTGCTGATCCTGGCGGGCTTCGTCTCCAAGCTGGTGCCCCGGCGATGAGCGCTGAGGAGACCCGGCCACCGATCTACCTCGATGCCGATGCCTGCCCGGTGAAGGACGAGACCTATCGGGTCGCCGCGCGCTACGGCCTCACGGTCAACGTCGTGGCCAACAGCGTGCTGAACCTGCCGCGGGAACCCTGGATCGTGCGCGTCGTGGTCGGCGCGGCGCTGGACGCCGCCGATGACTGGATCGCCGAGCGCGCCGGCCGCGGCAGCATCGTGCTCACCGCCGACGTGCCGCTCGCCGCCCGCTGCGTGAAGGCGGGCGCCACCGTACTGGCCTTCACCGGCAAGCCGTTCAGCGAAGCCTCGATCGGCATGACGCTGGCGACCCGCGACCTGATGCAGTCCCTGCGGGAGGCTGGCACGATCACGGGCGGCCCGCCGCCCTTCTCCCGGGCCGATCGCTCGTCGTTCCTCTCAGGGCTGGACCGGGCGGTGAACCGGATCCTGCGCGAGCGTCCCTAGACCGGGGGGATCTACATCCTGTCGGGCTGCCAAGAGCGCAGCGGCTCGGGGATGCGAAAATCGGCCGGTGGCTCGAAGTCGGAGGCTGCCCCCCGCATGGTCCGCGCGGGCCGGGGGAAGCCGCTTCGAGTGCTGTAATCGAAGGCTCCCGGGGGCGAGAGGCGCTTCTGGCCGATCAACCCCTGCGCGCAGATCACGTCGAGAACCGTCACGCCCGCCACCGCGGCTGTGGCGGCGGCGAGGTTGGTCTTCTTCGGGTTGTCGTCCTCGAAGCCGGTAGCCAGCGTCGCGAGGTCGATGACATCGCCACCGACCCGGCCGAGGATCCAGGGCGTCGGGTCGTGGCTCGTGAGGATCGCGACGCCTGTTGCTACCTCGCGGATGCCGTAGGCCTGGATCAGCGTCTCGCGGCCGCGGAGACCGAGCGCTCGGCACAGACCGCGCGCCGCCGTCAATTCCAGGAATCCCAGGCCGATCGAGAACCAGCCGAGACTCCGGGCCAGTTCGTCGTGCCGTGTCGCGGCGCCTCCGCCCGGAGCGCCGCGGGGTGCGAGCGGTTGCTGTCTGGTGCTCATGGCCGGATCACCACCTTGATGCAGCCGTCCTGCTTGTCCCGGAAGACCCGGTACATCTCCGGCCCGTCCTCGAGTCCGATGGTATGGGTGATGACGAAGGACGGGTCGATCTGCCCGTCCTCGATCCGCCGCAGCAGGTCGCGGGTCCAGCGGTTGACGTGCGTCTGACCCGTGCGGACGGTCAGACCCTTGTTCATCAGCGCGCCGATCGGGAACTTGTCGATCAAGCCGCCATACACGCCAGGCACCGAGAGCACGCCCGCCGGCCGGCAGACCATGATCATCTGGCGCAGCACGTGGGCGCGGTCTGTTTCCAGCAGCATCGCCTGCTTGGCGCGATCGTAGACGGCATCGACGGCCCCCATCGCATGCGCTTCGAGCCCGACTGCGTCGATGCACTTCTCCGGGCCCTTGCCGTCCGTCATGTCGTTCAGGCGGCCGACGATGTTGGATTCCGTGTTGTAGTCGATCACCTCGGCCCCGCCGGCCTCGGCCATCTGCAGGCGCTCGGGGACCCGGTCGATGGCGATCACGCGCTTCGCGCCGAGCAGCAGCGACGAGCGGATCGCCATCTGGCCGACGGCGCCGCAGCCCCAGATCGCCACCGTGTCGGTGGGTTGGATGTCGCATTGGACCGCGCCCTGCCAGCCGGTCGGGAACACGTCCGACAGGAACAGAAGTTTTTCGTCGGAGATGCCGTCGGGCACCTTGACGTGGGTCGAGTCCGCGAACGGTACGCGGAGATACTCGGCCTGACCGCCGGCATAGCCCCCGGTCAGGTGGGTATAGCCGAACAGGCCCGCGGTGGTGTGCCCGAACGCGGTATCGCCGAGCGCCTTGTTGCGGTTGGATCGCTCGCAGACCGAGAAATTGCCGCGCCGGCACTGCTCGCACTGGCCGCAGGTGATGGTGAACGGCACGACGATCCGGTCGCCGACCTTGAGCGCCGTGTTGTCCTTGCCGACCTCCACGACCTCGCCCATCGCCTCGTGGCCGAGGATGTCGCCGGACTTCATGCCGGGCATGAAGTGATCGTAAAGATGCAGGTCCGAGCCGCAGATCGCGCAGCTCGTGACCTTGATGATGGCATCGCGGCCTTCCTCGATCACAGGATCCGGGACGGTGTCGCAGCGGACGTCCCGGGTGCCGTGCCAGACGAGTGCCTTCATGGGCGTAACCTCTCGGCTGCCATTCCACGAATGGTTGTCTTGATACCAACCGACGCTCGCGAGGATTGTTCTGTCGCTACGGCAGAACAGCGCTCCGCGTCCGGGGTACGCACCGGTCTCGAAGCACCGCGGGCTCAGCCGATCTGCTCGGACTGGGCCGCGCTGGCCGGTCGTGCCGGACCCAGCACGGGCTCCTGGCCCATCGGCCGGTTCTGGACGATGCAGTATTGGCCCTCGTCGTCGAGAGACGAACCTTCGGTGCAGCGGCCAAGACACCGATCATCGACCGCTCGGTGTCACGACCTCTTGGTCCCCGCGGAGGGTCTACCCGGCAGCTCGGATAAGACATTCCGACGTTCCATCATCATCGGAATGGCCGCCGCTTGGTTGGGGCTGGTCCCCCGGGATCGCCCTTCGCTTGGTGACACGCCGCTACGCGGGCCCGCGCAGCGTGTGCATAGGAGCGCAGGGCACGATGATGAGGCGCCGCCCGGTGACCGCCCCCGTGTTAGAGGACGCGGCGCTGGCCGGGGGCGTCACGGAACACGTTGCGCGAACCCAAGGCGATCATCCAGTCGATACCCATGCTTGCGGGCCGCGTCGACCTTCCGGTGCCGCCCTTCAGGAGCTTACCGTTATGAGTGAACGTATCATCCTCCGCGCCGGCGAAGCCCTTGTGGCGGGTGGCCCACCCAACACGGCATCCGAGCCGGAGGTCATCATCGGTGAGCTCGACGGGCCCGTTGGTACCGCGATCGCGACGCTGACCGGCGACCAGGTTGTCGGTCACAGCCGCGTCTTCGCGCTGCTCAACACCGACATCATGGTCCGCCCGGTGACGCTGTGTGTCTCCAAGGTCAGCGTGACCGAGAGCAAGTACACGTCGATTCTCATGGGCACGGTGCAGTTCGCCATCGCCAACGGCGTCCTCGATGCCGTACGGGCGGGCTACATCCCCAAGGAAAAGGCCAACGACCTCGGCATCATCTGCTCGGTGTGGCTCAGCCCGGGCGTGATCCAGGCCGAGACGGTCGACCACAAGGCGCTGTTCGAGATCCAGCGGAAGGGCATGACCGAAGCAATCCGCAAGGCCATGACCAATGAGCCGTCGATCGATTGGCTGTTGGAGAACCAAGACAAGATCGTGCACAAATATTACACGATGGGTCTTGAAGGTAAGATCTGATCCAGGGACTTAGCATTCATATGCAAACGGCCCGTGCCATAGCGCGGGCCGTCACGCTTGTCCTTTGCGAACAGACGTGGGGCGGAGCCGCGATGCGTTTCCCCACCACGCGGATCCCAGTTCGGCGAAAGCCGGCGCGTCGACCGAGGCGGCGGCACTGAGCGCGTCGTGGACGATGGGGACTGGAACCCGGCTAAGCCGGCCTCAATCCTCTGACGCAGGTACCAGCGCCTTCAGCGCGTCGTTGACGCGGTCCTGCCAGCCCGGCCCATCCTTCTGGAAATGGGCCAGCACGGCGCTGTCGAGACGCAGCGTGACCATCTCCCGTGCACCTGGAACCGCACTCGGGCGCGGCGGCGCTGGCGCTACCGGTGCGGCGGCGGGCTTGGCAGTCGTGGCGGCTTTGAAAGCCGCCTCGGCTGCCGTGCGCGGATCGGTGAATCGGCGGCGGTTGCGATCGTCGGCCATCGGCCCTCAGTCCTTCGCGGCAGCTTTCTTGGGCGCCGCCTTCTTGGCGGTCCCCTTGCCGGCACTCTTGGCCGCGGCCTTGGCGGCCTTCTCGGCTGCCTTGGCCTGCGCGTCTGCAGCCTTGGTCTGGGCCTCCGCGGCCTTGGTCTCGGCCTCGGCGGCTTCCTTGGCCAGGCGCAGGGAGCGGAGCTTCAGCGTGCGCTCGTCAATCGCCTTGATCGAGGCGTGATGCTCGGCCATCGCCTGCGCGCCCTCGCGGGCCATGCGCTCGGCGCGTTCCGCCCGCTCGGCGCGGTTGTCGGCCCGGGTCTTGGCTTCCGCTTCCGCGTCGCGGATATCCTCGGCCTCGTCGAGGTCGGTTTCAGTCTCGTCGCTCATCCTGTGCCTTTCGCCCCGGCCCAGCGGCACCGGATCCTGCGCGTCGGGCGCGGGATCAGCGTCTGGAGCGGGTCCGGCCTGTTCGAGGGGTGGAGGGGCAAGGCCGGAAGATCCGCCCCGCCACGCCGTCCTGCGACGACTGCTCGAGGCCATGATCACAAGATCACTAGCACGCAAGCGGGGCGGATGGCGAATCCGGCATGTCGAAGCTGCAGGACAGCGTAACGTATTCGTCCCGGATCCAGAGATGCCTGTTCAATCGAGGTCGGCGTCTCTGCCTCGTGGTGCGGCGCTTATTCCTGCTTACCGCACGCGATAGTTGAGCGGGATCGTGACCGAAAGGCTCGGTTGCGTCACCCCGGGGGGCGCCGGCGGCATCCCGCCCCGCACCGCCGCCAGCGCGGCGCTGTCGATCTGGCCGACGCCGCTGGACCGGGCGAGGCCGGCCCCCGTCACCGCCCCCGAGCGCATCACGGTGAACCGGACCATGGCGGTGCCCCCGGCGGTGCCGGCGGCGACGCCCGGGTTCATCCGCCCGTGGATCGCTGCGCTGATCGCACCGGTCCATTGGCGCAGCGCGCTCGGATCGCTGCCCGCGGCGGCGCGACCGGCCGCATTCTGGCGCGAGGCCGAGGCCGAATTGCGCGCTTCCGCGCCCTGCTGCGCCTTCGCCTGCTTCGCCTTGGCTTCGCGGGCCGCTTTCAGCTTCGCTTCGCGAATCTCCTCGAGTCGCTCCTCGCGCTTCTGCTCGCGCAGCTTCTCTTCGCGGATCTTGCGAAGCTTGGCCTCGCGCTCGGCTTTGATCTTCGCCGGATCCGGCGTCGGTTTCGGCGGCTCTTCGGTCTTGGCCACCTCGGTCGGCGGCGGCGCCAACGGCTCGGCGGTCTCGGAGGACGAGGTGATCACCTCGCTCTGGGCCTCCACCGGGACGGCTTCCTGTGGCGGCTCCACGACGGCCTGAGTCTCGTCCGGCGTGACCTCGGTCATCTCCGGGGGCGGCGGCTGCACGGCCTCATCGGGCGGCAACTCCACCGGTTTGGCCTCCGGAGGGGCCGCCTGGCTCATCTGCTGCTCGGAAGGCGCCTCGGTCGCCGCATCGGTCATCACCGGCGCCAGATCGATCGAGATCTGCTGCTCGCCGGGGGGCGCGGGCGGCGTCAGCCGGTAGAACATCACCGCCACGAGAACGAGCGCGTGTAGGGCGAACGCGACCAGGAAGGCGGCGAGTAACCCGGAGGGGCCGCGCTCGCCGGGGCCCGCCGGCAGATCCGTCGAAGTCAGCGTGCTCATCGATTCAGCGGGCGGTCTCTACGGGAGCGGCCGGCGCTGCCGCGGCGGGTCCGCCCGGCGATTGCGCGATCAGCGATACTTTCGTGAAGCCCGCCTGGCCGACCAAGCCCATCACCTGCATGATCTTGCCGTAGGGCACGTCCCGGTCGCCGCGCACCAGGATGACCTGATCCTTGTCAGCGGCCGCCATCTCACGCAGGCGCGGCACGAGGCTGTCCATGGTGAAGACCTCCTTGGCGATCGACGGGTTGCCGTCCTTGTCGACCGTCACCTCCTGAGGCTTCTTCGACTGAGCAACCTTGGCCGCCGCGGTCTTGGGCAGCTGCACCGGCACCCCGGTGGTCATCAGCGGCGCCGCGACCATGAAGATGATCAAGAGGACGAGCATCACGTCCACCATCGGCGTGACGTTGATGTCGGACATCGGCATGTCGTCGTGGTCGTCGTCGTCGCTTGCGCGGGGCGAGGCCATCGCCATTGCGGCGTCTCCGGTTGGTTGCGGTCGGCCCCGTTGGGACCATGGGTCGGAACGCTCAGGGCCGAAGCGGCAATGGCGAGCGGGTCAGATCACGGGTTTGGCACTGGGCCCGATCGCGGGGCGACGGACCCTGGCGATGTCGAGCGCCTATTCGGCCGCTGCGCGATGGTGCCCGGCTGCGGCCCGGTCACGGGCGAGGCGGTCGCCCAGTAGCGAGATGTAGGCGGTGAAGGAGCTTTGGATGCCGCCGATATCACCCGCCAGCTTGTTGTAGGCCATCACCGCCGGGATCGCTACGACGAGGCCGATGGCGGTGGCGAACAGGGCCTCCGCGATGCCCGGCGCGACGACCGCGAGCGAGGTGTCCTGGCTGCGCGCGATCGACGAGAACGAGTTCATGATGCCCCAGACCGTGCCGAACAGGCCGACGAACGGGGCCGTGGAGCCCGAGGTGGCGAGCAGCGACAGGCCGGTGCGCAGGCGCTTCACTTCGAGGCCCAGCGCGCCACGCATGGCCCGCTCGATCCGCTCGCGCCGCTCGCCCCGGGTCTCGGTGGGATCCTGGTCGCGCCACGCATCGATGGCGGCCTTCACGACATGGCCGGTCAGGCCCTTGTGCTGGCCGTCGAGGCTGCCGCCCGAGCGCACCAGGGTCTCGAACGCCTTCGCCTGACGCCGGGCGGCCGAGAGCCGGATGATCTTCTCGAACACCACCGTCCAGCACGCGATCGAGGCGATCACCAGCAGGATCATCACGCCTTTCACGATCGGGTCGGCCTGCAGGAATAGGCCGAGGAACGAGAAGTCGTGGACGACCTCGGTCGGGGCTTGTGTCGGGTCCATCGCGGGCTCCTGGTGTCATGCGGCCCAGGGGCCGCCGTCATGTCGAGGTGCGGCGAAAGCCGCTGGCCGCCCGGCGACATTCGGCACCGGGGCGGTGTGGTCTCAGGATCCTTCAGGCCACCTCAGCGGTCGAAGGCAGGTCCGGCCTTGGACTCAGTCTCGGTGCGCTCCAGGCAGACCTCACGGGCGGCGTCGCCACCGTCACAGGCCAAAACATCGTTCAGCAGAACCCGGCCGACCTTGCCGCAGGCGATGCCGGGGAAATCGAAGATCTTTACGGTGGTCTTGCGAGCCGGCAGGGGGCCGAGCTCAACGGCCACGCGCTTCTGGGCGACGCCCTCTGGATCGAAGGCGAACAGGTCGACCTTATAGGATTTGAGGGCCGTCCCCTTGGAATTGTCGACCACCAGGGTGACCCGGCAGGCCTCGCCCGCGGTCTCCAGCTTGTTGAGCTGAAGCTTCAGCGGCGTCTTCTCGGCCGCGACGTCCTGCGCCAGTGCCGAGACGACCAGGAGCGCCGAGAGCGCCAAGCAGGCAGCGGTGTCGAGGGCGATCCGCCCGATCCGACGGCGATACAAGGGGACGCTCAAGGCAAGCACCAACCGATTTCCTCTTCTCTCGAACCCGGCCGGAACCGGACTGGCCGTTGAAGCGGCCGACCTAGTGGAGCATGGCCCTGTGGGGGCAGCTTGTGGGCGACAAGCGTTCGGCCGCCGCATCGAGGGTGGCGACAGCGGCCCGAACCGCCGCGACCAGACGAGGTGCCGCCTCGCGCCCGGTGAGCGCAGCCGCAGCGTCGTCGAGATCCGCCCAGAGGCGGCGCCGGCCCCGGCCGATCAGTGAAACCAGCGCGCATTCGTGACCGGTGACCCGGCAGCAGCTCGCCGGCATGAACGACCAATCGTCCTCGCGCTCGGCCCGCAGGGCCCGGACGATTGCGACCACGCAGGCGACGAAGCGGCATCCCTCCGTCGGGCCGAGCAGCTGCTCGGCCCCGTCGAAGGCAGCATTCCAGCAAGCCACGTCGCTGGTCATGTAGCCGGCCGCCACGAATCGGGCCACCGATAACGCCAGGATGTCGGCCTCGTCTCCGCACACGTCGACGACGCGCTGCATCGCCGCATGACTTGCCGGGGTCGAAGGCACGCTCATCGGGGCTCCGCTGCATCCCGCGAGGGTCGGGACTCGTTGGCGAGAACCCGTCGAGCCGGGCGTTCACCAATCGCGGCAGTAGCCACGCCAGCTTCCGGGATCAAGACCCGGCGCGAAAATCAGAGCAGTTCCAAACTGTTAGAGGAAAGCGTGGCTGTCTCGGCGATTGCTGAAACATCCTGTCGGAATATGCCAAAAGATCCCGTCGATCGCATGCCGGCACGATCCTCCAAGCGATTGAAAAACGAAATTAACCCGTTCCCTTGATGGGGTTGAAGGCCTTGGCCATATCTTCGTCTTACCGGCGGTGTTCCGACCGGTGGGGCGCTGTTTCGTGCGGGCTCCATGGCGTCGAGGTGCTCGGAGATCCGGGACTGCGGCTAGTCCCAGGGTCGGAGGCCTCGCTGTGAGGATGATGGCCGCGATGACTCGACCCTCGCCCTTCGGGCATCCATTCCTGCTCGGCTTCGACGAGATCGAGCAGGCGCTCGATCGGGTCGCGAAGGGCGCCAACGACGGCTATCCCCCGTACAACATCGAGCGGCTGCCCCGGACCGAGCGGGAGCCCGAGCGCCTGCGCATCACCCTGGCCGTGGCCGGGTTCACCCAGGAGCAACTCGATGTGATGCTGGAAGACAGTCAGCTCGTGGTCCGTGGCCGTCAAATTGACGAGCGCGAGCGGCAATTCCTGCACCGCGGCATCGCGGCGCGGCAGTTCCAGCGCACGTTCCTCCTGGCCGACGGCATGGAGGTGCTGGGCGCGGATCTCGCCAATGGCCTGCTCTCGATCGACCTTGTCCGCCCCGAGCCCGATCGGATTGTACGCAAGATTGATATTGGTGCCCGCGGCTAGAGCGGGCGCGATTTCAAGGTCGATCTGGACCCTGCGCGACGATGCCATAGGTCGATTGATTGGGCGCCGGACATCCCCACATCTGGATGGAACCGCCGGTGCCTCCGGGACCGGAGGTAGACGCTCTGCCACCTCAGGAGGGCAAGACATGACGAACCTGAACACATCTCCCCTGACTCCCGCCGACCTCGACCCGGCCGAGTTCAACCCGGCGGATCTCGCCGCCCTTGGCGAGGGGCACATCGCCTACGTCCGCCCGATCCGGTCCGACGAGGTGCGCCGCCTGTTCCCGCAGGCGCCGGAGCTGATGCCCGGCCTCGATCTGTTCGCCTTGCTCTCGGCGAGCGGCGAGCCGATCATGCTGGCGGATTCCCGGGACGTGGTGCTGGCCAATGCCGTCGCCCAGGACCTCCACGCCGTCAGCCTGCACTGACCCCCTCGGTCAGGCGATTCCAGCCACCGCCGCCACGAGCCGCGCGATATCCTGCGGCCGTGACAGGCGGTGGTCGCCATCCGCGATCAGGGTGAGCACGGTGCCCTCGGCGGGCAGTCGCCAGACCGTCTTGAGGGCATGCGTGTAGGGGACATCCGAGTCGCGCATGCCTTGCAGGATGTGAACCGGGCAACCGGGATCGAAGGCCTGCGTGAGCAACCTGTTCCGGCGGCCATCCTCGATCAGTGCGAGAGTGATCGGATCGGGCTCGGGCGAATAATCGCTAGGCCTGCGAAGGCCCCCGTCGCGAAGCAGCGCGGCGCGCGCGGCCTCATCGAGCTGCGACCAGATCAGGTCCTCGGTAAAATCCAGGGCTGGGGCGATCAAGACGAGCCCTGCAGTCTTCTGACCGCGCGCCGCCCGGTCCCGCGCAGCGAGGCAGGCGATCCACCCGCCCATCGACGAGCCGACCAGGATCGGGGGCTCCGAAACGTACTGCGTCAGCACCGCCTGCGCGTCTTCGAGCCAGGATGAAATCGTGCAATCGGCGAACTTGCCGCCGGACGCGCCATGGCCGGCGTAATCGAACCGCACCAGGGCGCGCTTCTGCACGGCCGCCCAGGCATCGAGGGAGGTGGCCTTGGTTGCGGTCATGTCGGAGCGGAATCCACCGAGCCACACCACGGGCGGCCCGGCACCCTCGCGCATCCGTACCGCGATCTGCCGGGCGGCATCACCGTCGCCGACGCTGATGAAGTCCGGCCCTGTATCGGTCATCGATCTCTCCGGTAGGCCTATGTCGAGCTTCAAGAAGTCCTTCCCTGACCGGGTCGGCTTCAACCTCCGTTTACCAGACCGTAAAGCGCGACCGCGATGCTGGGGCAATGGGTACGAGTATGTTGCAGATGCCGGCAGGGGGCTTGAGTCTCCTCGCTGACCGAGCGCGGATGGGTGATGTGACGCGCAGCCTGTCGAGCTTCCCGGCCGAAATTGACGTTCTCGCGGGTGCCCGCGTTCTGCAGATCATTCCGGAACTCGATGCCGGCGGCGCCGAGCGGACCACGGTCGACGTGGCCGAAGCCCTGGCGGGAGTCGGAGCCCGGGCGCTGGTCGCGACCGAGGGCGGCCGTTTGATCGGCGAGCTTCAAGCCAAGGGCGGCCACTGGCTGCGCTTTCCGGCGGCCTCGAAGAACCCCGCCCGCATGGCGCTTAACGTCGTGCGGCTGATGGCCCTGTGCCGGCGCGAGGGCGTGCAGATCGTTCATGCCCGGTCACGGGCACCCGCCTGGGTGGCGCTCGGCGCCGCCCGCCGCCTCGGCCTGCCCTTCGTGACCACCTATCACGGCAGCTATTCCGGCCGCACAGGCGTGAAGGTGCTGTACAATTCCGTGATGGCCCGGGGCGACGTGGTGATCGCCAATTCGCGCTACACCGCCGACTTGATCCACCAGCTTCATGCCGAGCAGGCGGGCGACCGGGTGCGGGTGATCCACCGGGGCACGGATCTCGCCGTGTTCAACCCGGTGGCGGTCGGCGCCGGCCGGGTCGAGGCCCTGCGCCGGGCCTGGAACGTTGCGCCGCACGAGCGAGTGATCCTGCTGGCCGCCCGGCTGACCGCCTGGAAGGGGCACCGGGTGCTGATCGACGCCGCCGCGCAGATGCGCGACCGCGGCGTCCCGGATCTTGCCGTGGTGCTCGCCGGCGATCCGCAGGGGCGTGCGTCCTACGAGCGCGAACTCGATGCCTTGATCGCCGCCCGCGGTCTCGGCGGTATCGTCCGCCGGGTCGGCCATTGCACCGACATGCCGGCCGCGTTCCGGGCGGCTTCCGTGGTGGCCGTTCCATCCGTGGAGCCCGAGGCGTTCGGCCGCTCGGCCGTGGAGGCCCAGGCGCTCGGCACGCCCGTGGTGGTCTCGGATCTCGGGGCCGTCCCCGAGACGGTGCTGGCGCCACCGGACGTCTCGGCCAGCCAGCGGACCGGCTGGCGCGTGCCGCCCGGCGATGCGGGCGCCCTCGCCGCGGCACTGACCGAGGCCCTGTCGCTCGGCGCCAGTGCCCGGGACGCGCTGGTGCGGCGCGGCCGCGCCCACGTGGAGGCGAATTTTTCGCTGGAGCGCATGGCCGGTGATACACTGGCGGTCTACGCCCAGTTGCTCGGCCGAAACTCCTGATCGCTGTGCGGGCAGCAGGGGACTGATACCCGGGACGTGAGTCAGCGTTTCAACGCGCGGCTGATTATTTCGCGCCTCGCCCCGACACCCCGTTGACTCTGGCCGGGCTTCCTCCAACGTAGTATTTCCGGAAGAGACCGGAGCGGCTGGCGGTCAGGAGATCCTGGGAACGGGTCGTCCGATCCGCCGTTTCGTCGTTGCAGCAGGAGACCGAAGCCATTCGTAGACCGATGAGAGCCATGCCGGCCCCGCAGAAGGACGGGCCGCGCGCCAACCGCGACATCCGCGGGGTGCGGGAAGTGCAGCTGATCGACGATACCGGGCAGAACCGCGGCGTCGTCCCCTTCTTCGACGCGCTGACCCTCGCTGAGGAAGCCGGCCTCGATCTCGTGGAGATTGCGCCGAACTCGGTGCCGCCCGTCTGCAAGTTGCTCGATTACGGGCGCTTCCGCTTCAACGAGCAGAAGAAGCAGAACGAGGCGCGCAAGCGTCAGAAGACGGTCGAGGTCAAGGAGATTAAGCTCCGCCCCGGCATCGACAAGCACGATTACGACACCAAGATGAAGTCGGTGCACCGCTTCTTCGAGGAAGGCGACAAGGTCAAGGTGACCCTGCGCTTCCGTGGTCGTGAGATGGCTCACCAGGATATCGGCCTGCGCCTCCTGGAGCGCGTGAAGACCGAGACGGCCGAGATCGCCAAGGTGGAGAGCGAGCCGATGCTCGAAGGCCGCCAGATGATCATGATCCTCGCGCCGCGCTGATCGATCTCCAAATTGCTGTTCACGCCGCCTCCTGACCGGGGCGGCGTTCGCATTTGTGGCGCTTCCGTCGCGAAGCGTGGGCGACTATCTCCTGTCCATGGCCCTGGCTCCCGACGAGATCGAACGCTACGCCCGCCACCTCGTCCTGGCCGAGGTCGGGGGTCCCGGACAGGCACGCCTCAAGGCGGCCCGAGTGCTGGTCATCGGGGCGGGGGGGCTCGGCGCGCCGCTGATCCAGTACCTCGCGGCAGCCGGCATCGGCACGATCGGCATCGTCGACGACGACGCGGTCTCGCTCTCGAACCTCCAGCGCCAGGTGATCCACGGCACCCCGGATCTCGGGCGCCCCAAGGTCGAGAGTGCGGCTGATGCGGTGGCCCGGCTCAACCCGCACGTCGCGGTCGTCCCGCACCCGTACCGCATCGCGCCGGACAACGCGGTCGAACTGATCGCGAGCTACGACCTCGTCGCTGACGGCTCCGACAACTTCGCCACGCGCTACGCCGTCTCGGATGCCTGCTTCCACGCGCGGCGCCCGCTGGTGACGGCGGCGCTCGGCCGGTTCGACGGGACGCTCACCACCATCCGGGCGCACGAGACCGGACCCGACGGGACGCCGAACCCGACCTATCGCTGCCTGTTCCCGAACCCGCCGCCGCCGGGCAGCGTCCCCGCCTGCGCCGAGGCCGGGGTGCTCGGGGCGCTGGCCGGGGTGATGGGCTCGCTCATGGCGATGGAGGTGATCCGCGCCGTGGCGGATTTCGGCGAACCGCTGGTCGGGCGCCTGCTGATGGTCGATGCCCGCTCGATGCGGTTCGAGACCCTGAGCTACGGCTGGGATCTGGACAACCCGCTCAGCGGCGCCGGGTCGTCAGCCCAGTGAGGCACCCGGCGGCATCCAGGGACCGTCCGCCTCCGCCTTGCCGAGGCAGCACTTCTTGAACTTCTTGCCCGAGCCGCACGGGCAGGGATCGTTGCGCCCGACATCCTTGAACGGGTTGCGCTGCGGCTCGCCTGCGCCCTCCACGGTCCAGTCGAGCGCTTCGACCGGATCGTCGAGATAGCCGTACTGGTAGGGGCCGAGCCGGTCCCGGTCGTCGGGCTTGGTCTCGGCCTTGCGCAGGGCCTCCTTGAACCAGTCGGCGTCGCTGATCTCATCGGTGATCCGCCCATCGGCTCGTGCCGCGGCGGCGCGGGGCGCGAGATCGCGGAAGCCGAGATGCGCGATCGACTCCTCCCAGCCGACCCAGGCCGGCCCCTCCTCGACCGCCGCCTTCGCGTCGTCGAACCGGACCAGCAGCGCATGCATCGCGTCGCGGTCGATCCGCCCCTCCAGGGTCAGGAAGGTGCAGGCCGACAGCAGCGCCATGCGGGTGAGGTCATCGACGGTGCTGTCGAGGATCAGCCGGAACAGGAGCTGGTGATCCCCGTCGAACAGGCTGCTGACGACCTTGGACAGGGTCGCGGTCACGGCGTCGCCCAGCACCGCGTCGAGCGTCTCTTCGTCCTGCCGAAGCAGCGTGAGGAGGGGGGGCAGGGCACGGGTATCGCGGGCCTGCGCCATGACGTGCAGGCCCCAGAACAGGAGGTTCTCCTGCTCCGGGGTGAGTTCGTCGCCCCTGGCCGCGGCCTCGATCAGCGGCAGTGTCGCCTCGGCGATCTCGGCCGGATGCGCCAGCGCCTCGCGCAGGGCCTTGGTCGGCCGGTACTCGGAGGCCGCCAGGTCTTCGATCAGCGCTGCGATTCGGCTCATGCCATCCTCCTCAAGCCCGCAGGGTCGCGCCGGTCCGGCGCGAGACCTCGGCCACGATCTTGGCGCTCACCGCCTCGATCTCGGCATCGGTCAGGGTGCGCTCCAGCGGTTGCAGACGCACGGCGATCGCCACCGATTTCGAGCCCTCCGGCACGCCGGGGCCCTCGTAAAGGTCGAACACCTCGACGCCGGTGACGAGCTTGCGCTCGGCCCCCTGGGCCGCCTTGACGATGTCGCCCGCCGGCACGTCACGGCCCACCACGAACGCGAAATCCCGGGACAGGGGCTGGAACTCGGACAACGCCAAAGCCGGTTTGGCCTTGGTCGGCTTGTGCTTGGGCAGAGGCAGCGCGTCGAGCACGATTTCGAACGCCACGAGGCTGCCCTTGAGGTCGAGGGCCTGCAGGGTCCTGGGATGGACCTCGCCGAACCAGCCGATCTCGGATTTCGGTCCGAAGCGCAGAGTGCCCGAGCGGCCCGGATGGAGCCAGGACGGCCCGCCCGCGGTCACCTGCAGGCCGCCGGTCGGCACGCCGAGGACACCCAGCAGCGCAAGGGCATCGGCCTTGGCGTCGAAGACGTCCACATTCTTGGTCGCTCCGTCCCAGTGACGCCCAGCGCCCGCCAGGATGGCACTGCCCCGCCGCACCGCCGCCGCGCGGATGCTTTGTCCCTCCGGCTCGTCCGTGGCGAAGCACTGGCCGACCTCGAACAGGGCCGCGTCCGGGTAGCCCCGGTCGGCGTTGCGCTGCGCCGCCCGCAGGAGCCCCGGCACCAGGCTCGGACGCATGTCCGACAGTTCCGAGGCGATCGGGTTGGCCAGCACCAGATCGGCACCACCGCCGCCGAACAGCTCGGCATCTGCGTGCGGGACGAACGACCAGGTCACCGCCTCCATCAGGCCACGGCTCGCGAGGGCGCGCTTGGCGATGCGGGTGCACTTCTGCATCACGGTGAGCAGCGGCCGGCCGATCCCGGCGAGCCGCGGCAGAGGCTTCGGTTCGATCCGGTCGAGACCGGCGATGCGGATGACCTCCTCGACAAGGTCGGCCTTGCCCTCCACGTCCGGCCGCCAGGACGGCGTCGACACCTTCACCCGGTCGCCGGTGCCGGAGACGTGGAAGCCCAGCGTCTCGAGGATCAGCTTGATCTCGATCTGCGGCAGCTCGATACCGGCCAGCCGCCGCACCTCGGTCCACGGGAAATCGATGATCCGTTCGGAGTCCGGCGGTTCGCCGGCGATCTTCGCCTCGGAGGGCGTGCCGCCGCACAGGTCGATCACGAGGCGCGTCGCCAGGTCGAGGCCCGGCAGCGTGAAGGCCGGATCGACGCCGCGCTCGAACCGGTACCGGGCATCGGTGATGATGCCGAGACGCCGCCCGGACTGGGCGATGTTGGCCGGATCCCACAGGGCCGATTCGATCAGCACGTCCGTGGTTGTCGCGTCGCAGCCGGAGGCCTGCCCGCCCATGATGCCGGCGATCGATTCAACGCCCGCCTGATCGGCGATCACCACGGTGTCGTCGGTGAGGGTGTAGGTGCGCCCATCCAGCGCCAGCAGGCTCTCGCCGTCCCGCGCCCGTCGAACCGTCACGCTGCCCGAGACCTTGGCGGCGTCGAACACGTGCAGCGGCCGGCCGCGATCGAAGGTGACGTAGTTGGTGATGTCCACCAGCGCGTTGATCGGGCGCAGGCCGATCGCCCGCAGGCGGGCCTGCATCCAGGCCGGCGACGGGCCGTTCTTGACGCCGCGTACCAGCCGGAGCGCGAAGAGCGGGCAGAGATGCCGGTCCTCCGGCGCGAAGGCCAGGCCGATCTCGACGGGGCAGGGGCCTTCGCCGCGCACGCTCGGCTGGGCCTCGTGCTTGAGCGTGCCGATCCCGGTCGCCGCGAGGTCGCGCGCGATGCCGTGCACCGAGGTGCAGTCCGGCCGGTTCGGCGTCAGGTTGATCTCGATGACCGGATCGTCGAGCCCGGCATAGAGCGCGTAGCCCTGGCCGACCGGCGCTTCAGCCGGAAGTTCGAGGATGCCGTCATGGTCCTCGCCGAGCCCGAGCTCAGAACCCGAGCACAGCATGCCGTGGCTCTCGACGCCGCGGATCGTGCCGACCGAGAGCGTGATCGCCTTGCCGGGCACGTAGGTGCCGGGCGGCGCGAACACCGTGACCAAGCCGGCCCGCGCGTTCGGCGCGCCGCAGACCACCTGCACCGGCGCGCCGGCGCCGGTCTCGACGGTGCAGACCCGGAGCCGGTCGGCGTTGGGATGCTGCTCGGCCGTCAGGATCCGGGCGACGACGTAGGGCTTGAGGGCGGCCGCCTTGTCCTCGACGCCTTCGACCTCGAGGCCGATCCGCGTCAGCGTCTCGGCGATGGTGTCGAGGGACGCCTCGGTGTCGAGGTGATCCTTGAGCCAGGAGAGGGTGAATTTCATTTTTTTCTTGGGGGAAAGAGGAGGTTCAAGGCCAGGGTTCGGCGATCCTGAGCAGTCAAGCTCGCAAGGCGTGAGAGGATTTCGCGAGCCCGCTCGACATGCTCCCGCGCTTTCGCCAGCGTGACTACGTTTGGCCGGGGCGGCGCATAATCCGCGAGTTTTCGGGCATCCTGTAACCGAATGATATCGTCGCCGATCTGCCTCAGCGCACTGTTTCGCTTCAAGGGGCCGTCGCTCACGAAAGCCTGTTTGAGCGGCCCGTGATCGATTTGACGATAGACGCGCTCGAACTCGGCGGACGCAGCGTCCGAACCAGGCAGGATTTCGTCTGCGCAAAGTTGCATGACGGCGTGGAACGCCGCGTAATAGGCTCCACTGACCGCACGTCGCTTCGCTGCCGAACTACCCGGGTTCCGCTCGATCAACTCCGTTGCTTGGTCGAGCATCTGTAAGACCATTGCGGTCATAGGCTATTCGACATCTTCCTCGACACGGCGCTCATCGGCAACTTCGTTGTCCAAGAACACCAATCGACTCTCTCCGCGCTCGATGAGGGCGGAACGGAGATCGTGAACGGCCGTGATCAGGGGATCCGGTCTCATGCTCGGCCGATGATCGTAGCGCGCGGTCACGCGTATGATCGGATCTCCGTCAAAATCGGTGTCCGACCAAACGTCCGCACTTCTGAACCTGGCCGCTGGAAGCCGGTCGCGCAGGACGCGATCAACGATCAGACTGATTTCCTGGTCGGTCATGACAACCTCCGTGGCCTTACCCCGTCAAACCCCCGATCAGGCTCGGCACATCCAGCGGCCGGAAGCCGTAATGATCGAGCCAGCGCACATCCGCCTCGAAGAACGGGCGCAGGTCCGGCATGCCGTATTTCAGCATGGCGATGCGGTCGATGCCGACCCCGAAGGCGAAGCCCTGCACCGCGTCCGGATCGAGGCCGCAATTGCGCAGGACGTTCGGGTGCACCATTCCGCAGCCCAGGATCTCCAGCCAGTCGGTGCCCTCGCCGAAGCGGATCTCACCGCCCTTGCGGGAGCACTGGATGTCGACCTCGGCCGACGGCTCGGTGAACGGGAAGAACGACGGGCGAAAGCGCATCTTCACGCCGTCGACCTCGAAGAATGCCTTGCAGAATTCCTCCAGCACCCATTTCAGGTTGGCGATATTGGCAGCCGTGTCGATCACCAGCCCCTCGACCTGATGGAACATCGGCGTGTGGGTCTGGTCGGAATCGTGCCGGTAGGTCCGGCCCGGGATGATGACGCGGATCGGGGGCGTCTGCGCACGCATCGTCCGAATCTGGACGGGTGACGTGTGGGTGCGCAGCACCTTCCGCTTCCCGGTCTGGTCCGGCGCCAGGAAGAACGTGTCGTGCATCTCGCGGGCCGGATGGCCGGGCGGGAAGTTGAGTGCGGTGAAGTTCAGCTCGTCGGTCTCGATATCCGGGCCCTCGGCCACGGCGAAGCCCATATCGGCGAAGATCGCGGTAATCTCGTCGATCACCTGCGTGATCGGATGGATCCGTCCGCGCACTTCCGGCGCCTCGCGCATGGGCAACGTCACGTCGACCCGCTCGGAAGCGAGGCGAGCCTCCAGAGCGGCCTCCACCAGGGCGGTCTTGCGCTCCGTGACGGCGCCCTGGATCCTGTCGCGCAGGCCGTTGATCAGCGGGCCGCGTTCCTTGCGCTCCTCGGGCGTCATGGAGCCCAGGGTCTTGAGCAGATCGGAGACGCTGCCCTTCTTGCCGAGCGCGGCCACGCGCACCGCGTCGAGGGCGGCCTCGTCGGACGCAGCCGTCACCTGGGCCAGGAGGTCGCGTTCGAGGGTGTCGAGATCGGTCATCGCTGTCTTCGAGCAGGGTTGTCGGAGCCGCCGTCGCGGCGTGCTCTCGCGCGTTGTTCGCCGTCACGCAAGCGCGTGCGTTCAACTGCGGCGTGAGAACGACGAAGGCGCGACTCTCGGGGGAGAGCCGCGCCTTCGGATGTCTCGCCGCGGGCCTGGGGTCAGGCGGCCTTGGCGGTGGTCTCGGGGAGGGCGGCCTTGGCCTTCTCGACCACGGCGGCAAAGCTCGCCGGCTCGTGGATCGCCAGTTCGGACAGCGCCTTGCGGTCGACGACGATGCCGGACTTGGCGAGGCCGTTGATGAAGCGCGAATAGGTCAGGCCATGCTCGCGCACGGCTGCGTTGAGGCGCTGGATCCAGAGAGCGCGGAACGTACGCTTCTTATTCTTACGGTCGCGGTAGGCATACTGCATGCCCTTCTCGACCGCCTGCTTGGCGATCCGGATCGTATTCTTGCGCCGGCCGTAATAGCCCTTGGCGGCCTTCAGAACTTTCTTGTGCTTCGCGTGACTGGTCACGCCGCGTTTGACGCGGGCCATCGGTTATCTCCTGGTTTCGACGAAAGACAGTGGCAACGGGTGCAGAAGGCTTACCGCGCGTTCGGCAGGAAGTACTTCTTCACGTTGGCGGCATCGCCCTCGAACAGGGTCGTGGTGCCGCGCAGGTTGCGGATCTGCTTGGTCGTCCGCTTGATCATCCCGTGGCGCTTGCCGGCCTGGGCGTACATAACCTTACCGGTGCCGGTGATCTTGAAGCGCTTCTTGGCGCCTGATTTGGTCTTCAGCTTGGGCATTTGGCTCTCCGTTGCGCGAAAATTCCTCTGAGCCGACCCGCGAGGGTCGGTTGAGGTGTGCGCGATGATGCTTCTGGTGGAGCAGCACGAGCCGCCACGGCAGCCCTATCGGCCGGGCGGTTCGACGCGGTGCGGCTTATGACAGAAACGCGCAGCCACGGCAACGGCTTCCGTCGCAGCAAGGCACCGCACCGCCAAGGTGCGGCCACGGCCGGGGGCAGGCGCGCATCGGGGAATGCGGGGACAGCTTCCGCGCTGCACAAAACTTGTCGAGACAACCTGCGGGCGCAGGAACCATAACCTTGGCCGTCGGTTTCATTCATGTCCCGCTCAGGCCGGCAGGGTTAGACCCCCCGTCAAATTCGGCCAACCAGGAGACACTTCGTGCGCATTGCCCAGATCGCTCCGTTGTCGGAGGCCGTTCCTCCGAAGTTCTACGGCGGCACCGAGCGCGTCGTCAGCTGGATCACAGAGGAACTGGTTCGCCAGGGCCACGATGTCACGCTGTTCGCCAGCGGCGACTCGGAGACGTCGGCGAAGCTGGCGGCTTGCACGCCGGAGGGGCTGCGGCTGCTGGGCTACCGCGATCACACGGCCAGCCACTTGGCCATGCTGCATCAGGTGCATCGCCGGGCACACGAATTCGACATTCTGCACTTCCACATCGACCTGCTTCAGTATCCCATGTTCGAGGATCTGAATCACAAGTGCATCACCACGATGCATGGTCGGCTCGATGTGCCGGACTTCATGCCGGTCTACCGGACCTTCACCGGCATGCCGCTGGTGTCGATCTCCGATAACCAGCGCGAGCCGATGCCGCCGAACGTCAACTGGCTGTCGACGATCCATCACGGTCTGCCGTCCCAGAATTGCCCTTACAGCCCCGAGGCCAAGGGCGGTTACCTGGCGTTCCTCGGTCGTATTTCGCCCGAGAAGCGTCCCGACCGGGCCATCGAAATGGCGATCCGTTCGGGCACCCCGCTGAAGATCGCCGCTAAGGTCGACAAGGCGGACCAGGATTACTGGGACGAAGTCATCGAACCGATGACGCACCACCCGCTGGTCGAATACATCGGCGAGATCAACGAGGAGCAGAAGAAGGCCTTCCTGGGCAATGCCCTGGCGCTCGCCTTCCCGATCGACTGGCCGGAGCCCTTCGGCCTGGTCATGATCGAGGCGATGTCGGCCGGAACCCCGGTGATCGCGTTCCGCAACGGCTCCGTGCCGGAAGTGATCAAGGACGGTGTGAGCGGCGTGCTCTGCGAGACCATGGACGACGCCGTCGAGGCGGTGGCCAAGGTCAAGGTCATGAGCCGCGAGGGGGTGCGCAAGCACTTCGAGAGCCAGTTCACCGCCGAGTGCATGGTCAAGAAATACGTCGCCGCCTACGAAGCGTTGCTCGCTCGCGGCGCCGACGTGATCCAGCTGCCGAAATCCGGCTTCACGCCGCAATACGGCGACGTCAATGGCTCCGCGCGGCCGTCGATCTCGGTCGCGGCGATGCCGGCTTAATCTCTGGCCTCGGGCTTGCGAGCGATCGCCGGCCCGGCCTAGCGTCGTAAAGGCGCCTCATCTGAATGGTCACCAGGGGCCGCCGCATCCGAGCCGATGCGGCGGCCCTCTCGATTCGTACCCCACACACGCACTCGGAGACGTTCTGCATGGCGGCGGAGAATACGGCGGCACACGACGCGACCGCGCGGACACAGGCCAGCAACGTCACGGTGGCGCCCGGCTTTCAGGACGCTGACGATGTGCTGCCGACCTACCACATCGAGGCCCATACCTCCTTGGTCGAGCGGCCCCTGCGCGCGCTGAAGTTCGGTGAGGCCTTCGGGGTTTTGGATTCCTACGGTGATATCGGCGTCCAGCCTGGGCCGGAGGGCCTGTATTTCCAGGATACCCGCTATCTCTCCCGGCTCGAACTGACTGTCGAAGGCCAGCGCCCGCTGATGCTGTCCTCCGTGATGCAGGATGACAACGGCGCGCTCAGCGTCGACATGACGACGCCCGACATCCGCCTCGAGGCCCATGATGAGACCTCGATCCCGCGTGAGACGATCGCGATCGAGCGCACCAAGTTCCTGTTCCGGGGCGCCTGCTACGACCGGATCGGCCTGCGCTCCTTCGATTCGAAGCACCGCCGCCTGCGCATCGCCGTGACCTTCGACGCAGATTACCGCGACCTGTTCGAGGTGCGCGGCACCGACCGCAAGGAGCGCGGCAAGCGCGGCGTCCTGGTGGCGAGCGACCGGGAGGTGCAGTTCCGCTACGTCGGCCTCGACGAGATCGTGCGCACGACCTCGCTTCACTTCGGCCCGAAGCCGGATCAGATCGAGCCCGGCCGCGTCGTCTTCGACGTATCCCTGCCGCCCGAAGGCCGCGCGTCGCTGTTCATTCGCGTGTCCTTCGAAGCGCACCGGGCCTTCACGAAACCGCCGAGCGGCGAGATGGTGGGGGAGGATGCCGCCGCGAAGCTGACCCTGGCCGCCAATGTCGGCGGCGCCCGGCGAGAGGCGAAGGATCTCGCCGAGGGTACGATCTTCGCCCGTGCCTACCGCGATTCGCGCCGCGACCTGCGCGAGATGACCGCCGGCATCACCACGATCATCTCGTCGAACGACCAGTTCAACGAGGGCCTCTGCCGGGCCACCGCCGACCTCTACATGCTGGCAAGCCGGACGCCCGAGGGGATCTACCCGTTCGCCGGCATACCCTGGTACTCCACGGTCTTCGGCCGGGACGGCATCATCACCGCCCTGATGGCGCTGTGGATCGACCCGAAATTCGGTCGCGGCGTCCTGCGCTATCTCGCGGCGACCCAGGCCAAGGCGGTCGATCCCGCGGCGGATGCCCAGCCCGGCAAGGTGCTGCACGAGACCCGCCGGGGCGAGATGGCCATGCTCGGCGAGGTGCCGTTCCGCCACTATTACGGCACCATCGACGGCACGCCGCTCTTCGTGATGCTGGCCTGGGAATACTACGCCGTCACGGGCGACCTGGAGACGATCCGGGCGATCTGGCCGTCCCTCGAGCTCGCACTGGAATGGATGGACCGCTACGGCGACCGGGACGGCGACGGCTTCGTCGAATACGCCCGCGACACCGACAAGGGCCTGGAGAACCAGGGCTGGAAGGACAGCCACGATTCGATCTTCCACGCCGACGGCCAGCTCGCCAAGGGCCCGATCGCGCTCTGTGAGGTCCAGGGCTACGTCTATGCCGCCAAGAAAGGCATGGCCAAGCTCGCGGCCCTGCTCGGGCACGACCCGATGGCCGAGCGGCTCTCGCAGGAGGCCACCGCCCTGCGCGAGCGCTTCGATGCGGCCTTCTGGAACGAGGAGATCGGCACCTACGCGCTGGCGCTGGACGGCGCCAAGAAGCAATGCGCGGTGCGCTCCTCGAATGCCGGGCACGCCCTGTTCACCGGCATCGCCAAGCCCGAGCGGGCGGCCCGGGTCGCCGAGACCCTGCTGGGCAAGGACGGCTTCAACGGCTGGGGCGTGCGCACCATCGCCAAGGGCGAGGCGCGCTACAACCCGATGTCCTACCACAACGGCTCGATCTGGCCGCACGACAACGCCCTCGTCGCGATGGGTCTCGCCCGCTACGACCGGAAGCACGAGGCCGCGCGCATCTTCCAGGGGATGTTCGACACCTCGCTCTACCAGGACCAGAAGCGCCTGCCCGAGCTGTTCTGCGGCTTCATGCGCCGCAAGCAGCGCGGTCCCGTGGCCTATCCGGTGGCCTGCAGCCCGCAGGCCTGGGCGGCGGCGGCACCGTTCGCGTTCCTGGCCGCCTGTCTCGGCCTCGAACTCGACCACGACCGCAACAGCGTCCGGCTCAAGAACCCGATCCTGCCGGGCTTCCTCGACGGCGTGACGCTCTACAACGTCAAGCTGGGATCCTCGCGACTCGACATCCGCTTCCAGCGCTACGACGACGACGTCACGGTGTCGGTGATCCGCCGCCACGGCGACGTGCAGGTCGTCGTGACGAAATAGGCCCACGACCCCGCCGCAGCCTTACGATCAGGCTGCGGCGGCGAACGTCCTGCTGTCAGGACCCGGTGACTTCGGGCAGGTCGAGGACGACACCGGCGGCGTCGGCGCGCTGCCAGACGCGGCGGACGGGATAGCGCGTTTCGTGGCCCGTCACCGAGAGCGTGAAGGTCGGCGGCAGACGATGCCGACGGGAAACCGACAGCTTGGCGCCGCCCGGTGACATATCCCGCAGGATGCAGCTGATGGATTCGCCGTCGGGGCACCGGATCGTCGCCGGAATTAGGACCTCCCGCCGATTGCCGTCGCGCCTGTTGGCTGCCGCATCGACTGGGAAGCCGGACTCGTTGCCCTTCATCCGCGCCATCCCAATGCGCTCTACTTGATTGCGCGCATGATGCGGCGGAAACGACTGACAAAGTCTGACTGCGCCGCCTTGCACATCGGTCTTCACGCATTCGTGCGAGCGGTGAGCGTGTGGCGCCGGGAGCTCGGTATGCCGACCCGGCTGCAGGGGGGACGGTCGAGCGCAGTGGAGGAATGGCGCACCATCCTCGGATCCCGCCGACTTGGTGTAAGGGGCAACGCAAGATTCTCCGTCCTGGGACCCGTGCATGCCGGCCGACCATTCCGCCCTGTCGCTCGCCCAAGAGCTGATCCGCTGCCCCTCGGTCACGCCGGAGGATCGCGGCGCCCTCGACGTGGTGGCGCAGGCGCTGGCCGAGGTGGGTTTCGCGATCGAGCAGCCAATCTTCTCCGAGCCCGGCTATCCCGATACGCCGAACCTCTACGCCCGGCTCGGCGCGCGCGGGCCCTGCCTGGTCTTCGCCGGCCATACCGACGTGGTGCCCGAAGGCGATGGCGTCTGGCGCCATGGGCCGTTCGAGGCGGCGGTCGCGAATGGCCTGCTCTACGGGCGCGGCGCCGCCGACATGAAGGGCGGCATCGCCTGCATGCTGGCGGCGACCTTGGCCTTCGTCCAACGCCGGGGCGACGCGTTTCCGGGCTCCATCGCCTTCCTGATCACCGGCGATGAGGAGGGGCCGGCGGTCAACGGCACCGTCAAGTTGCTCGACTGGGCCCGCGCCCGGGGTGAACGCTTCGATCATTGCCTGCTGGGCGAACCGACCAATCCGGGGCGGCTCGGCGAGATGATCAAGATCGGCCGCCGCGGCTCGCTCACCGGCAAGCTCACGGTGCTGGGGCGCCAGGGTCACGTCGCCTATCCACACAAGGCCGAAAACCCGATCCCCGGGCTGCTGCGGCTCGCCTCGGCGCTGGTGGCCGAGCCGCTCGACGGCGGCACCGCGCATTTCGACGCCTCGAACCTCGAATTCACGACGATCGATGTCGGCAATCCCGCCACCAACGTGATCCCGGCCACTGCCCGGGCGACGTTCAATGTCCGCTTCAACGATGATTGGACCGCTGCCAGCCTCGGGGCCGAACTCCAAGAGCGGCTGGAGCGTGCAGCCGGCAACGCCGTGCGCTTCACCCTCGACCTGCAGCCGTCGAACGCCCCGGCCTTCCTGACCCAGCCGGACGCCTTCGTGGATCTCGTCTCCCGGGCGATCGAGGCCGAGACCGGGCTGACGCCGACTTTGTCCACCACCGGCGGCACCTCGGATGCCCGGTTCATCAAGGATGCCTGTCCGGTGATCGAGTTCGGCTTGGTGGGCGAGACCATGCACCAGGTCGATGAATGCGTGGCCGTGGCGGATCTCGACCGCTTGACCGCGATCTACGAGCGGGTGCTGGACGCGTATTTTTCGGCCTCGGATTGAAGGCGCTCGGCGCGCCGAGCCTATCGACCAATCCGTCTAACCCCGCGCCCTTATCTTGAAATGCCCGCGCCAGCGGGCCGCGCAGGAGCTGCCGGGACGGCTCAGCGAGCCCTGGAGGGCTGCTTCGCGGCGTCTGCTCTGCCAAGTCCCTCAGGATGAGGGGTCAGATCGGGATCCGCGTTGCTTGGACCGTCTTCCGCCTGAGATCAGGCCGTCAGAACGATCTCAGGCGTAATCCACCCCCACGAAGGTCAGCCCAGCCGCCGGCGCCAGCGGCCCGCACCGGCGCTTCTCGCGGGACTCCAAAATATCGGCGACGTCGTCGGCCGAGAGGCGGCCGCAGCCGGCGAGCATCAGCGTACCGACCATGGCCCGCACCTGGTGATGCAGGAAGGAACGCGCGCAGGTCGTCACCACGATCTCCTCGTGCAGCGCCATCGTGGCGCGCGCCACGTCCAGCCGTTCCAGCGTCCGCACGGGGCTGTTCGCCTGGCACTCGGCGGCCCGGAACGCGGAGAAGTCGTGCAGGCCGACCAGGCGCTGGGCGGCGCGATGCATCGCCTCTGGATCGAGCGGCCAGTGCACCTGCCAGACATGCGCGCGGGTCAGCGCGGCCGGGCTGCGGCGGTTCAGGATGCGGTAGCGGTAGTGCCGGCGGATCGCCGAGTGTCGGGCGTTGAAGCTCGTCGGGACGATCTCGGCGGAGAGTAGTGCCACGGGATGCGGCCGCAGATGTGCGTTGATGGCGTCTCGCACCGTATCGGTCCGCCAGTCCTTCGTGAGGTCGAGATGGGCGACCTGATGGATGGCGTGGACGCCGGTATCGGTCCGGCCCGCGCAGGTCAGCCGGGCATCCTCGCCGGAGAAGCGCGTCACCGCCGCTTCGATCGCCCCCTGCACCGTGGGTTGATCGGCCTGACGCTGCCATCCGGAGAATGGGCCTCCATCATACTCGATGACGAGCTTATAGCGTGGCATCAGCCGAGGCTTGCGCCGGGCGCGATGCGCGCGCCGCGCACGAACTCGGCACCGCTGGCGCTGCCGCCCTTGCCGGCGCGGCGCAGTTCCAACAGGCGGACCGCCCCCGCGCCGCAGGCGACGAGGCCCTCCGCATCGAGGAGGGTTCCCGGCGTACCCGCGACGTCGCTGGCCGAGGCGCGCAGCACCTTCACCCGCTCCGGCCCCTTGCCGAGATCCACCTCGAAGAACGCTCCCGGGAACGGCGACAGGCCGTTGATCCGGTTCGCGACCTGCGCCGCCGGGAGCGACCAGTCGATCCGCGCCTCCGCGTTGTCGATCTTGTGCGCGTAGACGACACCCTCCTGTGCTTGCGACGTGAAGGTCAGGTCGCCGCGGTCCAGGCGTTCGAGAGCCTGGGACATCAGCTCGGCGCCGACGGGCATCAAAGCATCGTGGAGCGCGCCTGCGGTCATGCCCGAAGCGATCGGGACGCGCCCTTCCAGGGCGACGGGGCCGGTATCGAGGCCCGCCTCCATGCGCATGATTCCGACGCCGCTCTCGGCATCGCCCGCCATCACCGCGCGCTGGATCGGCGCGGCGCCGCGCCAGCGCGGCAGCAGCGACCCGTGCAGATTGAGGCAGCCGTGCTTCGGCGCGTCGAGGATCGCCTGCGGCAGCAGCATCCCGTAGGCCACGACGACGCCGATATCGGCCCGATGCGCCGCGAAGGTCTCGGCCGCCTCGGGCGACCGCAAGGTGGCCGGCGTCAGGACGGGGATCCCGAGCGTGTCGGCCAGAATGTGGACCGGAGAGGGCCGCAGGCTCATGCCGCGGCCGGCCTTGGCGGGGGCGCGGGTATACACGGCCACGATGGTGTGGCCGTCCTGCGCGAGCCGCGCCAGCGTCGGCACCGCGAAATCCGGCGTGCCCATGAAGACGACGCGCATCGGGATCAGGCCGCGTCGCGCTTGGCAGCCTTGGTGAAGCGCTTGATTACCCGGTCGCGCTTCAACTTCGAGATGTGGTCGATGAACAGCACGCCGTTAAGGTGGTCGATCTCGTGCTGGATGCAGGTCGCCAGCAGGCCGTCGGCCTCGATCTCCTGCTCGGTGCCCTCGAGATCGCGGAACTTCACGCGGACCCGGTCCGGCCGCTCGACCTCGGCGTAATATTCCGGGATCGACAGGCAGCCCTCGTCGTAGACCCGCTTCTCGTCCGAGGTCCAGACGACCTCCGGGTCAATGAAGACCCGCGGCTCCCGCACGCCCTCTTCCTTCGAGGTGTCGATGGTCACGACCCGCTTGGCGACGCCGACCTGGATCGCCGCGAGCCCGACGCCCGGGGCGTCGTACATCGTCTCGAACATGTCGGCCACAAGGGTACGGATCTCGGGCGTGATCGGCCCGACCGGATCGGAGACGCGGCGCAGGACGGCGTCGGGGAGGATGACGAGCGGACGAATGGTCATGGCGGAAACCGGCGAGGGGAGCGCCACAGACGCGGACTCCGAGGATTCCGAGGCAATATGGCGTGGGTCGGGGCCGGTCAAATACCTCAGAAGGCCGTGCGGCTGCGGATCGCCGCGGTGAGCGTCCCCTCGTCGAGGTAGTCGAGCTCGCCGCCGACCGGGACGCCGTGCGCGAGGCGCGTCACCTTGCGGTCGAGGTGGCGGATCGACTCGGTAACGTAATGGGCGGTGGTCTGGCCGTCGACGGTGGCGTTCAGCGCCAGGATGATCTCCTTCACCGCCGGATCGGCCGCGCGCTCGACCAGGCTCGCGAGATTGAGGTGCTCGGGCCGCACCCCGTCCAGCGCCGAGAGAACGCCGCCGAGCACATGGTAGCGCGACTTGACCGCGCCGGAGCGCTCCAGGGCCCAGAGGTCCGACACGTCCTCCACCACAACGAGGGTCGAGGGATCGCGCTCGGGATCGCGGCAGATCGTGCACGGCTCGGACGTATCGACGTTGCCGCAACTGGTGCAGACCACGATGCGCTCGGCCGCCACCCGCATGGCATCGGCCAGGGGGGCCAGCAGCGTCTCGCGCTTCTTGATCAGCTGGAGCGCGGCCCGCCGCGCCGAACGCGGTCCGAGGCCCGGCATCCGGGAGAGGAGCTGAATCAGGCGCTCGATTTCGGGGCCGGCGACGGCTTGGGGCATCGTGCCTCTTGGGCGGGGGCGAGGATCTGCGAAACGTCCGGCAGGGCATAGCGGCCGGGGGGCGCTGCGCAAGGGCGCATCTCCGCCCACCTCCGAGATGGGTATTTCCAGCCGACTTTGCCGAAGCCGGAATTATGAATACCCAGTTCCATCTGGTTACAGCTGCAGCCTCTTGAGGTCAGCACAGTGGTCAAGCCCGCTGGACCACGTTGCAGACGCCCGGGCACACCCCGTAAGACAGCAACGCTTGGCCGCCTATCCAGTATGGGGGCGAGCGACCGGGGAACGGTGATCCAGCGTGCGGCGGTCCTGTCCGACTGCACGGACGTCCCCCGGTGCAATCCCGGATGCCGGAGGCGTCCGGTCTTGTCGCGTCGACGGCACGAACAGGGGCCTCGGGAGATACGCTCTTGACCAACATCGGTGATCACAACGCGGCCCACGATGCGGAGGCCGCCGGCTTTCGTGCGCTGAAGGCCGTCCACTGGAATTTCGAGGCGCCGCGCCTCTACGAGGAGGCGCTCGCCCGCACGGAGGGTCAGCTCGCGCGCGGCGGCGCCTTCGTGGCGACCACCGGCAGCCATACCGGCCGCTCGCCCAAGGACAAGTTCGTGGTGCGCGATGCTACCACCGAGAACGAGGTCTGGTGGGAGAATAACGGGGCGATCACGCCCGAGCAGTTCGCGGTTCTGCACGAGGATTTCCTCAAGCATGCCGAGGGCAAGGAGCTGTTCGCCCAGGACCTCTATGGCGGTGCCGATCCGGCCCACCGGGTGAAGGCCCGGGTGTTCACCGAGTTCGCCTGGCACTCGCTGTTCATCCGCAACCTGCTGATCCGGCCGGACCGCGCCGAGCTCGCGTCCTACGTGCCCGACCTGACGATCATCGACCTGCCGAGCTTCCAGGCGGATCCCGCCCGGCACGGCTGCCGGTCCAAGACCGTGATCGCCATCGACTTTTCCAAGAAGCTCGTGCTGATCGGCGGCTCGGCCTACGCGGGCGAGATGAAGAAGTCGGTCTTCACCTACCTGAACTACATCCTGCCCGGCCAGAACGTGATGCCGATGCATTGCTCGGCCAACGCTGCGCTCGATGCCGAGGGCGGCTCGGCGATCTTCTTCGGCCTGTCCGGTACCGGCAAGACCACCCTGTCGAACGATTCCTCGCGCCAGCTGCTCGGCGACGACGAGCATGGCTGGTCGGATGCCGGCATCTTCAACTTCGAGGGCGGCTGCTACGCCAAGACGATCCGCCTCTCGCGCAACGCCGAGCCCGAGATCTACGCCACCACCGAGCGCTTCGGCACGGTGATGGAGAACGTGGTGATCGACCCGGTGACCCGGGTGCCGGATTTCGACGACGGCTCGCTCACCGAGAACACCCGCTGCGCCTACCCGCTCGACTTCATCGCCAATGCCAGCGCCACCGGCCGGGCCGGGCATCCGAAGAACATCGTGATGCTGACCTGTGACGCCTTCGGGGTGATGCCCCCGATCGCCAAGCTCACCGGCGCCGAGGCGATGTACCACTTCCTGTCGGGCTACACCGCCAAGGTCGCCGGCACCGAGCGCGGCCTGACCGGGCCGGAGGCGACCTTCTCGACCTGCTTCGGCGCGCCGTTCATGCCCCGGCACCCGAGCGCCTACGGTAACCTGCTGCGCGACCTGATCGCCAAGCACAGCGTCGATTGCTGGCTGGTCAATACCGGCTGGACCGGCGGCGGCGTCGGCACCGGCCGGCGCATGCCGATCCGGGTCACCCGCCGGCTTCTGGCCGCGGCGCTGGACGGCTCATTGGCCCAGGCCGAGTTCCGCCGCGACCCGTATTTCGGCTTCGCAGTGCCGGTCTCGGTGCCGGGCGTCGAGGCGGACATCCTCACCCCGGTCAAGACCTGGGGCAACAAGAGCGCCTTCGTCGAGACGGCGGCGCGGCTGGTGAAGATGTTCGACGACAACTTCAAGCGCTTCGAGGCCCATGTCGATTCCGACGTGCGCGCCGCCGGGCCGACCGCTCAGGCGATCGCCGCGTAAGCGTCGTACCGACCGGGCGGCCCATCCTGCGGCCGCCCGCGCTCAGCCGAGCCCGGCGATCAGCTTCGCGAGAAGCCTGTTCAGGATGCGCTGCTCATCCTCGGTGAGCGGCGCCAGGACTTGGCGCTCGGCCTCGATATGGCGCGGAAGCAGGGCATCGATGAGCGCCGAGCCCTTACGGGTTAGCGCGACCAGTGTCCCACGCCGATCCGACGGGTGCTTCCGACGCTCGATCAAGCCGGCCTTCTCGAGGCGGTCGATCCGCGCGGTCATCCCGCCCGATGAGATCATCGCGGCCTCGCACAGGGCGGTGGGCGTCAGCGCGTAGGGCGCACCGGACCGCCGCAGCGTCGCCAGCACGTCGAACTCACCCTGCTGCAAGCCGAATTCCGCGAAGACCGGGTTGAGCCGGTCGCGCAGGACGACCTGCGCCAGCTCGGCGAGCCGGCCCAGAACCTCCATGGGAAACGCGTCGATATCGGGCCGTTCACGCTGCCACTGCGCCACGGCCTGGGCCGCACGATCCATCCCGTCCACCACGGCGCAGCCCCAGATATCTTGACGTAAAGATACTTTGCGGCGAGATTTTAGGTCTGCCGATTCCGGATGGCAATCGGCTGGGATCGCCCATGGATCGGGAGGGGACGATGAATGCACCGGCTGGGATCGCGACGCCCCGTGCCGCGCCGCCGGCCTACCTTCTGCTCTTGTCGACCGGCGCCTTGCTGGGTCTCACGACCGTGGTCGCCGGCCTCGCCAGCGGGCTGGGCTGGCCTCCGATCGCCTTTCTGTTCTGGTCGGCGCTCGGCGGGGGGCTGATTCTGGCAATGCTTGCAGCCGAGGCGGGCGAACGGCTGACACCGTCGCCGGCGCTCCTGCGCTACGGGCTGCAGGCCGGGCTGTTGAGCTTCGCCCTTCCGAACATCCTGTCGTTCGCGGCGATCCCCCATGTCGGGGCCGGCTTCGTGGCGCTGTGCCTCGCCTTCCCGCCGCTGCTGACCTACGGCCTCGCGCTGGCCCTCGGGATGGATCGGCTCTCGGTCCAGGGGCTGGCCGGCATGACGCTCGGGCTCGGGGGGGCGCTGCTGTTTGCCGTGTCGCGCCTAACGGGGGCCGATGGGGGAGGGCTCTGGACCGGGCTCGCGCTCGCGGCGCCGCTCAGCGTCGCCGCCGGCAATATCTATCGCTCGGTGGCGTGGCCCGACCACGCATCGCCGCGCCTGTTGGCGCCGATCATGGTTCTGACCGCCACGGCGCTCATCGGGGCCTATGCGGTTGCCTCCGGAATCCCGCTTCTCGCAGTGCCCTCGGCCTCGACGGCCGGCCTGCTGCCGGTGCAGGTGGCAATCATCGCCGCCACCTACGCGCTGTTCTTCGTCTTGCAGAAGCGCAGCGGCCCGGTCGGGCTCAGCCAGATCGGCTGGATCGGCGCGATCACCGGCAAGGGGCTGGCGGTGGCACTGCTGGGTGAAAGCTTCCCGCCGATCCTCGCGCTGGCGATCCCGCTCATCTTGGCCGGGATCGTCCTCGTCAGCCGGCGACCGCGTTGACCAAGACGTGGCTCGCGAGGCTGGACCCACCTGTCCGAACCTCGCCCTCATCCTGAGGTGCCCGCGCCATCGGGCCTCGAAGGACAAGGGGATAGATTCAGGGGGCCGTCGCCCCGAACCTGTGTTTCGGGCTGCCCCTAGAACGGCAGTTTCATGCCGGGCGGCAGGGGCAGGCCCTTGGTCAGCTCGGCCATGCGCTCCTGCATGGTCGCCTCGGCCTTGCCGCGGGCGTCGTTGCAGGCGGCGACGATCAGGTCCTCGAGGATCTCGCGCTCGTCGGCCACCATCAGGGACGGATCGATGCTGACGCCCTTCGTCTGGCCCTTGGCGCTCATGGTGACGCGCACGGAGCCGCCGCCGGACGCACCGGTCACCTCGATCTCATCGAGCTCGGCCTGCAGGGAGCCCATCTTCTCCTGCATGGCCTGAGCCTGCTTCATGATGCCCATCAGGTCGCGCATGCAGCTCTCTCTCGTCGCGTGAAGGTCACTGGAGATGGGGATGGTGTCGGCGCGTCGCCATGTGCGGCCGCGCCTGCGCCTCAGAAGTCGTCGTCCGGGACCTCGTCCGCCGGCACCGGATCGCCGTCCTCCGTGATCGCCGGTTCGGCGGTCGGCGGGGGCGCGGTCTCGCGCACGTCGACGATCTCGGCGCCGGGAAAGCGCGTCAGCACCTCGCGCACGAACGGATCGGCGGCGGCGTTCTCGCGGCGGGTCTCGGTTGCGGCCTTGACGGTGGCATCGAGGGTCGGCGCACCCTCTTCCTTCGAGACCGAGACGACCCAGCGCTGTCCGGTCCAGCGCAGAAGCGCGGAGGCAATGTCGGTGGCCAGGCTCGACCGGCCGCCCTGAGCCAGGCGAAACTCGATCCGCCCTTCCTCGAAACGAACCAGGTGGACGTCGCGCTCCAGCGCGGTCTTCAGCAGGATGTCGCGGTTGGCGTCGGCCAGGGCCACGACGTCCTCGAAGCGGGTGAGCCGCGGTGCGGGCGGTGCGGCCGGCCGTTCCGACGGGACGGCCATCGGGGTTGGGGCCGGCGCCGACATCGCCACGGGCGCGGGCATGGGGGCCGCCGCGGCGGACGCCATCGGAGCAGCGACCGGCATCGGACGGGGCGCGACGGCGGCCGCCGTCTGGCCGCCGCCGCGCAGGTCCGGAATCGGCGGCAGGGGCGGGCGACCGGAGGAGGATGGGGCCTCCTCGATCGGCGCCGCGGCGGCCTCGGCCTTCAACAGGCGCAAAGCCTCATCGGGTGTGGGCAGATCGGCTGCGTAGGCGAGGCGCACGATCGCCATCTCGGCCGCCGCCAACGGACGCGGCGCGGCCTGGACTTCGGGAATCGCCTTCAACAGGATCTGCCAGGCCCGCGACAGGGCGCGGATCGAAAGCTTCTCGGCGAACTGGCCGCCGCGCACCCGCTCGGTCTCGCTGAGCGTCGGGTCGGAGGCGGTCTCGGGCACGACCTTGAGCCGGGTGACCAGATGCGTGAACGCGGCGAGGTCGGACAGGACCACCGACGGGTCGGCCCCCGAATCGTACTGCGCCCGCAATTCCGCGAAGGCCGCCGGGACGGCGCCGCGCATCACCGCCTCGAACAGGTCGAGAATGCGCGCCCGGTCGGCGAGCCCGAGCATGTCGCGCACGCTCTGGGCGGTGACCGCACCGGCGCCGTGGGCGATCGCTTGGTCGAGCAGCGAGAGCGCATCGCGCACCGAGCCTTCGGCGGCCCGCACGATCGCGCCGAGCGCCTCCTCCTCGGCCTCGACCTTCTCCGCCGCGCAGACCTTGGCGAGATGCGCGTGCAGGATCGGCGCCTCGACCCGGCGCAGATCGAAGCGCTGGCAGCGTGACAGGATCGTCACCGGGACCTTGCGGATCTCCGTGGTGGCGAACACGAACTTGGCGTGCGGCGGCGGCTCCTCGAGCGTCTTCAGGAAGGCGTTGAACGCCTTCTCGGAGAGCATGTGGACCTCGTCGACGATGTAGACTTTGTAGCGTGCAGAGACCGGCCCGTAGCGGATCCCGTCGATGATCGCGCGCACGTCGTCGATGCCGGTATGCGAGGCGGCATCCATCTCCAGCACGTCCATGTGCCGGGATTCCATGATCGCCGCGCAATGGAGGCCGAGTTCCGGCATCGACACGGTCGGACCGGTATCGGGGACGCCGGCGCGGGCGTAGTTCAGGCCGCGGGCGAGGATACGGGCGGTGGTGGTCTTGCCGACCCCGCGCACGCCGGTCAGCATCCAGGCCTGCGGGATGCGGTTGGCCGCGAACCCGTTGGCCAGGGTCCGCACCATGGCGTCCTGGCCGATCAGGTCTCCGAAATTGGTCGGGCGGTATTTCCGCGCGAGCACCCGATAGGGCGTCGCCGCGCTGGCGGGGCTTGCGAACCCGGGCAGGCCCGGCTCGTCGTCAGGCGTGCCGGTCGAAGCGTCCATGCGTGTCGGGTCGGGCTTCCGAGCGCCAGGAATTGAGGTGGGAGGCTGGACGAAGACCCGCTCGGTCTCGTTAGGGCTGCTTCCTTCCGGACCTGACCCGGTTGGCGAGTGAAACGTCCCTCGCCAACCCCCCGCCGGCTATATGGCCGGGCTCTTGGCCGAACGCAAGCGCCGGCTACTCGGCCTCGCGCTTCACCACCGCCAGTGTCTTCGGGTCGAGCTTCAGGTCGAACTGCTTGCCGTTCGCGTCGATCGCATCGTCCACCTCGATCATGCCGTCGTCGAGCTCGATCTCCTTCCACTTGGTGAAGCCCTCCTGGCGCAGCATGGCCTCGACCTTGGCCTGCTGATCGGGCGGGAGTTTTTCGTCCGCGCGGGCGGTGGCGGTGAGGCCCGTGACCAGGGTGAGGGCGAGAAGGGACGTCGCAAGGCGCATGGCAATCTCCGGTGTGTATAGCGTGCCGGCTTTGAACAGGAACGCGGCGTCCTGGTTCCGACAAAACCGCGATCCTCTTGAGCGCGCTTCGAATTTCCCGCACAGCTAAGGCTGCTCACGGCAGCGCCTCGGCTCAGAGGCTCAGGACTACCGACCTATGGTCACACGCGTTGCCACCGTCGCGTTCGAAGGGATCGAGGCTCGGGCCGTCGACGTGCAGGTCCAGATCATCCCGGGCAACGTCGTGTTCAACGTGGTCGGCCTGCCCGACAAGGCGGTTGCCGAATCCCGCGAGCGGGTGCGCGGTGCGTTGATCGCCTCCGGGTTAGCGCTGCCGGCCAAGCGGATCACGGTCAACCTCGCCCCGGCCGACCTGCCCAAGGAGGGCTCGCATTACGATCTCCCGATCGCGCTCGGCGTCATGGCGGCGATCGGCGCGATCCCGGCCGATGCCCTCGGCGGTTATTGCGTCCTTGGTGAGCTGGCGCTGGACGGCAGCATCACGGCGGTGAACGGCGTGCTGCCGGCGGCCATCGCAGCGGGAGCCCGCGGGCTCGGGTTGATCTGCCCGGCCGCGACCGGGTCCGAGGCGGTCTGGGCCGGGGGCGATCTCGACGTGCTCGCCCCGCGTTCGCTGATCCAGCTCGCCAACCACTTCAAGGGCAGCCAGGTCATGGCCCGGCCGGAACCCTCGGTGGCCGGTCAGGCGGGGCCGCTGCCCGACCTCTCCGACATCAAGGGCCAGGAGGGGGCCAAGCGTGCCCTCGAGATCGCGGCGGCCGGCGGTCACAACCTGCTGATGAACGGGCCGCCCGGCTCCGGAAAATCGATGCTCGCGGCCCGGATGCCCTCGATCCTGCCGCCCCTCACGCCCCGGGAATTGCTCGATATCTCGATGATCCAGTCGGTGGCCGGCGAGCTGAAGGACGGGGCGCTCTCGAACCGCCGGCCGTTCCGGCAGCCGCATCATTCCGCCTCCATGGCGGCGCTGGTCGGCGGTGGCCTCGGGGCCAGGCCCGGGGAAGTGTCGCTCGCCCATGGCGGCGTGCTGTTCCTCGACGAGCTGCCGGAGTTCACCCCGCAGGTGCTCGACAGCCTGCGCCAACCGATGGAGACCGGCGAAGTCATGATCGCCCGGGCGAACCACCGCGTGACCTATCCGGCGCGCTTTCAGCTCGTGGCGGCCATGAACCCGTGCCGCTGCGGCCAGGGGCTGGAGCCGGGCTATGCCTGCCGGCGGGGGCCGAACGCGCGCTGCATGGCGCAGTACCAGGCCCGGATCTCCGGGCCGATGCTCGATCGTATCGACCTGCGCATCGAGGTGCCGGCGGTCACCGCCGCCGACTTGATCCTGCCGCCGCCGGCCGAGGGCTCACGGGAGGCCGCGGCCCGGGTCGCGGCAGCCCGCACCCTCCAGACGGCGCGCTACGCCGCCCGCGCCCTGCCGGCCGCCACCACCAACGCCACCTGCCCGGCGACGCTGATCGAGGAGGTCGCGAGCCCGGATGCTGAGGGGACGGCCCTGATCCGGCAGGCGGCCGAGAGCATGCGGCTCTCCGCCCGCGGCTTCCACCGGACCCTACGGGTTGCGCGCACGCTCGCCGATCTCGACGGCGAGGCGCAGGTGCGCCGGCTGCATCTGGCCGAGGCGTTGTCCTATCGCGGCCGGGGCGACGCGTCGGCGGCGGCCGCGTGAGTGAGGACCTGACCGTCACGATCGGCCAGGCCAGCGCGGCCGGGCGGAAGGAGGCCAATCAGGATTTCCACGGCGCCCTGGTGCCGTCTCAGCCGGCCCTCGGCTTGAAAGGCATCGCGGTGGCGGTCGCCGACGGGATCAGCAGCAGCGCGGTCGGCGCGCTGGCGAGCGAGACCGCGGTCAAGAGCTTCCTCAGCGACTACTACGCCACCCCCGACACGTGGTCGGTGAAATCCTCAGCGCAGCGCGTGATCGCGGCGACGAATTCCTGGCTCTACGCCCAGACGCGACAGGGGCGCGATCCGCACGATCCGGACAAGGGCTACGTCACCACCTTCGACGCGCTGGTGTTGAAGGCGCGCACCGCTCACCTCTTCCATGTCGGCGATGCGCGGATCTGGCGGGTGGACGGCCGGTCGCTGGAACAGCTCACCGAGGATCACCGCGTCGTGGTCTCGGCGGCGGAATCCTATCTCGGCCGCGCCCTGGGGGCGGGCGGGCATGTCGAGATCGACTACCATGCCGTGCGCGTCGAGGCCGGCGACGTCTTCGTGCTGACCACCGATGGCGTCCACGAGCATGTCCGCCCGCGGGAGGTGGCGGCGATGATCGCGGCGGCCGGCGACGATCTCGATGCGGCCGGCCAGGCGATCGTGCAGGCCGCGTTCGAGGCCGGCAGCGCGGACAACCTCACCGTCCAGATCGTACGGATCGAGGCCGTGCCCGATGGCGATCCAGCCGACCTGCTCGGCGGCGTCGCGGGTCTCGACCCGGCCCCGCTGCTCGACCCGCCGGCCGAGTTCGACGGATACCGGCTGCTGCGCACGCTGCATTCCGGGCCGCGCAGCCGGGTCTACCTGGCGATCGATGCGGAAACGGGGGACCCGGTCGCGCTGAAGGTCCTGTCGCTCGACCTGCGCGACGACCCGGCCCAGCGCAAGCGCTTCGCGCTGGAGGAATGGATCGCCCGGCGGATCGACAGCCTGCACGTGCTCAAGGCCCATCCGCAGGCACGCCGACGCAGCCACCTCTACACGGTCATGCGCTACGTCGAAGGCCAGACCCTGACCCAATGGATGCGCGACCACGCTGCCCCCGAGCTGGAGGCGGTGCGCGGCCTCATCGAGCAACTGGCGAAGGGCGTGCAGGCCTTCCACCGCCGGGAGATGGTCCATCAGGATCTGCGGCCCGACAACGTGCTCATCGACAGGGCCGGGACCGTCCAGGTCATCGATTTCGGCGCCACCAAGGTGGCCGGGGTGGTGGAGGGCGATCCCCGGATCGAGGCCGCCGAGATTCTGGGGACGGTACAGTATACCGCGCCCGAATGCTTTCTGGGCGAGCCGTCCACGGCCAGCGCGGATATCTTCGCGGTGGGCGTGATCGCCTACCAGATGCTCACCGGCCGGCTGCCCTACGGTGATCGGGTGCCCCGGGCGTTGACCCGTGCGGCCCAGCGCAGGCTCCGCTACGCCTCGGCCCGGACGACCCGGCCGCTGCTTCCGGCCTGGGTCGACGGGGCGCTCCGGAAGGCCGTGCATCCCGATCCTGCCCGGCGCTACCAAGCCCTCTCGGAATTCATCCACGATCTTCGGCACCCGAACCCGGCCTTCACCGAGACACGCCGCGCCGCGTTGCTGGAGCGCGATCCGCTGCTGTTCTGGCGGTTGCTGTCGCTGCTGCTGGGGCTCATCGCCCTCGGGCTCGCAGGGGTTCTGGTCGCCCACCTGCCGCGATGAGGCGGAGCCGGGCTTGCGCCGCATCATCGGTTCCGAAAGCCCGCGGCCACCGTTCGGGATGATGCTCTAGCCGTCGAGCTCCGGGTACCGGCGAAAGATCCCGTCCTCGTTGAACGGTATTCGCCGCTCGCTCCCCAGGTAGGCGGCGATCCGCGGGCGCTGCGCCACCGCCTCGTGCAGACGGGCGACCCGGGGCGTATCGCGCAGGACCGCCGCGGTGGCCTTCGGGAAGGCGTAGCGCAGGCCGGCGACGAGCTGGAACAGGGAGAGGTCGGCATAGGACAGTGTTGCGCCGACCAGATGCTCGCCCCCGTTCCCCTCCAGCACGCGCTCGAAATAGCCCAGGAATTTGGGGATGCGCGCTGCGCAAAACCCCTGCGCCCGGCGCAGCGCCTCCGGCTTCTGGTCGGCGTAGTAAAGGCTCACGCCGAGGGGGTGATGGGTGTCGTGGGCCTCGTCCACCGCATCCGCGATGGTGAGCTGGAGCTGGTGCGTCCAGATCCGGTCCGCTTCCCTGTCGCCGACGAGGCCGAGGCGGGGCCCGAGATAGAGCAGGATCGCCGGACTCTGGCCGATCACGACGGCGCCGTCGCGCAGGAACGGCGGTGCGAAGGGCGGGCGCGGATCGTGAGGATCGGCGAGGCGGTCGAGCATCGGCTCGATGCCGCCGGCATCGTTGTCTTGGCGCGCCACGTCGACGTAGTCGGCGCCGGCTTCTTCGAGGGCGAGGCGGACGAACTCGCCGCGCCCCTGGATCATCGGCCAGTAATGCAGCTCGTAGGGCATCGTGTCTCCTCGACCGAGACAACGCCGTGCCCGCGCGCGGTTCCCGCTCAGTTGGCCGGAGCGTCGCCGTCCGTGGCCTTCTCGGGCGGCGGCTCGGCGCTGGCCACCGTCTTGTGGGCCAGCATCGGCTGCAGATGCTCGGCGAGCTGCTGGTCGAGGTGCTTGACGTAGGCGCCCTTGAAGTAGCGCTCGCCGGTCTTGGCACCGTAGATCCGGTCATGGGCCTGGATCATCGCGGCCACCTCGGGGCGGCACAGGAAGCCGGTGATGCCCACCGCCTCGTACCAATGGCCGGCCCGGGCCTCGGCGGTCGCCTTGGGGTTGGCCAGCACGGTCTCGGCGAAGCATTCCGTCGCCGCCTGCCGCAACGGGGCCAGGATCTTCTCGGCCTCCGCCTGATTCACGGCGGGAGCGACCGGGTGGCGGTGGGGACGGGCCTGCGCCGTGGAAACCAGCGTGAGGACGGCGAAAGTGGCGAGGATCGTGGACTTCATGCGGGCGGCCTCGTCGGGTGTCCGAACGGCGTTCAGCATTCCCTCATGATTGCGTCGGGATCGGGGCTGAGGGAAGACTGCATCCGCCCGATCTCGGGCAAGAGACGGACCATTTCGCGACGGGGTCAGCGGCGGCGCTCGGGCCGCCAGCGGCCGCAGCATGTGTCGGCGCCGGAGGCGACCCAGGTGCCGGTCCCGAACCCGGTCGAGCCGAGGCGGCCGGCACCGTCCGCGGTGGCGGCGATGCCGCTGGCGATCGTGCCGCGTACCCCGCCGTTTCCGGCATCGTTGCCCTGCACGACAAAAGCGGTCCCGACGAACCGCGCTTGGCCGTCCTCGATCCGCACCGGGTCCCGGCAGGCCGGGTCGCAAGCGCAGGCCTTCGTGCGGTTCTCGACGCTCCACGTGCCGTCGAGCCGACCCAGGATCGGGACGCCCCGCGGCAGGGCCGTCGCGGGGATAGAACGTCCGAGGATCAGCTTGCCCCGATCAGCCGCCCGAAACGGTGTCGGATCATGGCGACGGTCGGGGCAGGCGGATTCGCGGTCGTCTCAATTCTTCGGGGAAGGCCGCATGGCGGCGCGAAGGGCGCCGTTGAGCAGGGCCACCAAGTCGCAGCCGGCGTGCAAGAAGGCGTGCACGCCAGCCGCCTGCAGCGGATCCAGAAGATCCGTCGGTTTGCCGGCAAGATAGATCGTTCCGGCACCCGCCTGGTTCAGGGCTTCGGCGGCCGGCACCGCCTGATCGGCATAGATCTTATCGGTGGAGCAGATGCAGGCGAGCGCGGCGCCGGACTCCTTGAAAGCCGCCACGAGGGCGGCCGGATCCGTGAAGCCATCGTTCGACACGGCCTCGATGCCACCGGCCGCGAAGGCGTTCGCCGCGAAGGTCGCCCGGGCGTTGAACGCCGAGACGGAGCCGAGATTGGCGAGGAACACGGCCGGTCGGCGGCCGGTCTTGGCGAGGTAGGCGTCGGAGGCGTCGCGCAGCGCCTCGAAGGGCTCCGCCAGGCGGATCGACGGGAGCGCATCGCAGGCGACCGCCGAGCCCGAGCCGAAATTCGAGCTGGGGCCGGCAGTCACCGGTTTCACGTCAAGCACCGTGACCGGCTTCTCGGCGAGATTCGGGAACTCGCTCGCGCCGGTCAGGGGCTCTCGGCGGGTCGCCACCGCCTTGGCCCGGGCCTCGCGGGTGGCCTCGATGCGCCGCTGCAGCTTGCCGACGCTGAGCGAGGCGACGATGCCGCCCTCGGCCTCGATCGCCTGGAAGGCCTCCCAGGCCGCCTCGGCAAGCTGGGCGGTCAGGGTCTCGAACCCGCCCGCACCGGCTGCGGGATCGCTGACCCGGGCGAGGTGCGATTCTTCGAGCAGGACGATCTGGCTGTTGCGCGCCACCCGCCTGGCGAAGGCGTCGGGCAAGCCGAGCCCCAGAGTGTAGGGCAGCACCGTGACGGTATCGGCCCCGCCCATACCGGCCGAGGCGGCGGCCATGCCGGTGCGCAGGATGTTCACGAACGGATCGCGCCGCGTCATCATCCGCCACGCGGTCTCGGCGTGGAGGCGCAGGGGCTTCGGCTCCAGACCGCAGGCCTGCTCGATCCGAGCCCAGAGCCGGCGCAGGGCGCGGAACTTCGCCACCGTCACGAACTCGTCGGCATCGGCGGGGAGCAGCACCGAGATCCGGTCGCGGGCTGTGGCGAGGTCGTGGCCGGCCGCTTCCAGGCCGCGCAGGTAGGTGACCGCGGTGGCGAGCACGGCCGCCAGCTCCGCCGCCTCGCCGGCCCCGGCCTCGTGGTAGGGGCGGCCGTCGGCCACGAAAGCCCGGCCGGTGAAGCCCGCCGCTACGAGGTCCGACACGGTGGCGGCCAGCCGCGGGGCGATCTCGCTCCAGACCGCGCCGAGGCTGCCGGTGGCGGCCAGCGTGCCGACCGGATCGATGCCGAGGTCGAGATCGTAGCTGGACAGGTCCTCGCCCCGGTGCGCCGCAAGGCCCTTCACCAGGCCGGCGACTTCGAGGCCGCGCGCGCCGGCATCGAGGCGCAGGCTGATCAGCGGCAGCATCACGCCCTTCAGCACGGCGTCGAGATCCGCGACGCTGCCGGCGGTCAGGCCGTAGCCCCGGGCGGCGGCTGAGCCGGCGAACACGAGTGCAAGCGCGTCGGCGCCGCCTTCGAGGTCGGTCATCGCCTGCGCGTTGGCGGCGGCGATCTCCGGGTGGTCGACCCGCTGGGAAACCCGCCAGGGCCCCGGCTCGCGGAAGGGTTGGGCGGTCGGCTCGGCCCGGGGATAGAGCGGCTCGATCCGCAGGCCGTCGCTCGTCCGGGAGACCAGCCGCTTCTCGAAATCGGCGCCCTTCAGGACATTGTCCACGAGGCCGAGCCAGCGCGCCCGGTCGGCGGGCTCGAACAGGTCGGCGAGCTGTGTGTCTTCCATCGGAACGTCCCTGGGCGCGGCGTCTTGTGCACCGCTTTCAGGGACGTGCGTCGCATGCCGCTCGGCCGGAGGCAATCGCCCGAGGGCTGAGGATTGTTATCCGAGGATGATCAGCCCGGCGAAGCCCAGGGCACCGACAATGATCCGCCACCAGGCGAACAGCCGGAACCCGTGGCGCGACACGTAGTCGAGCAGCACGCGGACCACGAACAGGGCCGAGATGAACGACACGATGAAGCCGATCACGATCAGGCCGACATCGTCGCGCGACAAGTATTTGTAGTTGTCGAACAGGTCCTTGGCGAAGGCGCCCGCCATGGTCGGCATCGCCAGGTAGAACGAGAACTCGGTGGCGGAGCGCTTGTCGGCGCCCATCAGCATCGCGCCGACGATGGTGGCGCCCGAGCGCGAGACGCCGGGGATCATGGCGAGGCACTGGAAGATGCCGATCTTCAGGTCCATTGGCAGGGTGAAGTCGTAGACGTCGGTCTTCTTCACCTCGAGGTCGGTGTCGTCGAGGACGAGAAGCACCAAGCCGCCCGCCACCAGGGTCGCACAGACGATCCATGGGTTGAACAGGTAGGCCTTGATCACCTTCGAGAAGAGCCCGCCGATGATGGCGGCCGGCAGGAACGCCACCAGGATGCCGATCACGAAGCGGCGAGCCTGCGGATTTGTCGGCAGCGCTGTGGCGATGCCGATCAGCCGGCGGAAATACACCGCCAGGATCGCCAGGATCGCTCCGAGCTGGATCAGCACCTCGAAGGTGTTGTTGGGCGAGTGGAACCCGATGAAGTGGCCGACCAGCAGCTGATGGCCGGTGGATGAGACCGGGATGAACTCGGTCGCGCCCTCCACCAGGGCGAGCAGGACCGCCTTGCCGATGCTTGCCGGATCCATTGTCGAGCCTCGCGCCGCGGGCGCGCGACCGCTCCTCGTGAGCGCGCCGCGGACCATGGGAAAATTGCGCCCGGAGGCTTCGCCCATCAGGGTTGACGGGCAGTTACCGGAACAGGCAGCGCGTGTTAAGGGCTCGGCAACGATCGAGCAATAACGCTCGCTCTGAAGTCCTGCGCGCCGAAGACCTGCGCGCCTGGGCCGACGACCGGCGCGGGACTGGCCGCGCCGTCAGACCGAGCAGTCCTGACGGCCTCAATGGCGACCCTCTACCACTTCCCCTTCTGCGCGAACTCTCGGTTCATCCGTCTCGTCCTGGCCGAGATGGGCCTGGAACCGACGCTGTTCGAGGAGCGCCCCTGGGAGCGCCGGGACGACTTCCTGCTGATCAATCCGGCAGGCTCCACGCCCGTGCTGCTGGAACAGACCGGTCTCGTGGTGCCGGGGGCCGGGGTCATCGCCGAATACCTCGACGAGACGCGCGGGCTCGGCCTCTCGGGACGCCGGATGCTGCCCGACGACACGGTCGAGCGCGTCGAGGTCCGGCGCCTGCTCGACTGGTTCCTGATCAAGTTCGACTCCGAGGTGACCGGATACCTGGTCAACGAGAAGATCTCGAAGCGCTTCATGTCGTCCCATGAGGGCGGCGGGCCGCCGGACATGAACGCGATCCGGGCGGCGCGCACCAACGTGCGCTACCACCTCAAATACATCGGCTACCTGATCGCGCGGCGGCGCTGGCTCGCCGGCGACAACCTGACCTATGCCGATCTTGCGGCGGCCGCCCACCTTTCCTGCGCCGACTACCTCGGCGATGTCCCGTGGGACGAGGACGAGATGGCGCGCAACTGGTATGCTCGGGTCAAGTCGCGGCCCTCGTTCCGGGGGCTGCTGGCCGACCGGGTGGCTGGCATGCCGCCGGCGGCCCATTACGCGGATCTGGATTTCTGAACCCGAGACGGACCTATCACGGCGCCGATCTGCGTCGCCTCGTCGAGGCGCGGGCGCAGCATCTCGGCTTCTGCGGGCTGCGGATCACCCGGCCCGACCGCCTGCCGGACCTGCCGGACCGTCTGTCGCGCTGGCTCGGCGAGGGCGCTCACGGCACGATGGACTGGATGGAAGAGCGCGCCGATCAGCGCGCCAGCCCGGTCGGCCTGTGGCCGGGCCTGCGCAGCATCCTGGTGCTCGCCATGAGCTACCGCCCGGACGACGATCCGCTCGAGCTTGTGACCCGAACGGATCGCGGCGCCGTCGCCGCCTACGCCCGGCGGCGCGACTATCACGAAGTGTTGAAGGGCAAGCTCAAGGAACTCGGCGGCTACCTGTCCGCCAAGGGCGACGTCCGGGTGAAGGTCTTCTGCGACACCGCGCCGGTGATGGAGAAGACGCTCGCCGAGGCCGCCGGGCTCGGCTGGCAGGGCAAGCACACGGTGCTGCTGTCGCGCGAGCACGGCAACTGGCTGCTGCTCGGGGCGATCTACACCAGCGCCGAGTTCGAGCCGGACGAACCCGGGCGCGGCCATTGCGGCTCCTGCCGGGCCTGCCTGGAGATCTGCCCAACCGACGCATTCCCGGCACCCTACCGCCTCGATGCCCGTCGCTGCATCTCGTACCTGACCATCGAGCATGCCGGGCCGATCGCGGAAGAATTCCGGACGGCGATCGGCAACCGCGTGTTCGGCTGCGACGACTGCCTCGCCGTCTGCCCGTGGAACAAGTTCGCCCGCACCGCCGCCGATGCCCGGCTCGCCGCCCGGGCCGATCTCGAAGCGCCGGCCTTGGCCGATCTCGCCGAATTGGACGACGTATCCTTCCGGAGATTCTTCGCCGGGACGCCGGTGAAGCGCACCGGCCGGGACCGGTTTCTGCGCAACGTGATGATCGCGGTGGGCAATTCCGGCGATCCGCACCTCGCCGCATCGGCGATCGCGCGGCTGGAGGACGACTCGCCCCTGGTGCGTGGCATGGCGGTCTGGGCCTGCGGCCGGCTCCTGACGCCGGTCGCCGTGCAGGCGCTGCATCGCCGGCACGCACCGGCCGAGACAGATTCGCACGTGCGCGACGAGTGGATCGCCGCCGCCGCCTTGACGGAGGCCCGGGCCGGCGAGACATCCGCGGCATGAACCTTTTCATCTTCGGGCTCGGCTTCACCGGCCGCCGTTTCGCCGAGCGGGCGCGTGACCGCTTCCAGACCGTGCGCGCCACCGTCACCGATCCGGTGGCTGCCGCGCGCTTGGCCGCCGAGAGCGGCTTCACCGTGCGCGCCTTCGGGCCGGAGGCCGACGATCCCCGCATCGTAGACGACCTCGCCGACACCGACGCGCTCCTCGTCTCGGCACCGCCCTCCGAGCAGGGCGACCCGGTGCTGCGGCGCTACGCGGAGGCGATCGCGGCGAGCCGGATCGGCTGGATCGGCTATCTCTCCACCATCGGTGTCTACGGCGACCAGGGCGGCGCCTGGATCGACGAGACCACGCCGGCCGCGCCGCGCAGCGCCCGGTCTCGGATCCGGGTCGAGGCTGAGGCGGCCTGGTTCGACTTGGGCGCCCGGACCGGGAAGGCCGTGCAGGTGTTCCGGCTCTCGGGGATCTACGGCCCGGGGCGCAACCCGATCGTGAAGCTGCGCGAGGGCCGCTCGCAGCGCATCGTCAAGGCGGGGCAGGTGTTCAACCGCATCCATGTCGACGACATCGCCACGACGCTGCTGGCGTCACTGGACCGTCCGCGACCGGGTGCCGTCTACAACGTCACCGACGACGAGCCGACGCCGCCGCAGACCGTGACCGAGCACGCCGCCGCGCTCGCCAACCTGCCGCTGCCCCCCGAGATCGATTTCGAGACCGCCGACCTGTCGCCGATGGCACGCAGCTTCTACGGCGAGAACAAGCGCGTGCGGAACCAGCTGATCCGGGACGAACTCGGCGTCGCACTCGCCTATCCGACCTATCGCGAGGGGCTCGCCGCGCTCAAGGACCAGGCCTGATCAGGCTTCGAGGTGGCGCGGCCGGATGAGGCGGCGGAGCAGGCCGCCGCGCGGTCCGGCCAGCATCGAGACGAGGTAGAGCGCCCCGGCGGCCAGCACGATGGCCGGGCCGCTCGGCAGGTCGAGGTGGTAGGACAGGCTGAGGCCCGACACGCTGGCGATCACCGCGATCAGCATCGACACCGGGATCAGGCCGCCGAGATCGCGCGCCCAGAACCGGGCCGCCACCGCCGGCAGCAGCATCAGGCCAACCGCCAGCAAAGTCCCGAGCGCCTGGAAGCCGCCGACGAGGTTCACCACCACCAGCGCCAGAAAGGCGAGATGCACCGGGCCGCCGCTACGGCTCACCGTGCGCAGGAACAGCGGATCGACGCATTCCATCACCAGCGGCCGGTAGATGGCGGCCAGCGCCACCAGCGTCAGCGTGCTGATGCCGCCGAGCAGGATCAAAGCAGCATCGTCGAGCGCCAGGACCGAGCCGAACAGGAAGTGCATCAGGTCGATCTGCGAGCCCCGTAACGACACCAGCAGCACGCCGCCGGCGAGCGAGATCAGGTAGAACGCCGCGAGGTTGGCATCCTCGCGCACCACGGTGGCCCGGGTGACCGCACCGGCGAGCAGCGCCACCGCCAAGCCGGCCACGAGGCCGCCGAGGGTCATGGCCGGCAGCGACAGGCCGGCGACGAGAAATCCCGCCGCCGCGCCGGGCAGGATCGCGTGGCTCATCGCGTCGCTCATCAGGCTCATCCGGCGCAGGGTCAGGAATACCCCGACCGGCGGCGCAGAGACCGACAGGGCCAGGCAGCCCGCCAGCGCACGGCGCATGAAGCCGAACTCCACGAACGGCGCGAGGATCGGCCCGAACGGATCGATCACGCGGCGTCCTCGTGATGGTGGGTGTCCAGGCCGTGAGACCCGTGATCGTGGCCGTCCACCGGCCGGGGACCGCCGCAGATTGCCGCGCCCTCGTCCCAGGCTTCGGAGAGATTGCGGGCGCGCACCAGATTCTCCGCAGTCAGAACCCGCGCGGTCGGGCCCCAGGCCACGGGTTCGCGGGCGAGCAGGAGCGTCGTCGGGAAATGCTCGCGCACCTGGGTGAGGTCGTGCAGGGCAGCAACGACGGTGCGGCCCTGGCCGTGCCAGAGGCGGATCAGGGCCAGCAGATCCTCGACGGTGCGATTGTCGATGCCGGTGAACGGCTCGTCGAGGAGCACCACCGGGCAATCCTGCAGGATCAGCCGGGCGAACAGGGCCCGCCGGAACTGGCCGCCGGAGAGGGTGCTGATCGGCCGTGCCTCGAACCCGCCGAGCCCGACCGCGTCGAGGGCCGACCCGATCTCCGGTCGCCACCGCGTCAGGCCGCGCCAGGATCCGGCCTTCCGCCAGAGTCCCATGCCGGCCAGATCCATGACGCTGAGTGGAAAGCTGCGGTCGATTTCGTCGGCCTGGGGCATGTAGGCGAGGGTGCCGAAGCGATCGATGTGACCCTCCAGGCAGGGGATCTCGCCGGCCATGCCTTTCAGCAGGGTCGACTTGCCGGCACCGTTCGGCCCGACCAGAGCCAGCAGGTCGCCGGCACGCACGACCCCGGAGAGGTGGTGGACCGCCGGATGCCGGTCGTAGCCCAGGGTTAAGCCGACGAGCCGGAACGCATCCTGTGTCGTGGGCCGGATGCTCATGCAGCAAGCGCCCAGGCGATGAGCAGCCAGACTATGGCCGAGAGGCCAGCGGCGAAGGCGAGGCGCGGGCCGATACCACTGCGGAACAGGGATCGCGGAGCTGCCCGGCTGGGATGGGGATGGGTGGGCAAGACGTCCTCGTCGCGCGCTCGGACCGGCGCGGGGACCTTTCGGGCTACTGGTGCGGTCCGGGGCAGCAGTGATACACTGTAACATTCCCGCCGGACAACCGGCGGTTTTCCGGTTGGAGCGATCATGCACCGTCACGAGGGTCACGACGCGTGCCACACAGGCGTCGGCGACATGCTCGCGCGGGCGGAGACCATCTGCCGGGAGCGCGGGCTGCAATTCACGCCCCTGCGCCGCGACGTGATGGAGGCAGTGGCCGAGGCCGGGAAGGCCCAGGGCGCCTACGATATCGCCGAGAAGCTCAGCGCACGGGGAAAGCGGGTGGCGCCCGTCTCGGTCTATCGCGCCCTCGATTTCTTGATGGAGCAGGGCCTGGTCCATCGGATCGCGAGCCGCAACGCCTTCATCCCCTGTCCCCACGGGCACGCCCCGGGGGAGGGGGTGGTCTTCCTGATCTGCCGGACTTGCGGCGTCGTCGACGAGGCGTCGTCGAAGGCATTGGAGGACGGTCTCGACCGCACCCTGAAGCGGGCGGGCTTCACGCCGGCCCACAGCATCCTGGAGGTCGAGGGCGATTGCGGCGCCTGCCGGGAGCGCCGGCAGGATTCCTGAGGCGCCCTCGCTCAGCGGGCGTTCTTGTAGGCCCGGCGCGAGACGATCGTCTGGATCATGATCTGGATGTCGAACCAGATCGACCAATTGTCGATGTAATGCAGATCGCAGGCGACGCGCCGCTCCATGTCCAGGTCGGTCAGGGTCTCGCCGCGATAGCCGTTGACCTGCGCCCAGCCGGTGATGCCGGGGCGCACGTTGTGCCGCCGGGCGTAGAGCGCGATCCGCCGCTCGAAGCTGCGATCATGCGCGAGTGCGTGGGGCCGTGGGCCGACCAGCGACATTTCGCCCCGAAGGACGTTCAGGAGCTGGGGAAGCTCGTCGAGATTGGTCCGACGCAGGATCGCACCGACCTGGGTGATGCGGCTGTCGTTGCGGGTCGCCTGCTTGAACACCGCGCTGGCATCCGCCCGCATTGAGCGGAACTTGAACACGCCAAAGGGCTGCTGATTGAAGCCATAGCGCTTCTGGCGGAAGAAGACCGGCCCAGGGCTGTCGAGCTTGATCGCCACCGCGATGAAGGCAAGCAGCGGCGAGAGCGACACCAGGGCGATCGCCGCCACGACCAGATCGAGGGCGCGCTTCAGCACGATCTCGGCGACGTTGAGCGGCCGGCGCCCGATATTGATGCCGGACACACCGCCGACCCGGGCGACCTGCATATCGGGGAACCGATCCAGCACGCTGCCCGGTCGAAGATGCAGGGCGGCCGGCACGCGCAGGAACGCATCGATGCAGCGCTCCACCTCGGCAGTGTCGGTCCACGGCACCAGCACGAAGACGTCGTCCGGCCGCAGGAACCGGACTACCGACACGGCGAGGTCGAGATCCTCCTGCAGCTGGTCGTGCCGCGACACGGTATCGGCGCCCGGGTCGATCCGGCGCAGGTAGCTGGTGCCGACGATCCGGGAGCCGAGCTGGTCAGCCTCGTGGCTGGCGTAGAACTTGGCGATGTCCTCCTCGTAGCCGACTAAGTGGACGCGGCTGGCCGAGGCCGAACCGGAGGCAAGGCTGCGCCGCACCAAACGGGTCGCCACCGTGCGGGTCGCCACCAGGGCGGGCAGTCCGAGGACGAAGGCGGTGATCGAGACGATGCGCGAATAATCGTTGGTGGTCTTGGTCAGGAAGCCGACGACGAGCACTGCGGCCCAGGCGACCAGCCAGAGCGAGGCCATGCGCTGAAAGTTCAGCCTCTGCGCCATGATGCCGTCGAGGCTGTAATCCTCTCGCAGCACGTTCGTCGCGACAATGATGGCGCTGAGCAGGGCAGCGAGCCGCAGGCTGCGGAAGCTGGTCACCCAAAAGCTGTCGCCGGCGAAGGCGAGTTGGTAGCCGAACTCGACGGTCAGGATGACGACGAGGATCGCCGCGATGTCGGCCAGAGCCAGCGATGACGACAGGGCCATCCGTGCCACCGCGCGACCGCGACGCGGCAGGAGCGCGGACCATACGCTGCGACGGCGTTCGGCCGAGGTCGGCAAGGCCTGAAACGTCTCCGGAACCCGCTCGTGAAACATCTGGCCCGCCACGTCCCGGTTTGATCGGACTTTGTACCGGTCTGAAACACGAAAGATTTCAGCGCCGGCATCTGCCGATGACGGAGCAAGGGGTGAGCCGCGACGTACAGTGATTCGGCCACTTCGGAATGGGCGCCCATGTAGGCGAACGCCTGGCCGCCGGCAATACATGGTAAATGCTAAGTCACCGGAATACAGACACATACCGTTCGCCCCGGCACCAGAGTCTGATACCAGCGGTTGCGTTGTAATGTCGGTTTCTTGCTAGACGGTTGAATTCCGTCGCAGCGCGAAGCTTGGCCATTGCGGCTGTAAAGCCGAACGAATCGACGCCGCTGGTTTTGCGTGCCGGGCAAAGAGTCTGGCAATAAAAAACGCCCGCCGCCGATCCGGCAGCGAGCGCCTTCAAATGTTATGTCCTGCGGCGTCAGACGGCGTCGGCGTGGGGTCTGGTCTCGCTCGCACCGCCGACCGTCTGCACCATCTCGAAGCCCTCGAATTGCGGATGACCGAGATAGAGTGGCTTGGTCGACGGCGCCCGGCTGTGCGCCTTGCGGAACTGCTCGGAGCGGGTCCAGGCCTCGAAATCGCTCCGTGACCGCCAGACAGTGTGCGAGGCGTAGAGGACGTGGTCCTCGTGCTCGGGCCCACGCAGAAGGTGAAACTCCACGAAGCCTTCCATTTCGCCGAGATGGCTGTCGCGGCCGAGCCAGACGGCCTCGAAGTCCTCGGTCGCATCCTTAACGACCTTGAAGCGATTCATCGCGATAAACATGGTGTTCTCCATTCGCACATCGGATTTAGGCCTTGAACCCCGCGCAGGCGAGCCCTGCTGCGGCGACGCAGCGCGCGGGATGGACTGGGGACAGTTTGCGGATCGACATTTCCGCAACAATGTTTCGGAGATACGTCAGGTTAAACCACAAGATGTAGACTTAGACTTGCGGAGCTTAACAACTTCGTGTCCAATTGCCTGACGGTTCGTATTGTGTCGCAGTCGGGCTGTTGGCCGACTGCTATAGCGCTCAGGGTCGATGTGGATTGTTTGTCGACGGAAGAGAGCGGATCACAATAAGGGCTTAGAGCTGTGGCCGATTGCAATGCAGGCGGCGGCTGCTCTAGCGTGTGGCACCGCACTCTAGGTGTAGACAGGATATGAGATTGAGGGTCGGACGGTGAAGCGGCGCGATAGCGAGGCGAGAGCACCGGATCCGCAAGGGGACGCTGTTCAGGCCGCGGAAAAGGATGTGAACAATCAGACGATGCCGAAGCAGACGACCGACGTGGATCGTCTGGTGGGTATTCGCATCACCGCTCTGCGGAAAGCGCGCGGTCTGAGCCAGACCGCCCTCGGCAATGCCGTCGGCGTCACGTTCCAGCAGGTGCAGAAGTACGAGAAGGGCCAGAATCGGGTCGGCGCCGGCCGGCTGCGCGAGATCGCGCGCCTGCTCGAAGTGCCGGTTTCTGCCTTCTTCGAGGAGAGTGAGCCCCGCGAAAATTCGCAGGAAGACGTCTTCGGCTTTCTCAGCGCGCATGGCGCGATCGAGCTGCTCCGCGCCTACGCACAGATCGAGGACGAGCAGATGCGCCGGGACGTGCTGGCGCTGGTGCGCAGCGCCGCGCGCCTCGCGCAGTCCCGCTCCGTGGCGCCCGCGGCGGACTCCGCCTGATCTTCGGCCCTGGCAGGACGGACGGGTCGCCCCACGATCAGCCTGATCGGGGGAGGCTTTTGTTTCGGGCATGACGCTCGAATGGCGTCTCACCCCTCGTCCGCCGCGATGAGGTGGAAGAAGCTTCCGCCCACATATCCGACCCGATGACCGGCCAAGCCCTGATCCGTGCCCTCCGCGTCTGTGACGCGGGCCAGGGCATCCGCCGCTGCGGCGACTGGCGAGAGTTCGGTAGCATAGTGGAATTCGTGGCCGACGACCCGTGCACCCTGCCGGCCCAGGGGGCCGTCGCTACAGAGCCGGGCGACGCGATAGCCGAGATGCAGCTTCCGCTTGCGGTAGGACGTGGCGACCGGCAACAAGCCCGCCATGACGTGGGTGGTGCCGTCCGCATCCTCGAGGGTGCGCCCGAGGACCATGTAGCCGCCGCACTCGCCGTGGATTGGGCGCGTGGTCGCGAAGGCGCGCAGGCCCTCGAGGAATCGAGTGGCGGCGGCGAGTTGGCCCGCATGCAACTCCGGATAGCCGCCCGGTAGCCAGCAGGTGTCGCACGACTCGGCCGGCGCCTCGTCGGCGAGCGGGGAGAAGGGTACAATTTCGGCCCCGGCCAGCTGCCAGCCGGCTTCGAGGTGCGGGTAGAGGAAGCTGAACGCCGCATCGCGGGCCACGGCGATGCGTTGCCCGGGCGGGCGCGGCAGGATTCCGGCTGACGCGGCGGCGCCGCCGCCCGCGCAGGCGAGCACGGCGTCGAGATCGATGCCGGCTTCGGCGAGGTCGGCCAGCCGGTCGAGGCGCGCTTCGAGATCGGCGGTCTCGCCGGCCTGAACGAGGCCGAGATGGCGCTCGGGCAGGACCAGCTCGGCGTCGCGCATCAGCACGCCGAGGACCGGAAGCCCCACGCGCTCCATGCCGGCCTCCACCAGCCGGCGGTGGCGGGCACTGGCAACTTTGTTGAGGATCACCCCGGCGATGCGGATCCGCGGATCGTAGAGCGTGCAGCCGAGCGCCACGGCAGCTGCCGACTGCGCCGCGCCGGAGACGTCGACCACGAGCACCACCGGCCAGCCGTAGCGGGCCGCGATGTCGGCATTCGCCCCGGTCCGGCTCTCCGCCGCCCGCACGCCGTCGAACAGGCCCATCGAGCCCTCGGCGACCACGATGTCGGCCTGCGCGGCCGTTTCACCCGCCAGTGCGTCGAGGAGGCCGGGCGCCATGGCGAAGCTGTCGAGATTGAAGCTCGGCTGGCCCGTGGCCGCGCGATGGAAAGCCGGATCGATATAGTCCGGCCCGCATTTCGCACCCCGGACGCGCAGGCCCCGCCGGCTCAGTGCCCGCATCAGCGCCAGCGTGACGGTGGTCTTGCCGGAACTCGAGCGCGGCGCTGCGACCAGGAGGCCGGGGGCGCTCATACCGCGCGCCCCACGGTCCCGCCCGGCCGGTAGCGCCGGTCGTAATCGGGCGCGTAGAGCGCGCTCTCGTGGAAATCGGCGGCGCCGAGAGCCGGACCGACGAGGATCAGAGCGGTGCGTTCGAGACCGGCCTCGGCGACGAGGGCCGGCAGCCCGGCGAGGTCGCCGACCAGGGCCCGCTCATCCGGCCAGGAGGCGCGGAACACTGCGGCGGCCGGGCAAGCGGCGCCGTAGTACGGGATCAGCTCGGTCGCGACCTTCTCCACGACGTGGATCGAGAGGTGGACCGCCAGCGTCGCCCCGGTGGCCGCAAAGGCCGCCAGCGTCTCGCGCTCCGGCATCGCGCTCGCCCGGCCGGAGGTGCGGGTCAGGACGACGGATTGCGACACGCCCGGCACAGTCAGCTCCCGGCGCAGCAGGGCAGCGGCGGCCGCGAAGGCCGGGACGCCCGGGGTCACCGTGTAGGCGATGCCGAGCCGGTCGAGCCGGCGCATCTGCTCGGCCAGCGCGCTCCAGATCGACAGGTCGCCCGAATGCAGCCGCGCCACATCCTGCCCGCGCGCGTCCGCAATCTCGATCTCGGCCATGATCGCGTCGAGGTCGAGGGGTGCTGTGTCGACGATGCGCGCACCTGGCGGGCACCAGCCCAGGATCTCGGGCGCCACCAGGGATCCCGCATAGAGGCAGACCGGGCAGGCGGCGATGCGATCGCGGCCGCGTACCGTGATCAGGTCGGCGGCGCCGGGGCCGGCGCCGATGAAATGGACGGTCATGTGTGCCGGGCTATGGGGTGCAGGACGGCGAGGGCGCAGGTTGCGCCACCGCTGGCGATACGGGGAAGGGCGAGGTGGCTGCCCGGTCCCGCCGCCGCCAGGGCCGCCGCCTCGGCGAGCGAGCCGACTCCACGCAGGCGTTCGATCCGGGCAGAGCGCGTGACGATGTTCGGGTCGCAGGCTTCAAGGGCTCTCGGTTCGACCGGGCAGGGCGAGAGGCCGAATTCCGAGGCCGCCTGGCGGATGGACGGTTCCGCAGCCCGGTCGGCTGCGGTCGCGATCGCTGCGAGGTCGGTGCGCGCGGCGCCGATCGTGCCGAGAGCACAGGTGATCAGCGCGGCGATCTCGTCGGCGCCCGTGCCGCGACGGAACCCGACCCCGGCGACGATCCGGTCGCTCATGACTTGGTCCAGGCCCATTGGGTCACCGGCATCGCGGGCCGCCAGCCGTGCAGGCCGCCCACCGGGCTCGCGCGGTCGACCGAGAACCGCCGCAGACTGCCGCCCTGGTTCGCGAAGGCCGCGAGCAGGGCGGCCTCGCCCTCCAGCGTCACGGCGTTGGCGACGCAGCGCCCGCCCGGCCGCAACGCGGCGATGGCCGTCGTCAGGATACCGGGCGCCGAGACGCCGCCGCCGATGAAGATTGCGTCGGGGGTGGTCAGGCCGGCTAGCGAAGCCGGGGCCGCGCCGGTGACCACCGTCAGATCCGGCACGCCCATAGCTTGCGCGTTCCGAAGGATCCGCTCGGCCCGGTCGGGGCGCGCCTCGATGGTGGTGGCCCGCAGGCTCGGGTGGCGCAGCATCCACTCAATCGCGACCGAGCCCGCACCGGCCCCGACATCCCAGAGATGCAGACCCGGATGCGGCCGCAGGGCCGCGAGCGTCAGCGCCCGGATCTCGGTCTTGGTGAGTTGCCCGTCATTCTCGAAGAGGCCGTCGTCGAGGCCGGGCGCCAGCGGCAGCGCGTGTCCTGCTCCGTCGATGGTGATCGCAACGGTGTTGAGCGGGTCGATTGCCGGGAGATCGAAGGCCTCGGCCTTCGCCGCACGGATCCGCTCACGCGGGCCGCCCATCGCCTCCAGGACGGTGAGGGTCGAGGTGCCGAAGCCGCGCTCGGTCAGCATCGCGGCCAGTGCCGCCGGCGTCGTGCCGTCCCAGGACAGCACGAGGAGGCGCGCGCCCGGCTGGATATGCGGGATGATCCGGGCCAGCGCCCGGCCATGCAGGGTGACGAGGCCACATTCGGCCAATGGCCAGCCGAGCCGCGCGCAGGCGAGGCTGAAGGCCGAAGGTTGGGGGAAGGCCCGGATCTCGGCGGGCGGCACCAGCCGGGCGATCTCAGCGCCGATGCCGTAGTGGAACGGATCGCCGGTAGCGAGAATGCAGGTCGGATTCCCCCGTCGGGCCAGGATTTCCGGATAGGCCTCGTGGATCGGGCTCGGCCAGGGCCGGGCTTCGGCGTCGAGGGGTGCAGCCAGATCCAGGTGGCGGCGGCCGCCATAGACCACCCGCGCGGCGTCGAGCGCGGCGGCGGCTGCCGGCGCGAGCCCGGCCCGCCCGTCCTCGCCGATGCCGACGATCGACAGCCACCGCCCGGCCGCGGGCGGGCTCGACAGGGGCTCAGCGCTCATGGACAAGGCCTCCATGACCGGTGACGCGATGCGAATCCTGATCCTCGGCGGCACCGGCGAGGCGAGCGCCCTGGCAGGGGCTTTGGCAGGTCGGGCAGATTGCGCCGTGACTCTGTCCCTCGCCGGCCGGACCGCCGCGCCGAAGGTCGAGCCTGTACCGACGCGGATCGGCGGATTCGGTGGCGCCGAGGGCCTTGCCGCGTTTCTGCGCCGCGAGCACATCGACCGTCTGATCGACGCGACGCATCCCTTCGCGGCGACTATCTCGGGCAACGCCGCCGTTGCAGCGGTGGCGGCGGGCGTGGAACTGCTGGCGATCCGCCGGCCGGCCTGGCGTCGCGAGCCCGGCGATCTCTGGACCGAGGTACACAGCATGGAGGAGGCAGTCGCCGTGCTCGGGCGTGAGCCCCGGCGCGTGTTCCTGACCATTGGCCGGCAGGAAGCCGGCGCCTTCGCAGCGGCCCCGCACCATGCCTATCTCGTACGCACGGTCGAGCCGCTGGACGGTGCGCTGCCGGTGCCGCACCTCACCGCCATCGAGGCACGCGGGCCGTTCGATGCGGCGGCCGAGGCGGATCTGATACACGCCACCCGCACCGAGATCCTGGTCAGCAAGAATTCCGGCGGCGCGGCGACCTACGGCAAGATCGCGGCGGCGCGCAGCCTCGCGATTCCCGTGATCATGGTGTGCCGGCCGGAGAAGCCCGAGGTTGCGAGCGTCCCCAACGCCGCGGGCGCACTGCGCTGGCTCGATGCCGGCGATCATGCCGGTTCCGCGACTTTGCGCGACGTGTAGACGAAGGGCAGTCCGTCGGTTCGCGGAATTAGCCGCGTGGTCGAGGCGCCGAGGATCACCATCGTGGCCATGTCGGCCGGCACGTCCCGTGCCTCGGCGAGGGTCGACACCCGGATCGCCTCGTCCGGCCGGCTGATCGCGCGGGCGAACATCACCGGCGTCTCCGGCGCCCGGATGGTGGCCGCGTGTTCGAGCGCTGCCCCGAGCTGCCAGGGCCGCGCGGTGGAGATCGGGTTGTAGAGCGCGATCACGAAATCGGCGCGCAGCACGGCGTCGAGCCGGGCGATGACCACCGGCCAGGGTTTTAGATTGTCCGACAGGGATAGGGCGCAGAAGTCGCCGCCCAGCGGCGCCCCGAGCCGGGCCGCGGCGGCCAGCATCGCCGTGATCCCAGGCTCCACCGTGATGGAAAGGTCGCGCCATCCAGGCTCGCCGTGTTCCACCGCCTCGAACACCGCCGAGGCCATGGCGAACACGCCGGGATCGCCGCCCGACACCACCGCGACCCGGCGGCCGGCGGCGGCAAGCTGCAGGGCGTGGCGGGCGCGGTCGACCTCGACGCGGTTGTCGCTGGCATGCCGGATCAGGCCCGGACGCTCGGGCACGCGGGCCACGTAGGGAAAATACCCGACCAGATCCTCAGCAGCGTCGAGAGCCCGGCGGGCGGACTCCGTCAGCAGCCCCGCATCCCCGGGGCCGAGGCCGACCACCGTAAGGCTGCCGCTCACGGGCGCCGCCCCTCGCCGGGCAGGAGGACCATGGAGAAGTAGGGGGCGTCGTCATCCGCCTTGTCGGCGAGCATCACGACGCGCTCGCCCGCCATCGTGCCGCGCTCGACATAGATCGCGCGATCGATGAGCCCGGCGGCGGTCAGCGCAGCGCGGACCTTTGGCAGATGCCGACCGAGCTTCATCAGCACGGCGGCGTCGGTGCCGCGCAGGCGCTCGGTGAGTGCGTCGAGCGGCAACGTCGCCGGCAGGACCGTCAGGATGTCGTCGCCCCAGGTGATCGGCGTGCCGGCCCGGGTCCAGCAGCCGGACATGCCGGTCACGCCTGGCACCACCTCCACGGGGAAGCGGTCCTTGAGGCGCCGCCATAAATGCATGAACGAGCCGTAGAAGAACGGATCGCCCTCCGACAGGATCGCGACGTCGCGCCCTGCGCCGAGATGGTCGGCGAGCTGCCCGGCCGCGTCGTCGTAGAAGGCTGCGAGCGCTGCCACGTAATCCGGGTGCTCCGGATGAATCTCGGTGGTGTAGGGATACGCCAGCGGCATCTCCCGGGCCGGGTCGTGCAGGATTGCGTCCGCGATGGTGCGGGCATTGCCCCGCCGGCCGCGCTTGCAGAAATGCACCAGCACCGGCGCGCGCATCAGGATGCGCTGCGCCTTGACGGTGAGCAGTTCCGGGTCACCCGGCCCCATGCCGACCCCGTAGAGAATGCCGGTGACGGCGGCAGCGGGCATCTCCTCGACGGGGGCTTCGACGCGTTCGAACCCGTCCATCACTCGACCTCGCAGGCCAGCGCGTTGACGGCCGCAGCGGTCATGGCGCTGCCGCCGCGGCGGCCGTGAACGACGACGAACGGGACCCGGCCGTCCCGGGCCAGCGCGTCCTTGGACTCGGCGGCGCCGACGAAGCCGACCGGGATGCCGATCACCGCGGCCGGCGGCTTCACGCCGGCATCAAGCAATTCGAGCAGGCGAAACAGGGCGGTCGGGGCGTTGCCCACCGCCACGATGCTGCCCGGCAGGTGTTCGCGCCACAGCTCCATGGCGGCGGCCGAGCGCGTGGTGCCGAGGCTTTTGGCGAGATCCGGCACGCGCGGGTCGCCGAGGGTGCAGACGACGGGATTGTTGGCCGGCAGCCGCGTCCGGGTGACGCCGTCGGCGACCATCCGGACATCGCACAGGATCGGGGCCCCGGCCTGAAGCGCCGCCACGCCCGCTTCTGCGAAACCATCCGACATCTCCACGTCGGCGGGGAGGTCGGTCATGCCACAGGCGTGGATCATGCGCACGACCACGCGCTCGGCCGCCCCAGACCAGCGCACGAGGTCGGCCTCGGCCCGGATCATCGCGAAGGAGCGCGCATAGATCGCGGCGCCGTCACGGATATACTCGTAGCGAGAGGTGGCCTCCGGCTCCGAACCTGCCTGGCGCAGGGCATTCTGGCTCGCGCTCATGCCGGACTCCCGTTCCTCCCAATATCGGTCATGGTGCGATCCGGCGCGAAGGCGGCGGCGAGCCCGATTGTCTTGGCCCTTCCTAACCGCTCCAGTACCGCATCGATAGGGAGGTGCATGGCTGGCTCATCGCCCGGCGCACCGCCGATGACAGTACCGTACAGTCCCGCCCGGCCGATCAGCGTCAGATCTGCGGGGCCCGGCTTGGCGCAGCCCTTCGCGCAGCCTGAGACATGGGCCGAGCGCCCCGCCGCGGCCAGCGACCCGAAAGCCTGCGCGAGAAGCGCGGCATCCGCGAGCGTCGATGTCGATCCGGACGCGCAGGCCGGCGCGCCCGTGCAGGCGGCGACGCTGCGACGGGGGTCGTCGGGTGCGACGATGAAGTTTTCCGCCAGTGTTGTCAGATCGGCGGCAGACGGATTTTTGAGCAGCAGCACGAAGCCGCGGGCCGGTGACAGGCGGATCTCGTCCGTGCCGAGGCGGGAGGCGAGATCGGCGAGGTCATCGAGGGCATTGGCCGTGCACCGTCCGAACGGCGCATCCGCGGTGAGAACGGCCATGTCGGGCGCGAGCCATCGGGTGCCGGCTGGCGGTGAGAAGGGCACTGCGCGTGGGGAGACAGCGTCGAACATCCCCTCTCGCCCAAGAGAGGGAACCCGCGTCGGCATCGCAAGCCGCACAGCATCCGCCACCGCGCCGAACGCATCCAGCGGGAGATCGCGCATCCGTCGCCGTCCGGTCCGGACGAAGGCCTTCAGCAGCGCCACGACGACGGCCGGCGTCTCCGCCTCAGTACAGGTAACGACTTCGTGAAAACCCTGATCCGCGGCAATCGCGATCGCGATGCCGCCGGAGGCACGGGGCGACACGTAGGCATCGCCGTCCGGCCTTTCTGCCTCGAGGCGGCCTTCGACCACCACCAGCGTCTTGGCCGGTAGTCCCGGAACTGCGAGCCCCGCTGTCTCGATGGCGCGGGCGAGGGTCGCGACGTCGAGCGTCTCGGCCGGATCATGGCCGGCCAGGGGGCTGGTCAGCGTCAGGCGCTGCGGGCCGCCATCGGCGCGCGTGTCGCCGAGACCGGCAGCTTCCAGCATGCGGGCGAGCGATGTGCGGGTCGCCTCCGAGACGCCGCGGATCTGGAGGTTGGCCCGGGCGGTGAGATCGAGATGGCCGTTGCCGAAGCGGCGCGCGCCCTCGGCCACCGCGCGCGCCTGCGGCACGGTCAGGATTCCGAGGGGCGGATGCACGCGGGCCAGCAGGCCATCCCCGGTGGGCATCGGCCGGCTGAGCCCGGGACACCAGCCCCGGCGTGCAGGCGCCTGCGGAAGAACGCGGCGATGCGCGGAGACGCTCATTCGGCGGCCTCCGGCATCAGCGCGTCGGCTGGCAGCGCGTTGCGCCGGCTGTGCCACAGGCCGCGGTCGCGCGCCTCGTCGAACCGCTCCAGGATGGCCCGGGTCGCGTCCGGGTTGGCTGTCCGCAGTCGGTCGAACACCTCAGGGTCGGCGATCCAGGCGGCGTAGAGGCGGTCGAACCCGGCATCGGTCACAACGTCGCTGGCGGCGGCGAGCACGAACACTGCGTCGAGCCCCTGGGCCAGCTCCTGAGCGCCCCGGTAGCCGTGGCGCAGCTGCGCCGCGATCCAGCGCGGATCGGCCAAGCGTCCACGGATCAACCGGGCGGCATCCTCCCGGGCGGTGCGGGTCTTGGGCCGCTCGGGAACCGATACATCGAGGCTGTAGAGATTGGGGCTGGCGCCTTGAAGCGTGGCGGCGGCCGCGAAACCGCCCATGGCGTCCACCGCGGCATCGCCGTCCAACAGGTCGCGCTCGGCCACGTCGAAGGCATGCAGGTAGGCATCCGCCGCTGCGACCCGGGCACCGAAGGTCGCATCCGGTCCCTCACTGTCTCCATAGGCATGGCTGCTCGCCGCGAGATAGGCACGACCGAGATCGGACCGGTTGTCCCAGGCGCCGTCGAGGGCGGTCGCGGCGGTGCCGGCCCCGTATCGGCCGGGAGCCGCGCCGTAGACCCGGGCAATCGCCTCGCCGCGGCGTCGAGCCGCAGCCAGGGGGTTTTCGAGATCCTCCTCGTCCCGCTCGGCCACCGCCCGGGCGGCGCGGTCGAGGAGTGCCAGCGTGTCCGGGAAGGTGTCGCGGAACGCACCCGAGACGCGCATGGTCACGTCGATCCGGGGGCGATCGAGCATGGCGAGGGGCAGCACCTCGAAGCCTGTGACCCGGGTGCTGGCATGGTCCCAGACCGGCCGCACGCCCATCAGTGCCAGGGCGTGGGCGACATCCTCGCCACCGGTGCGCAGGGTTGGCGACGCCCAGAGATCCATGACGATCCGGGCCGGGTACTCGCCCTCGTCCTGGAGGTAGCGGGTCACCACCGAGGCGGCGGCGCGTTCGCCCAATAGCGCCGCGGCGCGGCTCGGGATCGCCCGGGGATCGAGGGTCGCGAGATTGCGCCCGGTGGGCAGCACGTCGGCCCGGCCACGCGACGGCGAGCCCGCGGGGCCCGGCGGCACGAAGCGGCCGTCCAGGGCAGCCAGGAGTCCCGCCCGCTCGCCGGCAGCGCTTGCCGTGACCGGTTCGAGTGCAGCGTCGAGGGCCCGTCCGAACACGTGCAGGCCGTCGCGGAACGTGGTCTCGCCGAGATCGCAGAGATGGGCGTCGAGGCGGGTCAATGCCTCCTCCATCGGTGTGTCGGGGCCGATGCCGGCGCCGTCGAGCAGCCCGGCGGCGTCCGCATCTTCCAGGATCGCGCCGGCGATCAGGCCGGCCCGGCGCGGATCAAGCACGCTGGCGGCGGAGTACTCCTCCACCAGCTCGCGCAGACGCGCAGCCTCGGGCGACAGGGCATGCACCTCCGTGTCGGGCGTGAGGTGGCCGAGGGCGATCCCGCCCAGGCGACGCTTGAGCGGGGCGGCTTCGCCCGGATCGTCAACGATGAATGGGTAGATCACCGGCAGCCCGCCGACGCAGAGCGCCGGAAAGCAGTCCGGCGACAGAGCCACCGCCTTGCCGGGCAGCCATTCGGTGGTGCCGTGGGTCCCGAGCTGCACGAGCGCATCGAACTCGCGGCGAAGCCCGAGGTGGAACGCCAGGTAGGCGTGGGTCGGGATCCGTTCCGGATCGTGATAGCCGGTTTTCCGGTCGGCATCGCGGCCGCGGTCGGGCTGGAGGAAGAGGGCGAGTCGGCCCCCTTCGGCCAAGGCCGACGGGGGAAGGTGCGCGGCATCGGCCGTGACCATTCGGAACCGGAACATGCCGTCGCGGCAAGTCGGATCGGCAGTAGGCTCGCCCCAGGATTCGGTCAGTGCATCGCGCGTGTCTGCCGGCAGCCCGGCAAGCCAAGTGCCATAATCGGCGAGCGGTACCGTGAACCCCGCCTCGCCCGCGGTGAGCGCCCGCATCAGCGCGTTCGAATCGGGTAGCGCGCCGGTCGCGTACCCCGCTTCGGCAAGATCCAACAGGATCGCGCGGGCGCTCTCGGGCGTGTCGAGGCCCACCGCGAAGCCGGCCCTCCCGCCGCGGGCGGGATAATCCGACAGGACCACGGCCACCCGCCGCTCGGCGCGGGGCAGGGCGGCGAGGCGCAGCCAGCCCGCCGCCCGCTCGGCCAGAGCGTCGATGCCGGCGGGATACGGTACGGCCCGGCGCTCGGCGAACCCGGCGACCTCCGGGGATTCCTCCTTGAAGGAGATCGGGAAGCCGGAGAGCCGTCCGTCGAATTCCGGCAGGGCGACCTGCATGGCGAGGTCCGCGGCCCCGAGGCCCCGGGCCGAAGCTTCCCAGGCCGCCCGGGGCGATCCGATGGTGAAGGCCTGAAGCACCGGACAATCGGCACCGTCGAGCACGAAATCGATCCCGTCCTCCCGCGCCGAGAAGGCGGTGGCGGCGATGACGAGATCCGGCTTGCGGGTCCGCACGGCCTCGGCCACGGCCGTGGCAGCCCCGGGTTCCTTGAGGCTCGAGACGGCCATCGGCAGCACGCCGATGCCGCGGGCGCGCAGGGCGGCGGCTAGGGCGACGAACGGCGCCGTATCGCCGCCCAGCACCGCCGAGCGGTAGACCAGTAGCAGAGCCAGCGGTCTTGTCGCTGTTTGCCGGGTTGTCAGCGGCACCGCCGTCTCGGCGGCATCGATCGCGGTGGCCAACGGCAGCACGCCGCAGCCCGCGCACCAGGGAAAGCCGCGCGGCAGCGGCTGGGGTGGTTCGACCGCCCCGCCAGCGCCGATCCGAGCCGCCAGCAGCCGCAGCATCCTTCGGAGATTCTCCGGGCCGCCAGCCCGGAAATAGCCGTCGAGCTCATCAGCAAAGTGCGGGTCTGTGGAGAAGCCGGCGAGCCGCGGGTCCGGCCGGTCGTCACCCGGCAGCACCGCCAGCACGACTCCATGCGCCCGCGCCGCGGCGGCGCAGCGTTCGATCCCGTAGCGCCAGTAATCCAGGCCGCCGAGGCAGCGGATCACCACGAGCTTCGCCCGGGACACCACGCGCTCGACATAGAGATCGACCGACATCGGATGCCGGAGCTTGGCGAGCTTGGCGAGCCGCAGGCTCGGCAGGCCCGGCTCGGCGGCCTGTGCCAGTCCGATCCCGGCAAGGTCGCTGTCGGTGAACGACAGCACGACGAGGTCCCCGGGCTCCTGCCCAAGATCCACGGCCGCCTCGCCCTCGTCGAGGGAGACGGTATCGATGCGGACAAGATGCATGGCGCGCCTCCTAGGCCGCGCCGAAATGGGCGCGCGCGCAGCGTCTCAGCGAGGGAGCGCGCGCGAGCTCCGTCATCCCGCGAGCGCCGCGGCGACGGCGCCCTGGTCGAACCCCTTCAAGCCGATCACCACGAGGCGCCCGTCACGGCTCTCGCCCGCCCGCCAGGGCCGGTCGAAATGGTGGACGACGCGCCGACCGACGCCCTGCACCACGAGGCGCATGGCCTTGCCCTCGACCTCGGCGAAGCCCTTGATGCGCAGGACGCCGGGAGCTTCGGCGGCTTTTTCGACCCGGGCCGCCAGGTCGCCGGCCGTGATGGCCGGACGGATCGGGAGGGCCACGGTCTCGAAGTCGTCGTGGTCGTGATCCTCGCCGTCGCCATGATGCGAGGGACGGGCGTCGAGGTCGTCCTCCGCGGCGGCGCCCAGCCCGAGCAGCACCAGCGGATCGATCGCGCCGTTCTCGGTCTCGACCACCTTCACGGCGCGGGGCAGGTGCCCCTCGACCTCGGCGCGCACCCGTGCCCGGGTCTCGGCATCGAGCAGGTCGGACTTGTTGAGCACCACGAGGTCCGCGCAGAGGAGCTGGTCCTCGAACACCTCCTCCAGCGGGTTGTCGTGGTCGACCGCCGTGTCGGCGGCCCGCTGGGCGGCGAGCGCCTCGGGATCCTCCGCGAAGGCGCCGGCGGCGACGGCTGGTCCGTCCACCACGGCGACGACGCCATCGACGGTGACCCGCGAGCGGATCGCAGGCCATTGGAACGCCTGGACCAGCGGCTTCGGGAGGGCGAGGCCGGAGGTCTCGATCAGGATATGCTCCGGCGGCTCGGCGCGGCCGAGCAGCGTCTCCAGCGCCGGCACGAAATCGTCTGCCACGGTGCAGCAGATGCAGCCGTTCGGCAGCTCGACGATGGCATCCTCGGTGCAGCCCTCGACACCGCAGGCGGCCAGGAACGACTTATCGAAGCCGACATCGCCGAACTCGTTCACCAGGATCGCCAGGCGGCGGCCCTTCGCGTTTTCGATCACGTGGCGGACCAGCGTCGTCTTCCCGGCGCCGAGGAAGCCGGTGACGATGGTGCAGGGGATCTTGGTCACGATGGTCATTCCGCAGCCTCCCAGGTGCCGGCCGGAAGCGGGCGGGGATCGGGTAAGGGCGGGATCCGGGCGATCACGCCGGTCTTGAAGGCGGCGGGCCGCTCCCGCCACGGCACGATGCCGTCCTGCGTGGACGCGTAGGACGAGAGGCCGCCGAGGATAATCGCGGCGGACTCGATCGGGTCCATGTCGCCGTAGACGTAGGTCCATCGGTTTTCGGAGGCGACCGCCACCGAGCACGGCCGCTTGCACACCGACAGGCATTCGACCCCCTCGATCCGCAGGTCCGGCGCCGCGTTCCCCGCACGCAGGGCGTCGAGCAGGCGCGCCCCGGCTCGGGGGCCGTCCGGGTCGTCGCCCGGACGGCGGCAGGTGGTGCAGACGTAGAGGACGGTCTCAGGCATGGGCCGTCCCGCGCGCCGGACCCCGGGCGAAAGCCTGCCAAGCCCATCCGAAGCCCAGGCCGATCAGCAGCCAGAAGACGAAGCTGATCGCCAGCGACCGGGCCGCGAACTGTGCCGCCAGCGCCGCCGGAAGCTCGGAGGCGGCCTCGGGTGCCTGCGGCGCGCCAACCACGTGCGGGGCGATGATCAGCACGAGCCCGCCCATAATGGCGATCAGCGAGCGCCGGATCGCGATCAGGTACAGGCCCATGCCGGTGGCGGCCGCCGTCATCACCCACCACGCTTGTCGGGTGGCCAGTGGCGCGGCCTCACTGCCCGGCAGTTCCGGCGGCAACCCGAGTCCCGGGGCGAGGGCGACGCTAGCGAAGCCCGCGATCGCGAAGGCGACGCCCACCTGCCGGGTCGGCTCCCGCCCGCAGGCGAGGATCGCCGCACCGAGCAACAGGGCATAGCCCACCGCGCCGACGAGGGTCGCCAACGCCGTGAACGCCATCCGGGGCAGGCCCTCGCCGGGCTGCCAGTCGGGTGCGGTATCCGGCGCGGCGTGATCGTGTCCGGCATGAGCCAGGACGATCGGGAGGTCGCGCTGGGCCTGATGCGTCTCGTGATTCTCGTAACGCTCGGCCGCCACGATGAGCGGCGAGGTCAACGTCAACTCAAGGCCCGTCACGACGACGGCCGCGAGGAAGCCGGCGGCCAGAGCCGCCGACAGAAGCCGGGTGATCATCCCTGGGGTAGGGGCGTCAGTGGCAGGGGAAGTTCTGGGTATGCCGGAAATCGTGCGCGGCGTTGTGCAGCGCGATCGCCGGCGAGAAGCCTGCCATGAACAGCAGGCCGAGGCCCAGGAAAGCCGCCAGCGCAACGGCGACCGGGCGCTCCGCGGAGCGGGTGCCGGTGGCGACGGGGGCAAGGGTCGAGGTGGTCATCAACATGTCTCCAGCCGCCCCACCGGCGGCATTGCGGGATCTTATCGCGACGGCAGGTCTCCTGGCTCGCGGCTCGGCGCGCCTGCCGCCTTCCCGGATCGCTCCGGTGGCCACTGGCAGACGCTCGCCGCTCACAGTTGCGGGGGCAGCCGCGGATTCGGAACTTGCGTTCCTCACCGCATTCCCTTTTCACCCCGTCGCCGGGGCACCGTCACGCCATCGTTGTAGACGCATGACAGCTCTCGCACAACGGAGGCGCGGCGGAATCGTTTCCGACCCTTCAGGAAACGGCGCGGACATGCAGGTCGAGTGGCGGCGACGGGACGGCGGCCGTTTCCGAGAGCGGGACGCCAAGATGGGATTGTCCCCCCGGCGCACCCTCAGCGGCGCGAGCCGTGGCGACCGCATCATGACGGTCCCGGCTGCAGCATTCTACCCGAACACAAGAGCGTGATGTCGATGCGTACCTTGTCGCTGGTCTTGTCGCCGGTCCTGGCAGTCCTGGCGGCTGCGTCCTTACCTGCCCGGGCCGATGACAGCGTTGTCGCGCTCGCGGCCGGCGGCCTCGTTCTGGAGAAGACCGACAAAATCGCTTTGGTCTCCGAGGATCTATACCTGTCGGAGAAAGCCGTGCGGATCGACTACCGGCTCCGCAATCTGACCGACACGGATGTCGAGACGACCATCGCATTCCCGATGCCCGACATCACCGGGGATCCCGAGCGGCTCGCCTCAATCCCTGATCCGGCGCATGACAATTTCCTCAAGCTCGCTACCGCGATCGATGGCCAGCCTGTGGCCTCGCAGGTCGAGCAACGCGCCTTCTCACTCCGGAATGGAAAGACGCCGATCGACATCACCGATCGGCTGAGAGCCCTGTCCATTCCGCTGGTGCCGACCGTCGAGGCGACGGAGGAGGCCTTGCGCCGCCTCGGCGAGACCCGGCGTTTGGCCCTGATTGCCGACGGCATCTTGGTGCGGCAGGAGCACAAGGACGGCACGCTCGCGGATGTGCCGCTCTGGAGACTCACATCGACGTTCTGGCGGCGGCAGGTTTTCCCGGCCGGCCGGGAGATCGCGGTCCGGCAGAGCTACGTGCCAAGCCTGAGTGGGCAATCCAGCCTGTCCTACGGCTCCCCGGACCTGGATCCGCCGCGGAAGGCTCAGTACGCGAACCGGTACTGCACGGATCCCGCGTTCGAGAAAGCGGCCCAAGCCCTTTACCGCCGGGCGAGCGCCGACGGCAGCCGCGCGTTCCAGGCCTATGAGCAGAACCTTTCCTACGTGATTGCCGCCAGCGACAAAGGGGCCGGGCCGATCGGGACGTTCAGGCTGATCGTAGACAAGGGCGATTCGGCGACCCTGGTCTCGTTCTGCGCGCCCAACGTGAAGAAGATCGGCCCCACAACCTTCGAGTCGATCCTGAAGGACCACGTGCCCCAACGCGATATCGATGTCCTGTTCCTGAAGATCGGGACGGTCGATTGAGGCGCCGTTTTGCATCGGCGGCAAACGGCCGGGCTCCTTTCCGGAGCTGATCCGCGCAGCGGCCGACGCGCCCAGGCTTGACGGGCCCGTCCCGATGCGGGCACCGCCGGGTGCACCGTTCGGCCGTGTCCCCGGCGCGACCGGCCCATATCCGCCCCGGAGACATGATGGCCCCGGCAGACGCTTCGAATCTTGGCCTCGTCGAACTCGCCGCCGCCCGCCCGTCGCAGGCTGTGGTGATCGACGGCACGACGTGGCTGGAGATCGATCTCGCCGGCCGCTTCCCCGTCCATTCCGTCACCGTGGCCCTGGCCGAGGCCGGGACGCCGGCAGCCGACCACGCGATCCAGTTCTCACAGGACGGCACTGCCTGGACGGAGCCCGGCATCACGTCGAGGCGGGTTGCGGCGAATACCGGCACGGCGGTGATAGAGGCTGACGAGCGCGCCTGGGCGAGGCTGGTTCGCGTCGCGGTGTCGAAGACCGCCCCCGTCGTCGCGGCGCGGGTTTGGTCCGAGGCGGCGGCGATCGACCTGATCGCGCTGCGGGCGACGCTCGACCTCGACGTGACGCTCCTCAACGAGAAGCCGGGGGCCAACCGTTACATCGCCTACAGCCTCGAGAGCGGGCCCGATCGGGTCAGCCGCACCCTCGTCGGCCTGTCGCTGTTCGAGAACGGTGCGTTCGGCAATTGCCTCGTCCAGTACATCATCGCGATCTCGGTGGCGAAGGCACTGAACCTGAAATACATCAAGGTTCCGAAGGTCGACCGCAGCAAGGTGATCTTCCTGACCGAGCGGCTCACCCGCGACGGCATCACCTTCATTCCGCCGGACGCGGACCTGCCGGCGGACGGCTACTTCCTCTCCGGTCTTTATTTCGATCCGACGCAGTTCCAGCGGCTCGTGGGACTCCATACGCCGCCGGACTCGCAGGCGATCATCCAGGAGATCATCCGCCCGCTATTCAACGGGCTGCCCGCGACCTTCCCGAAGAAGCCCGACGACCAGCTCCTGATCCATATCCGATCGGGCGACATCTTCAGCACCTGGGTCGATCCGCACTATCCGCAGCCGCCCTTCGCCTTTTACCGCATGGTCATCGACCGGCTGCACAGCGAGGGTCGGATCCGGTCGGTGAAGCTGGTCTTCGAAAACCGGCTGAACCCGGTGATCGCCGAGGTTGAGGCCTATGCGAAAGGTCTCGGCCTGCCCGTGGAGATACAGAGCGAGTCGCTCGTGGCCGATGTCGCGGCCCTGGTGGGGGGGCGCTACCTTGTCTTCGGCCTGGGCACCTTCGGCCCGGCGATCTGCCACCTGTCGGACACGGTCGAGCAGGTGTTCTACTTCGCGTCCAATTGGCCGCAGGCTTTCCAGGGCATCGAGACTATCCGCAAGCTGGTGGAGGTCCGGGACATCGAGGGCCGCTACATGAAGGTCGGCGAGTGGCAGAACACCGATGCTCAGCGCCGCATGATGATCGATTACCCGGCCGAGGCGCTGGCCTTCGACGACGCCTGACGCTCAGGGCATGTCCTTGAGGCGCTCGGCCGGCGCTCCGGCCGGATGCGCAGAGCCGGCCTCGCGCGCCTTCAGGGCGTCCTGATAGAGGTTCTGGACATCGCGCCTGAAGGCGGCCCGGGAATCGTCGCGGGAATAGAACATGTGCCCCCCGGGATAGACCGCAAGGCTTAGCCGACCGGCGCCGTAGGCCGGGACCTGCGCCAGCAGCAGTTTCGAGGCGTAGTACGGCGTGACGAGATCGGTGAAGCCGTGGGCTACCAGCACCCGCAGGTGTCCGTCCAGCGCGAGGGCACCCTTGAGGTTCGAGAGCACCTCCGGCGCCTGCCGGCCCGAGCCCCAGCTCCAACCGCGGTTCACCGCGTTGCTCAGCAACTCGTAACGCAGGTTCGGCACAGGCCATTTCAGCGTGCGCGCGTAGAGGTCGATCATCGCGCTGGTCAGCGGAGCCTGGAGCGCCGTGAGCTGCGGATCCTCAAAGCTCGCCTGCGCAGCGTCCGGATTCGGGTCCCAACCCGTGATGCCGGTGTCGTAGGCGCTGGTGACGCGGCCTTCCGTGCGGTCGACCTCCCGCTGGATGCTGCGGGTGGAGAGGCGCCCGGCCTGGGCGCGGACGAAAGCCGGATCGAACCCGGTGAGCGGCGCGACCTTGTCGGTTATCCGGGCGACGGCGCCCGTATCGCTCGGACCCTTGAGCAGGTCGCTCAGATACGGACCGGCCGCGTAGGCCTCAGCCTCGCTGAGCAGCGCCGGGGTCGGGATGGTGCCGGCCCGCTCCAGCGCACCGGCGGCCAGGGAGGGCAGCTTCAGCACGTAGCCCCACGGGTTCGCCCGCGGGGTCTCGAGCCAGCCGAAGTCCAGGACGGGCGAGAGCAGCACCATCCCGGAGAGTCCGATCCCGATCTCTTCCTGCAGCTTCTCGGTGATCAGCGGCCCTCGGAAGCCGCCATAGCTCTCGCCGACGAAGAATTTCGGGCTCGCCATCCGCTCGTTGACCCGCAGGTAGCGCGCGATGACGGCGGCGAGCGTCGAAGCATCGCTGTCGATGCTCCAGTAGGTCTTGCCGTTGCCGTCGCTGGCGCGGCTGTAGCCGGTGCCGACTGGATCGATGAAGACGAGGTCGGTGAAGTCGAGCCAGGTGCCGTCGTTCGGCGTCAGCGCCACCGCTTGGGACGGACTGATGCTGGTGCCGCCGGTGGGCAATCGCCAGGGGCCGATCGCGCCGATATTTAGGTAGGCCGAGGCCGCGCCCGGACCTCCGTTGATCGCGAAGGTGACAGGTCGTGCGCGCCCGGCCTCCGGGGCCATGGTGTAGGCGACATAGGCGATCTCGGCCTGGAGCTTCCCGGCCTCGTCGACGAGGGGCAAGCTGCCGGCCGTGGCGGTGAAGTCGAGGCTGCGCCCGTCGGGGAACTTGATGCTCTGGCGGGTCGTGGAGTCCGGCGGCAGGCGACGGCCTTCCGGGCCCCGCGGTGCCGGCTTCGCCTCAGCCTGCGGCCCCGCATGGTGGGCGTCCTGCGCGTAGAGCGGCAACGGCGCCGTCGCCAGGGTGAAGCCGAGCGCGAGGCGCGCGAGACGCTTGTTGAGGAGCACGATCAAGCCTTCTTGTTCCAGCGGCCCGAATCGTCCTGCTGCCAGTAGGCGACGGCATGACCCGCCTCCTTGGCCTGGCGCCACTGCTCGCGGGCGCGCAGCAGGGCGTCCTGGTCGGTCCCGTCGAACAGGATGCAGATCCGCTCGTAGCTCTCTGCGTCGGGCGGCAAGTCGGCGCCCTCGACCAGGAACCGGATCGAGGCGGTGTTGGGGTTCACGTCGCGCAGGGTCAGCACCACCGGCTGGCCGGCCGCATCGGGATCCCGGTCGGTGCCGTGCGGCAGGAAGCTTTCGTCGGAATAGGTCCAGAGGTGGTCGTCGAGGGCCTGCAGCCGCTCCTCGGTGGCCGCCTGGATCGCGGCCTGCCAGCCCCGGCCGAGCGAGCGCTCGACGAGGTTCGGCAGCACCTTCTCCAGCGGCTGGCGCTGCATATGGTAGAACAGGATCTCGGTCACGATCCGACCGATATAGGGTTCAGACCCGCCACGCGAGCAGCGGCGCGCCGCCGCGCCTCGCCTGCCTTAGACCAGCCGGCTCTGCTCGATCGCCGCGCCGACGAACCCCTTGAACAGCGGATGCGGCTCGAACGGGCGCGACTTCAGCTCCGGGTGGAACTGCACGCCGATGAACCACGGGTGCCCGACATGCTCCACCGTCTCGGGCAGGAGCCCGTCCGGCGAGAGCCCGGAGAAGCGCAGGCCCTTGGCCTCCAGGCGCTCGCGATAGGCCATGTTGACCTCGTAGCGGTGGCGATGGCGCTCGGAGATCCGGTCCGAGCCGTAGATCTGGGCGATCTTCGAATCGGGGTCGAGCTGCGCATCGTAGGCACCGAGCCGCATCGTGCCGCCGAGATCGCCGACCGCGGCGCGCCGCTCCAGCTCGTTGCCGCGCAGCCACTCGGTGAGCAGGCCGACCACCGGCTCCGAGGTCTCGCCGAACTCGGTGGAGTTGGCGTCCGGGACGCCGGCCAGCGAGCGCGCGGCTTCGATCACCGCCATCTGCATGCCGAAGCAGATGCCGAGATACGGGATGCGCTTCTCGCGGGCATACCGGGCCGCGCGGATCTTGCCCTCGGCGCCGCGCTGCCCGAAGCCGCCGGGCACCAGGATGCCGTTCAGACCTTCGAGGAACGGCGCAGGGTCCTCGCGCTCGAACACCTCGGCCTCGATCCATTCGAGGTTGACCTTGACCCGATGGCTGATGCCGCCGTGGATCAGCGCCTCGGTCAGCGACTTGTAGGCGTCCTTCAGGCCCGTGTACTTGCCCACGATGGCGATGGAGACCTCGCCCTCGGGATTGCGCACCCGGTCGGAGATGGTGGTCCAGCGGCCGAGATCCGGCTCCTCGCCGTGCTCCAGGCCGAAATGGCCGAGCACCTCCCGATCGAGTCCCGCCTTCCGGTAGGAGAGCGGCACCTCGTAGATCGAGGCGACGTCGAGCGCCTCGATCACCGCGGTCTCGCGGACGTTGCAGAACAGGGCGAGCTTGCGCCGCTCCTCGACGGGGATCGGCCGGTCGCAGCGGCAGAGCAGGATGTCGGGCTGGATGCCGATGGAGCGCAGCTCCTTCACGGAGTGCTGCGTCGGCTTGGTCTTCAGCTCGCCCGCCGACGGGATGTAGGGCAGCAGCGTCAGGTGGACGTAGGCACAGGTGCCCCGGGGCAGTTCCTGGCCGAGCTGGCGGATCGCCTCGAAGAACGGCAGCCCCTCGATGTCGCCGACCGTGCCGCCGATCTCGACGAGGACGAAGTCGAACGTGTCGTTGCCGTCGAGGACGAAGTCCTTGATCGCGTTGGTGACGTGCGGGATCACCTGGATCGTGGCGCCGAGATAGTCGCCCCGCCGCTCCTTGGCGATGATGTCCTGGTAGATCCTGCCGGTGGTGATGTTGTCGGCCCGGCTCGCCGGCACGCCGGTGAAGCGCTCATAATGGCCGAGATCCAGATCGGTCTCGGCCCCGTCGTCGGTGACGAAGACCTCGCCGTGCTGAGTCGGGCTCATCGTGCCCGGATCGACGTTCAGGTAGGGGTCGAGCTTGCGCATCCGGACCCGATAGCCCCGTGCCTGGAGCACGGCGGCGAGCGCCGCGGACGCGAGTCCCTTACCGAGAGAGGAAACCACGCCGCCGGTGATGAAAACGTACCGCGTCATGGGCCTCGGTCCATAAAGAAGGCGTTGGCATTTGCCAAACGGCAAGCCTGCCGGCGATGAAATGTCTGGGGATCGGGCGGGCGCGAAGAACGGCCTGCCAGGATGGACCGGAGCCAAGCCGACTCGTCGGCCCTGCACGCATCCGCCGCCCGTCCTCTTGCTGCCCCCGGCCCCGATGTCACGCGCGTCCAGCGCAGACCCTGGATGCCTGATGCAGCATCTGCGCCGAATCTTAAATTCGCGTCGCCCTGTTCCGAACGTCGGCGACCGCCGTTCGGGAATGAATCCGGCATCCGTTTCAGCTGTGCGCGCCCGAATGGGGCGCGCGGTGCGTCAGCGCGACTGCGGCGCTTCGGGCACGGCCGGCTGGGCCGGAGCGGTCGCGGGCGCCCGGTCCTGCTGCTGGCGCAGGGTGTCGAGCAGATTGTCGGCCCCGGTCGGCTGCTTGGCCGGCTGCTTGGCCGGCTGGCCGGCGGGCGTCGACGCGCCAGTGTCGAGGATCGACTTCGGCGCCGCCGAGCGGTGCGACATCACGGCGAGCAGCATGCTTGTGGCGAAGAACAGGGCGGCCAGGATCGCGGTCGCGCGCGTCAGCGCGTTGGCCTGGCCGCGGCCGGTCATGAAGCCGCCGACGCCACCACCGCCGCCACCGCCGAGGCCCAGCCCGCCCTCGGAGCGCTGCAGCAGCACGACGCCGATCAGCGCCAGGACGATGATGAGGTGGACGACGATCAGGACGGTCTGCATCGGTGTTCCGGAATCTGGTTCGGCTTCGCGCGTCGGTCCTGACAGGCCGGTCCGGCGGCGGGCGCGGGGCGGCCGGTGCCAAGCATTCGACTTGGTGCGCCGGTCGCAAATCTGCGCCGGCCATACACCACTCGCCGGCTGCCGCCAACTTGACGATCGCCCCCCGGCTGTTCCCGACAGCCCTCGCGCCCGAGTGCCCGTCGTGCTCTGTCAGCGGGAAGGGTGGCTCACCGAACACGCCGCCCGCCCGGGAGGCCCGTCATGACCATCTCACGCCGTTCGGCGCTTGCCGCCGCGTTCGCCATCGCCGCCGCCGCGCCGATCCTGATACATGCGGGGCCCGCCATCGCAGCCAAACCGGGCGACTCCGCCCAGGGCACCGACGTCGAAGCGGCGGTGGACAACCTGACCAAGGCCCTGCTCGCCGCGGATGGCACCGCCCTGGACGCGCTCACCCTCGACGGCTTGAGCTACGGCCATTCCAGCGGCGTGGTGCAGGACAAGGCCGCCTTCATCGAGGCGTTGACCAGCGGCCGTTCGCGCTTCCCGAGCATCACCCTGTCGGATCGCTCGGCCTCGGTGATCGGCGACGATGCCATCGTCCGCCACGTCTTTACGGGCGAGACCATCTCGGGCGGCAACACCGCACCGGTCCATATCGGCGTGCTGCAGGTCTGGCGCCGCGACGGCGCTCGCTGGCGGTTGATGGCACGCCAGGCGTTCAAGCTCTGACGCGCTTCAGGGCTTCGTCCCCAAATATGGCCACCGGCTTTCGGAGTGGACGATGCGCGTCAAAAAAAGCGCGCATCGTGCCGGATCCAATGCCCGACACGATGGACTGAGTGCGGTCAGTAGCGCGACGGAACGAGCATCTCCGGCGGGGTCGGCGAGCGGATATAATCCGCGTGGCGAACCCGCTCGGGCAGATGGACATGCGGATGCTCGACCTCTTGGTAGGGGATCTGTTCGAGCAGGTGGCTGATGCAGTTCAGGCGGGCGCGCTTCTTGTCCACCGCCTCGACCACCCACCAGGGCGCCTCGGGGATGTGGGTGCGCGCCAGCATATCCTCCTTGGCGCGGGTGTAGTCTTCCCAGCGTCGGCGGGACTCGACATCCATCGGCGAGAGCTTCCACTGCTTGAGCGGGTCGGCGATGCGCATGTTGAAGCGCAGGGCCTGCTCCTCATCGGTGATCGAGAACCAGTACTTCAGAAGCACGATGCCCGAGCGGACGAGCATGCGCTCGAACTCCGGCACGGAGCGGAAGAACTCCTCCACGTCGGACTCGGAGCAGAAGCCCATCACGCGCTCGACGCCAGCGCGATTGTACCAGGAGCGGTCGAACAGCACGATCTCGCCGCCGGCGGGCAGGTGAGCGACGTAGCGTTGGAAGTACCATTGCGTGCGCTCGCGCTCGCTCGGGGCGGGCAAGGCGGCGACGCGGCAGACACGCGGGTTCAGCCTTTGGGTGATCCGCTTGATCGCGCCGCCCTTGCCGGCCGAATCACGTCCCTCGAACAGGACGACGACCCGCAGCTTGTTGTGCTGGACCCAGTCCTGCAGCCGGACCAGCTCGTGCTGGAGGCGCAGCAGTTCACGGAAGTAATGCCTGCGGTCCTGTCCGGATTCCGTCTGGCCTCCGAGGCTCTCGAGACGGTCGTCCTCGAAGCCGAGCTCCATCTCCTCGTCGTAACTGTCGAGAATTTCGCGGCGGATCATCTCCACCATCGTGGGGTCCGCGGAGGCGTGGTCGATCGTCATGTCGGGCTTCTTGGTCGGATGTCGTCACGACCTTAAAAGCAGGATCGTGTGACAGATCCGAGAAGCCCGCGCGCATCGTACCGGAACCGGGACCATGCGTTGACTTTCCAGATTGGCATGATCCCTTTCCGGACGCCGAAAACCACCGTTCGGGATCATGCTTCCAGGCTCACGCGTAGGCGGCGCAGATCCCCAGAAAGTCCTCGGCCACGAGGCTGGCGCCGCCGACCAGGGCGCCGTCGACATTCTCCACCGCCATCAGCTCGCGGGCGTTGCTGGGCTTCACCGAGCCTCCGTAAAGGATGCGGATCCGGTGGGCCTCGTCGCCGACGAGCTTGTCGAGCATTTCCCGCAGCGAGGCGTGGACCTCGGCGATGTCGCGGGGCGTCGGGGTGCGGCCTGAGCCGATCGCCCAGACCGGCTCATAGGCGATCACCGTGTCGGCCGCGGTCGCGCCCTTCGGAAGGCCGATGGCGAGCTGGGCGCGGACGATGTCGAGGGCGCGGCCCTGCTCACGCTCCTCGATGGTCTCGCCGACGCAGATGATCCCGCACAGGCCGGCGCGGCGGGCGCCGAGCGCCTTGGCGTGAACGCCGTCATCGGTCTCGTGGTGGTAGGCGCGACGCTCGGAATGGCCGACGATCACGTATTTGGCGCCGAGATCGGCCAGCATCTCGGCCGAGATGGATCCCGTGAAGGCGCCGCTCGGCCGGGCATGCAGGTTCTGCCCGCCGATGGCGATCGGGGACCCGGCGGTCGCCGCCACGCAGGAGCCGATGAGCGTCGCGGGCGGGCAGATCAGCACGTCGACACGGGCGGCGAGTTCCGGCGTGAGACCGTCGCGGATCGCTTCGACCACATTGATCGATGCCCGCGTCCCGTTCATCTTCCAGTTGCCGGCGACCAGCGGCTTCCGCCCCGTCTGCGTCATCCCTAGCCCTCGCCTCACCCCTGCGCCGCCTCGGTTTTCCGGGGTCGGCGGGGCCTACCAGAGCGAGCTTGGGCGCGCAAACCATCCGAAAGGGTGAGCCTTTGCCTGCGGGCGCGAATGGTCTATCGCGGTCGCCTTTCAGGGATGGCATCGGCCTGGCGACGGGTCGGGTGCCGAAGGTATCCGATCACAGATCATGCTTCAGGGCATCCGCAACGCCAGCCAGCATTGGTTCGGCAAGATCGTCTTGACGATCATCTTCGCGCTGCTGATCGCGGGCGTGGGGATCTTCGGCGTGGAGGAGTTCTTCCGCGGCGGCTCCAGCAGCAACGTCGCGACGGTGGGCAGCACGCCGATCACCGCCGAGCAGGTGCGCCAAGCCTACCAGAACCAGATGCAGCGCTATCAGGCGCAGCTGAAGCGTGCGCTCACCCCCGACCAGGCCCGCATGCTCGGCCTGGACCGGGCCGTGATGTCGCAGCTGATCACCGAAGCGGCCCTCGACCAGAAGACGCATGATCTCGGCCTCGGTGTGCCGGATGCCTCGGTGATCCGGGCGATCCACGACGAGAAGAGCTTCCAGAACGCCCAGGGCCAGTTCGAGCCGCAGCTGTTCTACCAGACCCTTCAGCGGGCCGGCCTGAGCGAGGGCATGTTCGTGCGCGAGCAGCGCGCCGTGATCGCCCGGCTGCAGCTCGCCGAGGCCGTGTCGTCCGACCTGCACGTGCCGGTGGCGATGCGCGAGGCGGTCCACCGCTACGCCACCGAGCGTCGCTCGGCCGCCTACGTGATGCTCACGCCCTCCGTGGCCGGGGAGATTCCGGCCCCGACCGAGGACGAGCTGAAGACCTGGTACGAGGCCAACAAGTCGGGCTTCCGGGCGCCGGAATTTCGCGCCACCACCCTGCTGGTGGTCGATCCCGAGGCGATGGCCAAGCCCGACGCGATCACCGATGCGGATGCCAAGGCCGCCTACGAGCTGAACAAGGGCCGCTACGGCAGCCCGGAGAAGCGCACGATCCAGCAGGTCGTGTTCCCGGATGCGGCCTCCGCGGAGGCCGCCCGCAAGGCGATCGAGGATGGCTCGAAGACCTTCGAGGCGGTCGCCGAGGCGCGCAGCACCGGCGGCACCGACCTGACGCTGGGCACGCTGACCAAGGCCGAGTTGTTCGACAAGGTCGTGGCCGATGCCGCCTTCGCACTGCCCGAGGGCGGCGTGAGCCAGCCGGTCCAGGGCCGGTTCGGCACCGTGCTGCTGCGCGTGACCAAGATCGAGCCTGGCACCGTCAAGCCGTTCGAGGCGGTCGAGGGCGAGATCCGCAAGAGCCTCGCGCTCACCCGAGCCCGCGACGCCATGGAGACGACCCGCGACGCCATCGAGGACCAGCGTGCCGGCGCCAAGCCGCTGGCGGACATCGCGGCCGAGCGCGGCCTCAAGCTCGTGACCGTCAAGGCGGTCGATCCCCAGGGCAAGGCCCCGGACGGGCAGCGTGTCGCCGATATTCCCGATCCGGATACCACCCTGCCGGCCCTGTTCCGCGCCGAGATCGGCGGCGACAACGAGCCGCTGCGCACCAAGTCCGGCGGCTATGTCTGGTACGATGTCACCGGCATCGACGCCGCGCACGACAAGCCCCTCGACGAGGTCCGGGACGGCGTGAAGGCCGGGTGGACCACCGCCGAGATCGCCAAGCGCCTCCAGGCCAAGGGCCGCGAGCTGGTCGAGAAGCTCAACGGCGGCGCGACCATCGAGTCAGTCGCTCAGGAGGTCGGTGTCAACACGCAGGAGGCGCAGGATCTCTCCCGCAACCAGGCGAAGGACATGCTCACCGCCGACGACGTGAACCTGATCTTCGCCACCCCGGTCGGCAAGGCCGGCACTGCGGCAGCGGGCGATTCGCGGGCGGTGTTCAAGGTGACGAGCGCGACGATGCCGGCCTTCGTCGCCGATACGCAGGCCGACAAGACCATCACCAAGAACTTCCAGTCCGCGCTGGCCGACGACGTGCTGTCCCAGTACATTTCGGAGGTCCAGAAGAACGCCGGTGTGAAGATCGACCAGACGGCCCTGCGCCGCGCCATCGGCGGAGAGAATTGAGGGCCATGGCCGAGGCGCCTGACTACGCGGCGTTTGCCGGACGCTACGAGGCCGGCCACCCGAGCCTCGTCGAGCTGAGCCTCGTGGCCGACCTGGAGACCCCGGTCGCGGCCTTCCTCAAGCTGCGCGCCCGGCATGCCGGGCCGGCCTTCCTGCTCGAATCGGTGGAGGGCGGCGCCGTGCGCGGCCGCTACTCCATGATCGGGCTGGATCCGGATCTGATCTGGCGCTGCCGCGACGGCGCCCCCGCCGTCGCCCGCGGCGCCGATCTCGACACCTTCCAGCTGGACGACCGGGCGCCGCTGGCCAGCCTCCGCGCCCTGATCGCCGAGAGCGCCATCGGTGAATCCGACGGGCAGGACCTTCCCCCGATGGCCGCCGGCCTGTTTGGCTATCTCGGCTACGACATGGTCCGCGCCATGGAGCGTTTGCCCGAGCCGAACCCCGATCCCCTCGGCGTGCCGGACGCGATCCTGGTCCGCCCGCGCGTGATGGTGGTGTTCGATTCGATCCGCGACCAGATCACCGTCATCTCACCCGTCCGCCCGGCGCCCGGCGTTACCGCCCGCGCCGCCTACGAGGCCGCGCTTCTGCGTATGGACCGTGTGGCGGAGGCCCTCGAAGGGCCTTTGCCGGTGGATGCCCGGGTGGACCTCTCGACGGTTGCGCATCCGGAGCCGATCTCGAACACCTCACTGGATGCCTTCGCCGCCATGGTGGCGCGGGCCAAGGAGTACATCGTCGCGGGCGACGTATTCCAGGTGGTGCTGTCCCAACGCTTCTCGGCGCCCTTCACGCTGCCGGCCTTCAGCCTGTACCGGTCGCTCCGGCGCACGAACCCGGCGCCGTTCCTCTGCTATCTCGATTTCGAGGCCTTTCAGATCGTCTGCTCGTCGCCGGAAATCCTGGTGCGGGTCCGCGAGGGCACCGTCACGGTGCGGCCGATCGCCGGCACGCGCCGCCGGGGCGCCACCCCGGCCGAGGATGTGGCGCTCGCCGCCGAGTTGCTCGCCGATCCGAAGGAATGCGCCGAGCACCTGATGCTGCTCGATCTCGGCCGCAACGATGCTGGCCGCGTCTCGAAGATCGGCACCGTGCGGGTGACGGATTCGTTCTTCATCGAGCGCTACAGCCAGGTGATGCACATCGTGTCGAACGTCGAGGGCGACCTCGATCCGCGCTACGATCCCCTCGACGCTCTGGCGGCGGGTTTCCCGGCCGGCACGGTCTCGGGTGCCCCGAAGGTGCGGGCCATGGAGATCATCGACGAGCTGGAGCGCGAGAAGCGCGGGCCCTACGCCGGCTGCATCGGCTATTTCGGCGCCCGGGGCGAGATGGATACCTGTATCGTCCTGCGCACCGCCCTGGTGAAGGACGGGCGGATGCACGTCCAGGCCGGCGCCGGCATCGTCTACGATTCCGACCCGGCCTCCGAGCAGCAGGAATGCGTGAACAAGGCCAAGGCGCTGTTCCGGGCCGCCGAGGAGGCGGTGCGGTTTGCCGCGCAGGCTAAGCGCGGGCAGTAGCCACCGGTTGACCGGAGGGGCACGAGCCGTCACATCGCCCCCATGCCCGAGCGCGCCGCGATGCCCAACGTCCTCGTCATCGACAACTACGATTCCTTCACCTGGAATCTCGTGCACCTGATCGGCCCGCTCTGCGGCGCCGTCGAGGTCGCTCGCAACGATGCGCTGAGCGTCGCCGATATCCGCGCGAAGGCGCCGGACGCGATCGTGCTCTCGCCCGGCCCCTGCACGCCGAACGAGGCCGGCATCTGCCTTGAGGTCGTGCGCGATCTTTCCGACGAAATTCCGATCTTCGGGGTCTGCCTCGGCCTCCAGGCGATTGGCCAGGCCTTCGGCGGCGACGTGATCCGCGCGCCGCTGCCCCTGCACGGCAAGGTCTCGACTATCCGGCACGGGGCCAGTGGCCTGTTCCGGGACCTCAACGACAGCTTCGAGGCGACGCGCTACCACTCACTGGTGGTCGACCGCGCGAGCTGCCCGGAGACCCTGCGGGTCACCGCCGAGGCGGACGGCCTGATCATGGGGCTGGAGCACGCCGAGCGGCCGCTGCACGGGGTCCAGTTCCACCCCGAGAGCATCCGGTCTCAGCACGGCACGGAGATCGTGAAGAACTTTCTGGATCTCGCCGCCGCCTGGAACGCGGCGCGTGACAGAGCGCGCCCCGACGTGCATTGACGCCGGACGGCCGGGGCGGCCTTCCGACAGAGCGCATGGACAGTTTCAGACCCCATCTCGCCAAGGTCGCCGGGGGCTTGGCCCTCGACCGCGCGGAAGCGCGTGCGGCCTTCGACGACCTGTTGTCGGGCGAGGTCACCCCCGTCCAGGCGGGCGCCTTCCTGGCCGCCCTCAAGGTGCGCGGCGAGACCGTCGAGGAGATCGTCGGTGCGGCCGAGGCGATGCGCGCCCGCATGACCCGGATCGCGGCGCCCGACAACGCGGTCGACGTGGTCGGCACCGGCGGCGATCATTCCGGCAGCGTCAACGTCTCGACGCTCGCCGCCATCCTGGTCGCCGCCTGCGGCGTGCCGGTGGCCAAGCACGGCAACCGCGCGGCGACCTCCCGCTCCGGCGCCGCCGACGTGCTGGCGGCGCTCGGTGTCCAGCTCGGCCTCGATGCCGAGGGCCAGGCCCGGTGCCTTGCCGAGGCCAATCTCTGCTTCCTGTTCGCCCAGGCCCATCACGGCGCCATGCGCCACGTGGCGGCGGTACGCTCCGAACTGCCGGTGCGGACGATCTTCAACCTGCTGGGCCCGCTCTGCAATCCGGCCGGCGTCGCCTACCAGCTGTTCGGCGTCGCCCAGGAGGCGCTGGCCGAGCCGCTGACGCGGGTGCTCGCCGAGCTCGGCAGCCGCCGGGTCTGGACCGTCCACGGCTCCGACGGGCTGGACGAGATCACCGTCACCGGGCCGACCCGGGTGGTCGCTCTCGAGGACGGCCGTATGTCCCGGTTCACCATCGATCCGCAGGAACTCGGCCTGACGCTGCGTGCGCCGGAAGACCTGCGCGGCGGGGATCCCGCCGACAACGCCCGGGCGCTCGAAGCCGTCCTGGCGGGCGCACGCATCGCCTACCGGGACATCGCCGTTCTGAATGCCGGTGCAGCCCTCGTCGTCGCGGGGGCGTCGCCGACCCTGGCGGAGGGGCTCGCGCGGGCGCAGGATGCCGTCGATTCCGGGGCGGCGCGTGACACCCTCGCCCGCCTGGTCCGGGCTTCGAACGATCGCTCGAACGGGCAGGAGTGCCGATGAGCACGCTCACGCAGGAATCGGTGGCCCAGGCGGGTTCTGCCGAGGCGCCGCACGAGCGGCCCAATGTGCTGGCCCGGATCGAGGCCTACAAGCGCCGCGAGATCGCCGAGGCGAAGCTCCGGGTGCCGCTGGCCAAGCTGGAGCGCCGCGCCCTTCAGGCCGAGCCGGTGCGCGGCTTCGCGTCTGCGATCCGGACCCATCTCGCCGCCGGGCGTCCGGCCCTGATCGCCGAGGTGAAGAAGGCTTCGCCGTCGAAGGGGCTGATCCGGGAGGATTTCGCCCCCGCGATGCTGGCGGCGGCCTACGAGGCCGGCGGGGCCACCTGCCTGTCGGTGCTGACCGACGAGCCGTCGTTCCAGGGACGCCCGGAATACCTGACCGAGGCCCGGGCGGCCTGTGGATTGCCGGTCCTGCGCAAGGACTTTCTGTTCGAACCCTACCAGGTCTACGAGGCGCGGGCCTGGGGCGCCGATTGCATCCTCGTCATCATGGCCTGCCTGGATGATGACGAGGCGCAGGCCCTGGTCGCCACCGCCCACGAGCTCGGCATGGATGTGCTGGTCGAGGTGCATGACGAGGCCGAGCTGGCCCGGGCGCTGCCGCTGGGGACCGCCCTGATCGGGATCAACAACCGCAATCTCAAGACCTTCGAGGTCTCGTTCGACACCGCGATCCGTCTCGGACCCGGCATTCCGAAGGATCGGATCGCCGTGGCCGAGAGCGGAATCGGCGGCCATGCCGACGTGGAGCGGCTTCGGCAGCACGGCCTTGGGGTGGTGCTGGTCGGTGAAAGCCTCATGCGTCAGGCGGACGTGACCGAAGCCACCCGCGCGCTGCTGTTCGGCGAGGCCGGCGGCCCGGAGCCGGACGCCAAGGCCGGCAAGGCCAAAAAGCAAGACGACAAGAAGCAAGACGACAAGAAGAAGGGCTGAGCATGGAGCCCGGTTCGACGCTCACCCATCTCGACACGAGCGGCGCGGCCAACATGGTCGACGTCACCGACAAGCCCGCCACCGACCGCACCGCCCGGGCCGAGGGCTGCGTGGTGATGCGGCCCGAGACCCTGGCGCTGATCCGCGAGGGCGACGCCAAGAAGGGTGACGTGATCGGCACCGCCCGACTCGCCGGGATCATGGCGGCCAAGCGCACGCATGAGCTGATCCCGCTCTGCCATCCGCTGCTGCTCTCGAAGGTGCGGGTGGAGTGCGAGCTGGACCCGGCGCTGCCGGGTCTTCGCATCGCCGCCGAGGTGCGGGTCCAGGGGCCGACCGGGGTCGAGATGGAGGCGCTGACCGCCGTCTCGGTCGCCTGCCTCACGGTCTACGACATGGTGAAGGCAGTCGATCGGGGCATGCGGATCGAGGGTATCCGGCTGACCGCCAAGGATGGCGGGCGCTCCGGTTCCTACCGGGCACCCGAGGCATGAGCGGCCTGATCCCGGTTGCCGAGGCGCTGGCGCGGGTCCTGGCGAGTGTGCCCGGCCCGGTCGAGGCCGAGACCGTTCCGCTGGCCCAGGCCGCCGGCCGGACGCTGTCAGCCGACGTAACCGCCGCCCGGACGCAGCCGCCATTCCCGGCCTCCGCCATGGACGGCTACGCGGTCCGCTTCGCCGATGCCGCCGCTGTCGGGGCGAGCTTGAAACTAGTCGGGACAAGCGCGGCCGGACACGGCTTCTCCGGCCGGATCGGCCCCAGCGAGGCGGTGCGGATCTTCACCGGCGCGCCGGTCCCGGAGGGCGCGGACGCGATCCTGATCCAGGAGGATGCGCAGGCCGAGGGCGACACCGTCCGCGTCATGGAGGCGGTCGAGCAGGACCGCTTCATCCGCCGGGCCGGGCTCGACTTCACCGCCGGCGAGACTCTGCTGGTCGCCGGCATGAATCTCGACGCGCGCCGCCTGGCGCTGGCCGCCGCAGCCGGCCATCCGCGCCTGTCGGTCCGGCGCCGGCCGCGCGTGGCGATCCTCGCCACCGGTGACGAGCTGGTGGAACCCGGCGCCGCACCGGCCTGGGACCAGATCGTCGCCTCGAACAGCTTGGCGCTCGCTGCGCTTGCCGCCGAAGCGGGCGCCGAGGTCATCGATCTCGGCATTGCCGCGGACGATCACGGTGCTCTCGAAGACGCCTTCCGCCGTGCCCGCGAAGCTCAGGCCGATCTGCTGGTGACGCTTGGCGGCGCTTCCGTGGGCGACCACGATCTCGTCCAGGCGGCTCTGGCCAAGGAAGGGCTGGAACTTGGCTTCTGGCGGGTGGCGCTCCGGCCGGGCAAGCCGCTGATGCAGGGGCGCCTCGGCGACATGCTGGTGATCGGCCTGCCGGGCAATCCGGTTTCGTCGATCGTCTGCGGGCTGCTGTTCGTGGTGCCGGCGATCCGGGCCCTCCAGGGCGATCCGCAGGCCGGCGCCGACCGCAGCGAGCCGGCCACGCTCGGCCGCGACCTGCCGGCCAATGACGGGCGCGCCGACTACATGCGTGCGAGCCTCACCCTCGAACCCGGCTGCCTGCCGGTGGCGGATCCGGAGAAGCGGCAGGATTCGTCGATGCTGGCGGTGCTCGGCCGCGCCGAAGCGCTGCTCATGCGCGCACCCCACGAGGAAGCCGCCAAAGCCGGCGACCCGTGCCGGATCATTCGGCTGGACCGTCGGCTGATCTGACGGATCACCGCACCACGCGCCAGACCTTCAGGGGGCCAGGCACCGTGACGGGCTCCAGCCGGTCGGTGTGAGCGTCCCCGCGAGTGAGGCGCGTCGCGAAGGCCGGAGTGGCCTGAAGGTTGTCGGCGGGCCGGGACGGGCAGGTCACCAGATAGCGGATCTGGAAGGTATCGAGCACCCGGTCGAGATCCGCCTCGGTTCCGCCGAGGCCCTCGATCGCCGCTGTCAGCCCCGGGATCGCCCGGTGATAGGGCGCGGCCACGATCGTGTGCGGCGTGCGCAGGAGGATCGACGGTCCCAGAAAGATCGGCGCCAGCACGGTTCCAGGCGGAAGCGCCGCCAGGGGCCGCACGGCGGCGTCGCCCTGGCAGGCAATGACACCCGCCGAATCAGGGGCCGTCCGTGAAGCCGGCGCGATCCAACCGGCGAGTGCCATCGGTGCCAGCCAGAGCGTGCTGACCAGGCCGCTGCCGAGAGCGAGAGCGCCCCAGCGGCGAACGGCCGTTCCGGGGGCGGCGGCGCGCGTCAAGGCGCGGTCGATCACCGGGCCCGCCACAAGCGGCACGAAGCCCGAGGCGATGTAGAGCCCGCGGAATTGGAAGACCCCGAGGATCAGGCCGGGCCACAGGAACAGCGCCGCGATCGACCAGGCCCGGCGCTGCGGGCCACGCCAGGCCATCCAGGTCGCGGTCAGGCTCCCGATCAGGACCACCGGATAGAAGACCAGCATCTCCCACCGCCCCTGAGCGACGGATTTGGGCAGCGAGGCCATCTCGTTGACGGTGAGCAGCCAATGGTCCCGGACCAGGGGTGTCATGCCGGGAAACGGCCCCTCCAGGCAGATTGGGAAGGCCAGACCGAAGCCGCCGATCAGAAGGATCCCGCAGAGGACCGCAAGGGCGATCCGCAATCCGGGCGTGCCGAGCCGGCGCCTGAGCGCGGTTGCTGCCAGCGCGAAACCGAAGCCGCCGGCGGCGAGCCACAGCCAAGGCGGCGAGAGCGCGTCGCAGCGCGTTGCGGTCCAGAGGGTGGGGGCGGTCTGCGCGGCGAACAGGAGCGGCGCCGCGACGCCGAGCCCGACGCCGAAGCCGGCAAGGCCGGGGAGGGCGGGGCGGCCGCGCCAGCACCAGGCGCCGACGCAGTACAGGGCGGCGAGCGCCAGGTAGGGAAGCCCCTCCAGCCCCACCGCCAGCGACAGGGCCGCCAGGCCACCGCCCACGAAGGCCGCTGGGAAACAGCCGCGCATCAGGCAGAAGGCGAGGCCCAGCATCGCCAGGATCTGCACGTTGTGGTGGTCGACCCGCCCCGGCTGGAACTGGATGGCGATCCCGAAGGTCTGCGTCGCCACGAGTACCGCCAGGATCGCCGCCCGGCCCCCGAAGGTTCGCCGCACGCCCCGATAGAGCAGGGTGCAGTACAGGCCGAACAGCAGCACGGGCCAGAACGCGGCGATCAGACCCTCGGCCAGGGGCCGGCCCGCCAGCAACGTCAGCGCACCGATCAGAGCGGCGATCGGCGCGTCCACGAGGCGCGACCAGTGGCTCGCCACGCCTTCGGGCGCCAGGAAGCGGTACTGGACGTTGTCGTACCAGGGCTGGCCGGCCAGCAGGTCCCGCACTTCGACGAGCCGCATGGCATCGTCGGTATCGGGCACGCGCAGGTGCCGGATCGTGTCCCAGATGTCCTGCGGCGCGTTCAGGGTCGCGAGCGACAGGATGACGAGCAGCCAGAGGAAAGCGCGGGTGTCGATCCGTCCCGGCAAGGCGGCGGCCGCGGGCGGCATCGGTGCGGGTTCCAGACGCGCCGCGATCCGACGCCCGATGTAGCCTGCGCGAACCGGCTTAATGGCCGGTCAATCGACCGTGAGTCGGTTCCTTAACCATCCGTCCTCAATCTCCGCGCGAGCTGGCCGGGATCAGGCCGCGACGGCAGCCGGAGCAGGGGATGAGCCACCACACCGAGACGCTGGTGATCGGCGCGGGGCCCGCTGGCCTCACGGCCGCTTACCTGCTGTCGAAGCAGGGGCGGTCGGTCACCGTGCTGGAGCGCGATCCGGCGCAGGTCGGCGGGATCTCGCGCACCGTCTCGCATAACGGCTACCTGTTCGATATCGGCGGCCACCGGTTCTTCTCGAAGTCGAAGGCGGTGGTCGATCTCTGGGACGAGATCCTGCCCAACGACTTCATCGAGCGCCCGAGGCTGTCGCGGATCTATTATCGCGGCAAATACTACGCCTATCCGCTCAAGGCCTTCGAGGCGCTGCGCAATCTCGGCCTGCTCACCAGCACGGCCTGCGTCGCCTCCTACCTGTATGCCCGCATGAAGCCGGTGCGGGACCCGAAGAACTTCCACGCCTGGGTGCGCAACCAGTTCGGCGAGCGGCTGTTCTCGATCTTCTTCAAGACCTACACCGAAAAGGTCTGGGGCATGTCCTGCGACGCGATCTCGGCCGATTGGGCGGCGCAGCGCATCAAGGGCCTCGATCTCGGCGCGGCGATCCGTGACGGGGTCAAGCGCTCGCTGGGCCTGCGCAAGGCGCACAAGGCCGGCGGCCCGGTGATCAAGACGCTGATCGAGTCGTTCCGCTATCCGCGCCGGGGCCCCGGCATGATGTGGGAGGCCGCCGCCGCCAAGATCCAGGCGCAGGGTGGCCGCGTGCTCCTCGACCGCGGCGTCGATTCCCTCAGTTATGATTCCGGCACCGGCATCTGGACGGTGGCGGCCCGCAGCGCCGACGGCAGCCGTGAGACCTTCACGGCCCGGCACGTGATCTCGTCCGCGCCGGTGCGGGAGCTGGTGGATTCGATCCGCCCACGCCCGCTCAGCACCTTCAACGCCCGGGCGCTGAAGTACCGCGACTTCCTCACCGTCGCGCTCATCGCCAAGTCCCAGAAGAATTTTCCGGACAACTGGATCTACATCCACGATCCCTCGGTGCAGGTCGGGCGAGTGCAGAACTTCCGGTCCTGGTCCCCCGAGATGGTGCCGGACGAGGATCACACCTGCCTCGGGCTCGAATATTTCTGCTTCGAGGGCGACGGGCTCTGGACCGCATCGGACGGAGACCTCGTGGCTTTGGCCAAGCGCGAGATCGGTCAGATCGGCCTGATCGACCCGGCCGATGTGGTCGATGCCTGCGTGGTCCGGCAGCCCAAGGCCTATCCGGTCTACGACGAGGATTACGCCGGCCACGTCGTCACCGTGCGCCGCGAACTCGAGCGGGATTTCCCGAGCCTGCACCTCGTCGGCCGCAATGGCATGCACAAGTACAACAACCAGGACCACGCGATGATGACCGCGATGCTGACCGTGGAGAACATCCTCTGCGGGCGGCGCCGGCACGATGTCTGGCAGGTCAACGAGGACGCGGAATACACCGAGTCCGGCGTGTCCGGGGCTCAAGGAGCGCTGGGAAGCGAGCGCCTCGTCCCCCGAAAGGTCGCCTGACACGCGACAGGTGCGGGCGCGCGTCACCGCCGCAACTTGCCCGTTTGCGGGCATCGTCTATGTCCGACGCGGGACTGCCCAGCACCAAGGGCGGCCGGGAGGATGTTTGACGATGCGATCGCTGTTCATCGCTGCGCTCTGGGCGGGTGTCGCCATGCCCGTATTCGCCCTATCGGCCAACGCGCAGGGCGCGGCGCCGGCCGAGACCAAGTCCAAGGCCGACGATCTGGAGAAGCTGCAGAGCTTCCACAGCACCGACACCCAGGCCGCCCCCGAGATTCCGCAGACCGGCCGCCGCGCCGACGCGATCCGCAAGACGCTCGGCAAGATCAAGCTGCCCGAGGGCTTCAAGATCGATCTCTACGCCGTGGTGCCCGATGCCCGCTCCATCGCGGTCGGTCCCAATGCCGGCGTGCTGTTCGTCGGCACCCGCAAGAACAAGGTCTATACGGTCACCGACCGCGACAAGGATCGGGTCGCCGACGAGGTCCGAGCCTTCGCGCCGGGCATCACCTTCAAGATCCCCAACGGCGTCTGCTTCTCGAAGGATGGCGTGCTCACCGTGGTCGAGCAGAACCGGGTGCTCGCCTTCCCGGCCGCCGAGTTCTTCTATGAGAACCCGGACGTCGCCGCCGGCATCCTGGTGAAGGAAGGCGCCCTGATCCCGGCGGCCGAGGAGAGCTTCAACCACACCGCCCGGGTCTGCCGGGTCGGCGCGGACGGGAAGACCTACATCGCGCTCGGGCAGCCCTACAACGTGCCCCCCGCCGACAAGATGGACCTGTACCGGAAAGCCGGCATCGGCGGCGTCATCCGCATCGATGCCGACGGCAAGAACCGCGAGGTTTACGCCACCGGCATCCGCAATTCGGTGGGCATGGATTTCGCCACCGACAAGTCGCTTTGGTTCACTGACAACCAAGTCGACGGCATGGGCGACGACAAGCCGCCAGGCGAGCTGAACCACGCCACCAAGGCCGGCGAGAACTTCGGATTCCCCTGGTACGGCGGCGGCGCCGTTCGCACCGTCGAGTACAAGGACCAGACCCCGCCCGCCGACGCGGTGCCCCCGGTGGCCGAGCTGCCGCCGCACGCGGCCGATCTCGGGATGACCTTCTACAACGGCAAGCAATTCCCGGCCTCGTACAAGGGCGGGATCTTCATAGCCGAGCACGGCTCCTGGAACCGCACCGAGCCGGTGGGTGCCCGGGTGATGTTCGCCCCCATGGGGGCGGACGGGAAGCTCGGCGCCGTGAAGCCCTTCGCGGAAGGCTGGCTCACCGGCGACGGCGAGTATCTCGGCCGCCCGGTGGATGTGGCGGTGATGCTCGACGGCTCGCTGCTGGTCTCGGACGATTCCGCCGGGGCGATCTACCGGATCTCCTACGAGAAGTAAGGGATCGCCTTCCCTCCCCCTTGCGGGGAGGGATCGAGGGTGGGGGTGGTGCAGACGGCACCGCACCGCTCCAGCTTCCCCACCTCCAACTCCTCCCCGCAACGGGGAGGAGCGTTCTGTCGCGCAAGCCGAGACCCTCCGATGATCCGCCCGCTTCTCCTCCTTGCCGCCACGCTCGTGCCGCTCTCGGCCCAGGCCGGCGACGCCGCTCTGGGGCGCAAGAAGGCCACCGCCTGCCAGACCTGCCACGGGATGGACGGCCTCTCGAAGCTGCCGGAGGCACCGAACCTCGCCGGCCAGGTCGAGCCCTACCTGGTGAAGGCGCTGACCGAGTACCGCGACGGCAAGCGGCAGAACGAGATCATGAACGTGGTCGCCAAGGAGCTGTCGGACACCGATATCGCGAATCTGGCGGCGTATTATGCCGGCATCCAGATCGACGTGCTGCCGCCGGGGTAGAGGCCCTTCCCGCGCCCAACACCGTCATTGCGAGCGGAGCGAAGCAACCTAGGGAAACGCTACGTCCTAAGATCGCGCGCTGCCCTGGGTTGCTTCGCTGCGCTCGCAATGATGGAACAGGCCGGTTTCGGTTTTAGGACCGTGCGTAGCGAAGGCGGAGGCTAAAACTCTCTCGCAGATGAGGGAGAGCGCCTCACGAACGCAGCACCTCAATCGTCCATCTTCAGCGCCGCGATGAACGCCTCCTGCGGGATCTCCACGCGCCCGAACTGGCGCATCTTCTTCTTACCTTCCTTCTGCTTGTCCAAGAGCTTGCGCTTGCGCGAGATATCGCCGCCGTAGCACTTGGCGGTGACGTCCTTGGACAGGGCCTTGATCGTCTCGCGGGCGATGATCTTGCCGCCGATCGCCGCCTGGACCGGGATCTGGAACAGGTGGCGCGGGATCAGGTCCTTCAGCTTCTCGCACATCGCCCGGCCGCGCGATTCGGCGCGGGTGCGGTGGACCAGCATGGACAGGGCGTCCACCGGCTCGGCGTTGACCAAGAGCGACATCTTCACGAGGTCGCCCTCGCGGTAGTCGGAGACGTGGTAGTCGAACGAGGCGTAGCCCTTCGAGATCGACTTCAGCCGGTCGTAGAAATCGAACACCACCTCGTTCAGTGGCAGGTCGTAGACCACCATGGCGCGCTTGCCGACGTAGTTAAGGTCGATCTGGACGCCGCGGCGGTCCTGGCAGAGCTTGAGCACGCCGCCGAGATACTCGTCCGGCGTCAGGATCGTGGCGCGGATCCACGGCTCCTCGATCAGCTCGATCTTCATCACGTCCGGCATATCGGCCGGGTTGTGCAACTCCTTGAGCGTGCCGTCGCGCATCTTCAGCCGGTAGACGACCGACGGCGCGGTCGAGATCAGGTCGAGGTTGAACTCGCGCTCCAGCCGCTCCTGGATGATTTCCAGGTGTAGCAGGCCGAGGAAGCCACAGCGGAAGCCGAAGCCCAAAGCCGCCGAGCTTTCCATCTCGTAGGAGAACGACGCGTCGTTGAGCCGGAGCCGGCCCATGGCCGCGCGCAGGTTCTCGAACTCGGCGGCGTCCACCGGGAACAGGCCGCAGAACACCACCGCCTGGACCTCCTTGAAGCCCGGCAGCATCGAGGTGGTCTGGCGCTTGTCCTCGGTCAGCGTGTCGCCGACGCGGGTGTCGGCGACCTCCTTGATCGAGCCGGTGAAGAAGCCGACCTCGCCGGGGCCGAGCTCGCCGATCTCGGCCATCTTCGGCCGGAACACGCCGATCCGGTCGACGCCGTGGACGGCGTCGGCGCCCATCATCCGGATGGTCATGCCCTTCTTGAGCACGCCGTCGATGATGCGCACCAGCACGACGACGCCGAGATAGGCGTCGTACCAGCTGTCCACCAGCAGGGCCTTGAGCGGCGCGCTCCGGTCGCCCTTGGGCGGCGGCAGGCGGGTCACGATCGCCTCGAGCACCGCCTCGATGTTGAGCCCGGTCTTGGCCGAGATCGGCACGGCGTTGGAGGCGTCGAGGCCGATCACCTCCTCGATCTGCTCCTTCACGCGCTCGGGCTCGGCGGCCGGCAGGTCGACCTTGTTGAGGACCGGGACGATCTCGTGGTTGGCGTCGAGCGCCTGGTAGACGTTGGCCAGCGTCTGCGCCTCGACGCCCTGGGAGGCGTCCACCACAAGCAGGGAGCCCTCGCAGGCGGCGAGCGAACGCGACACTTCGTAGGCGAAGTCCACGTGGCCGGGCGTGTCCATCAGGTTGAGGATGTAATCCTTGCCGTCCTCGGCCCGGTATTCCAGGCGCACCGTCTGCGCCTTGATGGTGATGCCGCGCTCCTTCTCGATATCCATCGAGTCGAGCATCTGCTCGCTCATGTCGCGCAATGCCACGGTGCCGGTGGCCTGGATCAGCCGGTCCGCCAGGGTCGATTTGCCGTGGTCGATATGCGCGACGATCGAGAAGTTGCGGATGTTGTCGATCGGGGTTGTCATCGGCATTCCGTTCGGGCGCGCGACGGCGCGCACCGTCTGACGTCTGGGCGTGTTTGGATGGGTCGGCTCACGCGCGAGATAGCAGCGCCGCGGGAACGCGCCAAGCGTGCCAGCCGGGGCGTCGCGCGCTCGCCGCCGGAGTGGACACCGGTTCGACGCAAGCGGACGCGCCAAATCAGGAAAATAGCGTCCGCTCCCGTCGCAACGCGATCGGGAACCACACGGGCGGTCGGGCCGGCACGAACGATGAGACGGGAGCCGGAACGATCCGGCCCCCGCCTATCGGCAGCGTCCCGCCGGGTCCGGCGGATGTCAGGATCGATCAGCGACCGCGGTCGCGGATCAGGCGCTCGATCTCGGCCTCGCCGTGGGTGCGGGCCTTCGACTCGGTCGGGTGCTTCCGGTCCGAGCGCTGGTGGAGCTTGCCGTGCTTGCGAATGCTCCACTGGTACATCGCGCCGCTCTCGCCGACCGGCTGCACATCGAGGCTGAAAGGATAGGTGTCTGTCTGTGTGTCGCTCATCGCGCGGATATGGTGCACCCCGCCGCACTTCGCCATGCCCGGGCGCGATCTCCGGCGTTACGTTTGCACCGTACCGACACCGCCGCGTGCCTGTGCGGCCATGGCCACGAGGCTCTTGCGCAGGCCGCCCATATCCGTGACCCGGTCCGGGTAGACCACCCGCGCCGTCCGCTCGCCGGCCATCAGGTCCATGCCTTCCGGGTCGAGCCCGGTCAGCCGCCAGGACAGACCGGCATCGCCCCCGGTCGCCGCGGCGGCGTAAAGCGCCAGCGCGTCGGCATGGTCGGCATTCATATGCTCGACCGCCCCGCGTTCACCCGCCGCGATGGCTTCGGCGCCCGTCAGATCGAGGAGCAATTCTTCGCGGGTCAGCGTCGCGGCCTTGGCGAAACCACCGTTGAGGTGGCCGGCCTTCGCAGCCAAGGCGAAGAACCCGAAGTCCGGGAAGTCGGCGTAGAGCTTCGCCTTCGGATGGCGGGCCAGGAACCGCTCCCGCGCCCGCGCCTCGTTCGTCTGGACGGCCTCACCCACCACCGTGAGCCGCGGATGCGCCAGCGGATCACCCTTGCCGCCCTGCGAGAACAGCAGCGAGCAGCGCGGGTCGGCCAGCAGGTTGCGGGTATGCGCCGAGAGCCGCGACAGCAGCATCAATGGCGTGCCATCCTGGTCCGTGGCGATGGTGACCAGGGAGGCGAACGGCGTCCCATCCTGGTCCAACGTCGCCAGTGCGCCGGACCGGATGCTCCGCATCAGCATCCGCGACAGCCCGATGGCGTCGAAAGGGGCGTCCGCAGCGGGAAGCGGGCGGGCCGGCTCGCGCTGTTCCGACGCACCTGTGCTCGCCTTTGCCATCGGATCCCTTCCGTTTCGAACCACCGCCACAATCGCGCGCCACGGTAGCGATGCCGTAGCCAACGCACGAGCGCCACGGCCCGCGTCAGATCGGCCTTTATGGCCAAGCTATGACCGCCGCTCGCTTTTTCCGATCGACCGTACTAAAGCACCTGTCCCGTTGCGCGAACCGGGCGGCGCCGACACCGGCCCGGTTCGCACGTCCGCCTGCCCCTCGGGGGCCGGGACGAAGCGCGGCCCGTGCGAACAGCCGGGACCGCGCTTGAGCCCGTTCATTCAGGGATCGCGCATGCCAACCATCGCCCTCGTCGACGACGACCGGAATATTCTGACCTCCGTGTCGATCGCGCTTGAGACCGAAGGCTACCGCATCCAGACCTATACCGACGGCGCCTCCGCCCTCGACGGTCTGCGGCACTCCCCGCCGGATCTCGCGATCTTCGACATCAAGATGCCGCGCATGGACGGAATGGAGCTTCTCCGACGCCTGCGGCAGAAATCCGACCTTCCGGTGATCTTTTTGACGTCGAAGGACGAGGAGATCGACGAATTGTTCGGTCTCAAGATGGGCGCGGACGATTTCATCCATAAGCCGTTCTCGCAGCGCCTGCTGGTCGAGCGGGTCAAGGCGGTGCTGCGGCGCTTCGCCAAGGAGCCGGCCGGCGCCACCCCCCGGGGCGAGGCCGAGGTCGCGGCCCGCTCGCTGGAGCGCGGCTCGCTCATGATGGACCCCGAGCGCCACACCTGCACCTGGAAGGGCGAGCCGGTGACGCTCACCGTCACGGAATTCCTGATCCTCCAGGCGCTGGCCCATCGCCCCGGCGTCGTGAAGAGCCGCAACGCCCTGATGGATGCGGCCTATGACGATCAGGTCTATGTCGACGACCGCACCATCGACAGCCACATCAAGCGCCTGCGCAAAAAGTTCAAAGTGACCGATCAGAGCTTCGACATGATCGAGACGCTCTACGGCGTCGGCTACCGGTTCAAGGAGGCGTGATCCAAGGATCCGCTCCGTGACCGGCCGCACCCCCGCCCAAACCGAGGACGTGCAACCGCGCGCCTCGCTCACTCAGCTTCTCTCGCGCCCGCTGACCTGGCCTCGCGCCCTCTGGGACGCGATCGGCCAGCGCGCGTCGTCGAGCCTGACGCGCCGCATCGTCGTGCTCAATCTCGTCGGGCTGATCGCCCTGCTCGTCGGCTTCCTCTACCTGAACCAATTCCGGCAGGGCCTGATCCAGGCTCGGATCCAGAGCCTGGCGATCCAGGGCGAGATCATCGCGGGTGCCATCGCGGCCTCGGCCTCGGTCGACACCGACACGATCCAGATCGACCCCGACAAGCTGCTCCAGCAGCAGGCCGGCGAGTCCGCTGAGGAGGAATCACAGCCGCTTGCCTTCTCGCTGAACCCCGAGAAGGTGGCGCCGCTGCTCTCGCGCCTGGTGACGCCCACCGGCAACCGCGCCCGGGTCTATGACCAGGAAGGCGGTCTGCTGTTCGATACGCGAACGCTGTTCAAGCGCGGCGACGCCGGCCGCGGCGACCCGATTGCCGCCAAGCCGCACAAGGCCGGCATGCTGGAATCCGCTTTCCAGGCGGTCCAGGCGAAACTGAGCGCCCTGTTCGGCAGCCGGTCGAGCCAGCCCGAGGAGACAGGGCCGGTGAATGGTCATTCGCTGCGCGAAGTCCAGGCGGCGCTCAACGGCAACCGTGGCAGCCTGGTCCGCCGCAACGCGCTCGGCGAGACCACCGTATCGGTGGCGGTGCCGATCCATCGCGCCGGGTCGGTGCGCGGCGCGCTGCTGATCTCGACGCAGGGCGATGCCATCGACCGGGTGATCGCCTCGGAGCGTTTCGGCCTGCTCCAGGTGTTTCTGGTCGCCTCGGCGGTGATGGTGGTGCTGTCGGCCCTGCTGGCCGGAGCGATCGCGGGTCCGGTCCGGCGCCTCGCGGAAGCCGCCGAGAAGGTGCGGATGGGGATCAAGACCCGGGAAGAGATTCCCGACTTCACCCAGCGCACCGACGAGATCGGCCACCTGTCCGGGGCCTTGCGGGACATGACCCAGGCGCTCTACCGGCGCATCGACGCCATCGAGAGCTTTGCCGCGGATGTCAGCCACGAGCTCAAGAATCCGCTGACTTCGCTGCGCAGCGCCGTCGAGACGCTGCCGCTGGCGAAATCGGATGATTCGCGCGGCCGGCTGATGGCGATCATCCAGCACGACGTGAAGCGCCTCGACCGGCTGATCAGCGACATCGCCGACGCCTCCCGCCTCGACGCCGAGCTGGCCCGCGCCGAGGCGCGCCGGGTGGATCTCAAGAAGTTGCTGACGACGGTGGTCTCGGTGGCGAATGAGCGCCGTCGTCCGAAGGATTGTCTGATTCAGCTCGATGTCGAGCCGATCCCGGACCAGGACGCTCCCTTCACGGTGATCGGCCACGACAGCCGGCTGGGCCAGGTCGTCAACAATCTGCTCGATAACGCCCGGTCGTTCTCGCCCACCGAGGCCAAGGTTCGGGTCGCGCTGCGCCGGGTCCGTGGCGAGGTCGAACTGGTCTGCGAGGACGAGGGCCCGGGTATTCCTGAGCACGCCCTGGAGCGGATCTTCGAGCGCTTCTACACCGACCGGCCCGAGCAGGGCTTCGGTCAGAATTCTGGGCTCGGCCTGTCGATCTCCCGCCAGATCGTCCAAGCCCATCGCGGGACGATCCGCGCCGAGAACCGCCCCGGCGCTCCCGACGAGGATGGTGAGCCCACGGTGCGCGGCGCCCGCTTCACCGTCCGTCTGCCCGCAGCGCCCCGCCAGCTCCACGCGTGATGTCGACGATACACGCCGCCTGCATCGCCCTGGGCGATGCAGGTATCCTGATTCGCGGCCCATCCGGCTCGGGCAAGTCGAGTCTGGCGGTGCTGCTCGCGTCCGAGGCCGACGGTGCATTCGTGGCGGACGACCGGGTTCTGTGCGACCGGCGCGGCGATCTCCTCTCGGCCCGGGCCCAAGAGGCGCTGTGCGGTCAGGTCGAGATCCGCGGCCAGGGGATCCTGTCCGTCGCCGATCTCGGCCTCGCAATCCGCCCCGAGGCGATCGTGCGCTTGACCATCGACCTCGCTGCGGAATCGCCCCGGCTGCCCGAGCCGCCAGCGGATGCCGAAATATTGGGTCTTTCAATACCCCGCCTGATTCTCGACCGAGGCGTGCGGCGCGCCGGATTAGCGCCGCTGCTGATTCGTGCGGCACTGCGGAAGCAGCGGCCGTGACTTCGCAGCCGCACACACCGTTGATTCGCTTTAGGGTGGCGAGACCCCGTAGCGCCCGGGCAGCCAGCATGGCATGATCGCGGCAATGTCCGAGCAAAAACGTCGCGATCGCCTTGTTGGGACCTGTGCATTGCACAACATGGCGGCAGACAGAGGACGTTGGAACACGTGTCGATGATTGGCATGGTGCTCGTCACTCACGGGCTATTGGCGACCGAATTCAAGGCCGCCCTGGAGCACGTGGTCGGCCCGCAGGATCAGATCGAGACGATCACGATCGGGCCGGAAGACGATATGGAATTGCGACGCCGGGACATCATGTCCGCGGTCTGTCGCGTCAACACCGGTGACGGTGTGGTGGTGCTCACCGACATGTTTGGCGGCACGCCCTCGAACCTTGCGCTCTCCTGTATGAATGGCGGCTCGGTCGAGGTGGTGGCGGGAATCAACCTGCCCATGCTGATCAAGCTGGCGAGCGTCCGCGACGAGGAGAATCTCGGCGACGCCGTCCTTCATGCCCAGGAAGCGGGTCGCAAGTACATCAACGTCGCTTCGCGCGTTCTCGCCGGTAAATAACGCGGTTTCAGCCTTCGATGATTGCCGCCTCCGGGAGGGGCCGGCGCGACGTGGCGGTGATGCCCGCGGAGGCTGCGATGACCAGCCCGATCGCGAGCCACTGAATGGCACCGAGCCGCTCACCCAGCAGCGTGAAGCCGAGGCAGGCGGCCACCGCTGGCTCCAGGCTCATCAGCACGCCGAATCTTCTGCGGTCGAGGCGCCGCAGGGCGAACATTTCCAGCGAGTAGGGCAGGGCGCTCGACATCAGCGCCACGGTAAGCCCGGCAACAAGGATTCCCGGCGCGAGCAGATCCAGCCCGGCCTCCGCGAAGCCGAACGGCGCCACCACTACGGCCGCCATCAGCATGCCCAGTGACACGGCCTGGCCGCCATCGATTCGACCTGCCCGCTGACCGAACAGGATGTAGAGCGCCCAGGCCAGCGCCGCCCCGAGGGCGAGGGCGACGCCGAGCGGATCCAAGGGGCTCGTCGGCGAGACCGGCAGGAGAAGCCCCAGCCCGAGCACGGCAACGCCGATCCACAGGAAGTCGGTTATGCGGCGCGATGCGAGCAGCGCGATGGCGAGGGGCCCGGCGAACTCGATCGCCACCGCCGGCCCCAGCGGGAGGCGCGCGATCGCCAGGTAGAACAGCAGGTTCATCAGCCCCAGGGTGACGCCGTAGAGCGCGATCCACCCGGCCTCGCGGCGCGCCAGGCTGCGCCGCCACGGACGCCAGACGGCGATCAGCATCAGAGCCGAGAAACCCACCCGCAGGGCCGAGGTCCCGGCCGCACCCACGGCTGGGAAGAGGCTCTTGGCGACCGTTGCGCCGTATTGCAGCGAGACCATGCCGGCCACCAGGGCGGCGACCGGGAGGAGGACCGAAACCGGCCCTCGCTCCGCAATGGCGCTCACAGAATGAACCGGCTCAGATCGGCGTTGGCTGCCAGATCCTCGACCCGGGCTCGCACATAGGCGGCGTCGATCGGGACCGTTTCGCCGGAGCGGTCGGTGGCCGTGAACGAGATCTCGTCGATCACCCGCTCCAGCACGGTCTGCAGGCGGCGGGCGCCGATATTCTCGACGGACGAGTTCACCTCGACGGCGACCCGGGCGAGCGCGTCGACGGCATCGTCCGTGAAGGTGAGCGTCACGCCCTCGGTCTGCATCAACGCGACCGTCTGCTTGAGCAGGCTGGCCTCGGTGGAGGTCAGGATCTGGCGGAAATCGTCCACCGTCAGCGGCTGCAGCTCGACGCGGATCGGCAGCCGGCCCTGGAGCTCGGGCAGGAGGTCGGACGGCTTCGAGACGTGAAAGGCGCCCGAGGCGATGAACAGCACGTGGTCGGTCTTCACCGGGCCGTGCTTGGTCGCCACCGTGGTCCCCTCGATCAGCGGCAGCAGGTCGCGCTGCACGCCCTCGCGGGAGACGTCACCGGAGGAACGGCCCTCGCGGGCGCAGATCTTGTCGATCTCGTCGAGGAAGACGATGCCGTTGTTCTCGACCTCGCGGATCGCCTCGCGAATCAGCGCGTCGTCATCCACCAGTTTGTCGGATTCCTCGGCGAGCAGGGGCGCGTAGGCGTCCCGCACCAGCACCCTGCGCGGCTTGCCGCGCTGGCCCCCCAGCGCCTTGCCGAGCACGTCGCCGATATTGATCGCCCCCATGGAGGCGCCCGGCATGCCGGGAATCTCGAACATCGGCAGGCCGGCGGGGGCACCCGAGGCCAACTCCAGCTCGACTTCCTTGTCGTCGAGCTCGCTGTCGCGGAGCTTCCGCCGGAAGCTGTCGCGGGTCGCCTGGCTGGCGGTCGGACCAACGAGCGCGTCGAGGATGCGATTCTCGGCGGCGGCCTCGGCCTTGGCCTTCACGGTCTCGCGTTTGGCCTGCCGGGTCAGGCCGATCGCGACCTCCACAAGGTCGCGAACGATCTGCTCCACGTCGCGGCCGACATAGCCGACCTCGGTGAACTTGGTCGCCTCGATCTTCAGGAACGGGGCGTTGGCCAGCCGGGCGAGACGCCGGGCGATCTCAGTCTTGCCGCAACCGGTCGGCCCGATCATCAGGATGTTCTTGGGCGCCACCTCCTCGCGGAGCGGGCCGGTCAGCTGCTGACGGCGCCAGCGGTTGCGGAGCGCGATCGCGACGGCGCGCTTGGCATCCTGCTGCCCGACGATGAAGCGATCGAGTTCGGACACGATCTCGCGGGGAGAGAACGTCGTCACCGCTGTGCCATCCTGTGTTTCCCGGCCCAAAGAAACCGTGGGCCAGGGCGGGAATGGGGTCGCGGCGCGCGCGACGCAAGAGGCGGCGCGCGGCCGCAGGTTCGCCGAGCGCTCCCTTAGTGCCCGGCCGGCGTCGCCGTTGCGCCGGGCTTGTCGTGCGTTCCGAACCGCTCGACCAGGGTCGCGCTGGCGGCGTTCAGGCCGACGACCTCGACGATTCGCCCGCGGTTGCGCGCCTTCAGGACGACCCGGTCGAGGGCCCCCACGGCCGAGATGTCCCAGAAATGCGCGTCCCGCACGTCGATGACGACGCGATCCACCGGCTCCAGCATGTCGATCGCGTCCGAGAAGGTGCCGGCCGAGGCGAAGAACACCTGCCCGGCGACCCGGTAGGTCCGGGTCCGGCCGTCCTCCGAGAGCGTGGGGATCACCTGGCTGAGCCGCGACACCTTGCCGGCGAAGAACACGCCGGACAGCAGCACGCCGGCCAGGACGCCCTGGGCCAGGTCCTTGGTGGCGACCACGACCAGGACGGTCGCCAGCATCACCGCCGAGGAGGGCAGCGGGTTGGTCCGCAGCTGCGCCAGCGAGCGCCAGGAGAAGGTGTTGAGCGACACCATGATCATCACCGCCGTCAGGGCCGCCACCGGCACCACCGCCAGCAGGTCCTGCAGCGCCACGAGGAGGAGCAGCAGGAAGGCGCCCGCGACCAGCGTCGACAACCGGCCCCGGGCGCCCGAGGAGACGTTGATCACCGATTGCCCGATCATCGCGCAGCCGCCCATGCCGCCGAACACGGCCGACGCCATGTTGGCGACGCCCTGGCCCATGCATTCGCGGTTCTTGTCGCTGCCGGTATCGGTCAGGTCGTCGACGATCTGCGCGGTGAGCAGGCTCTCCAACAGGCCGACGGCGGCGAGCGTAGCGGCGTAGGGCAGCAGGATCCGCAGGGTCTCGAAGGTGAACGGCACGTCCGGCAGGGCAAAGCTCGGCAGCGTCGAGGGCAGGGCGCCCAGATGCGAGACCGTGCGCACGTCGAGATGGAAGATCGCCGTCACCGCGGTCAGCACCGCGATCGCCACGAGCGGCGAGGGCACCGCCTTGGTGATCCGGGGGAACCCGTAGATGATCGCGAGCCCGAGGGCGATCAGCCCGTAGGTCGCCGGCGTGACGCCGGTCAGCTCGGGAAGCTGCGCCAGGAAGATCAGGATCGCCAGCGCGTTGACGAAGCCGGTCATCACCGATTGCGAGACGAACCGCATCAGCCGGCCGAGCTTGAGCAGGCCGGCCAAGATCTGGATCACGCCCATGAGGATGGTGGCGGCGAACAGGTATTGCACGCCGTGCTCGCGAACGAGATCGATCATGACCACCGCGGTGGCGGCGGTGGCGGCCGAGATCATCGCCGGCCGGCCGCCGGCGAAGGCGATCGCGCAGGCGATGACGACCGAGGCGTAGAGCCCGACCTTGGGATCGACCCCGGCGATGACCGAGAAGCCGATGGCTTCCGGGATCAGCGCCAGGGCGACGACGATCCCCGAGAGGGTATCGCCGCGGATGTTGGACACCCACGACCCCAGAGGGCCGGCGGTTCCGGTTGAACTTTGTTGCATGATGACGAGAATCCGCACGAGACGCACGTCCGCTCGATTGGCGGATGGTGGGGCGTCTCGGATGCGTGGTCCGGCGGATCGGCGGCCGGAAGAGCCACCCGGGCTTTCACCGGGTCCTTGCGAATGCCGCGACCCATACGGGGCATTGCGCTGCGACGCAACATCGGACTGCGTCAGGCCGCCCGCACCAGCGCCACGAAGCCCGCGACCTCGCTGCCCAGTCCATCCGATCGGCGGGCGATGTCTGCAGCGGCGTCGAGGACCTGGCCTGCGCTGGCGCCGGTCTCATGGGCAGCGCCGAGCACCAGCGTCATGGTCTCGGTCACCGCGCGGGTGCCGCTGGCCGCCTCGGCGATGCTGCGAGCGATCTCCTGCGTCGCGAGCTGCTGCTCCTCCACGGCCGCAGCGACGCCGATCGCGATCCCGTGGACCTGTTCGATCGTGCCGCCGATCTCCTCGATGGCGGTGACGGCCTCATGCGTTGCCGCGCGCATCGTGGCGATCTGCCCGGCGATCTCGTCCGTCGCCCGGGCGGTCTGGGTCGCCAGCGCTTTCACCTCGGTTGCCACCACCGCAAAGCCGCGCCCGGCCTCACCGGCGCGGGCGGCCTCGATGGTGGCGTTCAACGCAAGCAGGTTGGTCTGCCCGGCGATGGTCGAGATCGGCGATATCACCTGCCCGATGCCGTCGGCGCTGCGGGCGAGCGCCTGGACGCTGGCCCGGGTCCGCCGGGTCGCCTCGACGGCGCCCGCGGCAGCCTCGGAGGTGTGAGAGACCTGAACGCCGATCTCGCTGGCCGTTGCGGCGAGCTCTTCGGTGGCGGCGGCCACGGCTTCGACATTGTGCGCGGTGGTCTCGGCAGCCCGGGTGACGGCCCGGGATTGCTGATCGGTCCGCTCGGCATTGCCGGCCATGGCGGCGGCGGCACGCTCCATGTCGGCGGCTGCGCCAGCGAGGTGGCCGACCAAGCCGCCGATGCTGCCCTCGAACTGGTCAGCCAGCCCGACCATCTCGGCGCGCTTGTCGGTCGTGGCCTGCGCACCAGTGCGCTCGCGCTCCAGTCGGAGATCTTCGGCCTCGCGCATCGTCTTCGCGAAAACCGCCATGCTCGTCCAGATCGCGCCGATCTCGTCGCGCCCAGCCTTGATCGCCGGGAGCGTCAGGTCGCCGCGCGAGAGGCGCTGGATCGCCTCGGAGACGGCCCGCAACGGCCGGGCGATCTGGCGCTGCCCCACCAGGAGACCGAAAGCTCCGCAGGCGACCGTACCCAAGAGAGCGAGCCCGAGCAGCAGGCGCATCCGGGCCTGGAAGAGATCCCGGGTCTCGGCTTTGACCGTGGCCATCTCGGCGCGGCCGCGGCTCACCAGCGCGTCGATGCTGGCCTGAAACGCCTTGCGGTTGGCCCGGTTCACGTCATTGAAGCCCAGATCGGCCGCAGCGCGCGGGCTTATCGTTTCGCCAGCTTGGGCGATCGCAGTCCGCATCGCTCGATAGGCATCGGCGTTGCGCGTCATCGCGTCGAAGAGCGGGCGCTCGTCCGCGGTCACCAGGGGCGCCCAAGCCGCACGGAGCGCATCCATGTCGGCGAGGCCCTTGCGGACACCCGCGGCATATTTCGCCGCCTCCGATGTGTCGGCTGCGGCGTAGACCCCCCGAGAATCCATCGTCACCTCCGCGGCGAGGCGATTGAAGTTCGCCGCGTTGAGCGCACGGGTCGAAGCCCCCTCGACCTGCGCCAGGGAGTCCTCGAAGCTTTGAAGCGTCGCGACGCTGACGCCCGCGACAACCAGTGTCGTCAGACTGCAGGCGCCCACAAAGGCCAGGAGTTTCCCGCCGATATTCATTTTATTTCCAGCCCAAGCCTTTGTTGGGCTGAGACTAGGCAGGATTGTTCAATACGGCGTTAATCATCGCCCAAGACCGGTTCATCGCAAACTGCGGGCCATGGATGCGACCGACGCCGGGCGCGGCGCGCTATGCCTGATCGAGCGCTTCGATGACCAGATTGCCGTTCGTGTAGACGCAGATCTCCGCAGCGATCGCCATGGCCTTGCGCACGATCGCTTCGGCGTCGAGGTCGGTATCCTCCAGCGCGCGGGCAGCCGACAGGGCGTAATTGCCGCCGGAGCCGATCGCCATGACACCGCTTTCCGGCTCCAACACATCGCCCGAACCCGACAGCAGCAGGCTCACCTCCTTGTCGGCCACCACCATCATCGCCTCCAGGCGGCGCAGGTAGCGGTCGGTCCGCCAATCCTTGGTGAGTTCGACACAGGCCCGGGTGAGCTGGCCGGGATACTGCTCCAGCTTAGCCTCCAGCCGCTCGAACAGCGTGAACGCATCGGCGGTGGCGCCCGCGAAACCGCCGATCACGGAGCCTTTCGCCAAGCGCCGGACCTTGCGGGCATTGCCCTTCACGATGGTCTGGCCGAGGCTGACCTGTCCGTCGCCGCCGACGACGACACGGCCGCCCTTGCGGACCATCAGGATCGTGGTGGCGTGCATCTGGGGCACGGAGCCCCTGTCGTCGTACCTGAAGGCGTCCTGGCTCACGATGGGGCTCCGATCTCGGTCCGGCCGAAATGGGGAGCTTGTCCGGTCGAGTCCAGCGGTCGGCTATTCGTCGACCGCTTCGGTGGTGTGCACCGAGCCCGCATCGGTGAGGATCGAATCGGCCGCCGCCTGTGCCAGGAGGGCGTAGCCGCCATCGGCCATATGCAGACCATCCGAGGCGAAGAGCTGCTTGGCGGTCAGTTTTCCCTCTCGGACCCAGCCGTGCATCAGGTCCGCCCGCCGGATCACCGGCACGTCGAGTTCGTCCCCGATCGAGCGCACGGCGTCGCGGAACCGCGAGGAGCCCGGCGTCGAATCGAGCTTCGGGCACCATTGCGGCTCCATCAGAACCACGTCGATGCCGGCTTCCCGGATCCGCCGGATGGCCGCCGCCGTCGCATCGCGAAAGTGTTCGATGGAGACGCCACGGAGGGGGTCGTTGCTGCCGGTCTGCCAGATGACCAATTGCGGCTCGGCCGCGATCACATCGCGATCCAGGCGCTTCAACATGTCGTCGACATGCTCGCCGCCGATCCCGCGGTTGATCACCGCGACATCCAGGCCGCGCAGCTTCTTGCGCAGATCGACCTGCAGGCGAGCCGGGTAGGAATGGGCCGGGCTCGAGGCGCCGATGCCCTCCGTGGAGGAGGAGCCGAAGGCTACGATCTTGAGCGGTGCGCCGATCGCGATCTGCCGGGCCACGTGCGGAAGATCGGGGCTTTCCCGCAGATCGATGCCGACGAGATCCAGCGAATCGGGCAGCAGATCCGCGTAGGCCAGCACCGCGGTCGGCACCAACAGGAGGCCGCACACCATCAAGACATCGCGCAGACGCCTACGATGCGACTTCGCGGGAGAGACTGATGTCGGATTCTGGGACACGGGACCGATTGCTCCGCCGCTCGTCGACGACAGATACAATCTGACACAGGGACTTGAAAAGGCCGGTTCCACCCATGCGGTGAAGTCAAAGTGAATTCGTAACGCAAAATTAATTCTGAACGGCGCGAAGGCCGGAACCCCGTGCGTTTCCGGCCCCCGTCCTCGGCGTCAGCCGGCGGGCGGCGACAGGACCATCTTACCAACGAAGGGCGCGTCGCGCCTGTTGTTGGCGGTGCAGGCGTAGCTGTGCTCGCCCGCATCCAGGGTTCGCAGCTTCAACGTTCCGTGGCCGTTGGCCTTCACGGTGTAGCCCTTCTCGCTCATGACGTGGATGAGGTCGCCGTCGGCGTGGAGCAGATGGCCCTGCTCGAACTGCCCCTCCGCCGTGATCGTGACCGGCACATTGGCTTGGCTGACGACCTGCAGCATCACGTCGGTGTTGGCAGGCAGGCGTATCTCGGCCGGCGCACAGACAGGCTTGCCGTCCTGAAGGGTGACGGTCAGCTCGACCGGCGGCAACGCATCGCTCGCGGGCTTACCGAGCTGGGGATTGTCGGCGGCGCTCGCCGCGGATGTGAGCAGCGTGGCGCATGCGGCGGCGATCAGGATGTTGCGCAAGACTCGGAATCTCCATCGTCTCCCGCGACCAGGGCCCGGGACTCGCTGCGGCAATGATGCGGCGGAGCGGCTGTTCCGATGCGCGACGCCGTGGCTCGAATCCCGAGTCCGGGTGCGGCCGTCCCGGCGTTCGGCGTGGCGGCTGCGCCCAGACCTGACGTTTTATTGCGGATCACGCGCGCCGATGCCGATTTCGGCACGATCGATGCGAACCGCCCGGCACGGATCCGCGAGAGGGCGGCGGGGATCCAGGGTCGAGGCTTCGCGCGAAGTCCGGGCCGGCGATGCGCCTCGGTGCACCGTCCCATGGTCGACCGTTTGCGCATCGCGATCCTCACGCATTCGACCCAGGCCCGCGGCAGCGTGGTCCACGCCCTGGCGCTCGGCGAGGCCCTGTGCGGTCTCGGTCACGAGGCGGTGGTCCATGCCCCCGATCCCACGGGCCGGGGCTTCTTCCGGAATGCCGGTTGCCCGGTGGTGTCGGTGGCGGCCAAGCCTGTTGCCGCGCCGGCCCTGGCTGTGTTCCGGTCCCGGATCGCCGATTACCTCTCGCATTTCTCGACGCCGGCGGCCTGCGACTTCGACGTCTTCCATGCCCATTGCGACATCAGCGGCAACGCGCTGGCGACCCTGACGCGCCGGCGCCTGATCCCCGGCTTCGTCCGCACGGTCCATCACATCGACACGGTGTCGGACCCGCAACTCGGCCAGCTGCAGGAGCGCGCGATCCTCGATGCCGGGCGGCTGCTCTGCGTCAGCCGGACCTGGGCTGCGACGCTTGAGGCCGAATACGGGGCGCGGGCCGACGTGGTCGGCAACGGCGTGGATGGCGCGGTCTACACGCCGGAGCCAGCGCCCGGCGATGTCGAGCTCCGCGTCCGCCTGGGGCTCGGGGTCGGTCCCGTTTATCTGAGCGTCGGCGGCTTCGAGGCGCGCAAGAACACCCTGTCGATCATCGAGGCGTTTGCGCGCCTGCGCCGGAACGTCCCCGCCGCGCAGCTGGTCATGGCCGGAACCGCCTCGCTTCTCGATCATGCCGGCTACGAGGCCCGGTGCTGCGCTGCCCTGGAGCGGGAGGGCCTGGAGGTCGGCCCCGGCAAGCCGGTGATCCGGACCGGGCCGATCGCCCAGGCCGACATGCCGGGGCTCTACCGGATCGCGGATACGCTGGTCTTCCCGTCCCTGAACGAGGGCTACGGCCTGTGCGTCCTGGAAGCGATGGCCTGCGGCACGCCGGTGATCGTCTCGGCGCGACCGCCCTTCACCGAATACCTCGCCCCCGGCGAGGCGCTCTCGGTCGAGCCGGACGACCCCGATGCCATCGCCGCCGCCATGATGGCGAGCTTGGAGCCGTCCCGCCGCGCCCGCCTGCGGGCCAGCGGCCTGGAGGTCGCCCGTGCCCATGCCTGGGAGGCCTGTGCGGCGCGCCATCTGCCGACCTACGCATCCCTGGTGCCCGGACCGGCACCGGTTGCGACGATCGCCACCGGGTCCGCCGCCTGGAACACCACACGGATCCCCGGCGATGCCTGAGATGCGGTTCCACATCCGCTGGCCGGATGGCAGCCGCGACGCCTGCTACTCGCCGACCCTCGTGATCAAGCAGCATCTCGCCGTCGGCCAGGATTACGCCCTCGACGAGTTTCTGGCCCTGACTCGCCTCGCCCTGGGCAGCGCCAGCGCCCGGGTGCAGGAACGCTACGGCTTCCCCTGCGGACGGGCCGAGGCGCAGCTCGCCCGGATCGAGGAGACTGCTCGCCGCCAGGAGCCGGGCACCGTGCATGTCGAGGCGTTCGAGGAGTGATTGTTTGGAGTTGGGCTCGGGGTGATCGCGGGGTGATACGCGCGGAGCAGATTGCCTGAATTCCCGCCCACGCGTGTCGAACCGACACAGCGCGAATCCCTGGGCCGGGCGCGTTGTTCTGAGGTACGCGCGCAGTGAACCAGGCACACTCATGATCTTCCGGATCGCCACGGCCCTCATGGTGATCGCGGTGCCCGCGGCGGCGCAGACGCGTCCGTCGAGCACCGACATGACCTGCCAGCAGACGGCCCGGCTGGTCCAGGCACGCGGCGCGCTGGTGCTCGGGACCGGCGGTCAGACCTACGACCGGTTCGTCCGGGACCGCTCGTTCTGCGAGATCACCGAGATCGCCCGGCGGGCGTTCCGCCCCACCCGCGACAACCCGACCTGCCTGATCGGCTATACCTGCTACGAGCCGGGCGCCGACGATTGGCCCGGCGAGGGGTTCTAGTCCAGGCGCAGGCGCCTCACCGTGTGCCGTGTTCCAGCTCGACGATGATCCGCCGGTCCCCGGCTCGGCGGCTGAAGCCGACGGCGTCGAGATGTTCGAGGAGCGGGATCGAGTATTTGCGCGAGATGCCCAGCGCGGCCCCGGCCTCCCGGGCCAGGAAACCGGTCTCCGGGGTCGTGGCGTTCGGAAAGGCGTCCACGAGGCGCGACCTTGCGACCGTCACCGCCTCGCGATGGAACAGTACCGCCCGGCGCTGGACCCGGTCGATGGCGCGGATCACAGTACCGGCGCCGACCAGATAGGTCAGCGCCTCGCGTCGGCGGACATCGCGGCCGACCGCCTCGGCCTCGTCCGGCGGGTTGAGGCCGGCGCGGCGAAACAGCTGCTCAAGCTTGCGGGCGGTCTCGCTCTCGTTCCGGGCCGGATCGAAGTCGGACCGGCGCCACAGGGCGCCGGCCTGGGCCGCGCCGCCGGTGGCGACCAGGTCGCGCAGGACCAGGGCGGTCAGCGCTTCGGGGATCAACAGCAGCTTTGCGAGGCGCTCCAGCGCGATGCCGTGCTCCATCGGGTTGTCCCGGTGATGCGTGGACAGAGCCGCGAGCGCGGCGGTGCGGAGCGACGCGAAAGCCGGAGTCCCGATGTAGCGGTCGCCGGTTTCCCGGGCGCCCGACGCGGACAGCATCTGTCGGGCTCGTTCGGTCCCGGTGCCGGCGGCACGGGCGATCTCCGTCAGCGTCGCCCCGGCCGCGCCAGCCTGCGCCAAGCGGACCGCCACGGCGTCGGCGGGCTTGCCCGTCGCCAGGGTATTGAGGTCGGCGAGCACGCGGGCATCGTGCCGCCGCCGGCGCCGGCTCGTGGGATCGAGCACCCGGCCGCCCGCGACCGTGGCGGCCGGTGAATCGAGCCGGAGCACGAAGGGCTCCCGGGCCGGCACAGTCACGGGCTCGGCGAGGTGCAACTGCGCCACCGCGCTGGCACCCGGCTCGAGCGCATCCCGGTCGAGCAGCCGCAACCGGGCTTCGACCTCGGTGGTGCCGAACAGGAGGCGGCAGGCGCTTCCGCCCGCCAATGCGCCGTCCGCGCTCGATGCGGCCGTAAGCGCGACGTCGAGCCATTGCGATGGCACCAGCAGGCCCGGCACCGAGAGGGCGTCCCCGCGAGCGATCTCGTCGAGGCCGACGCCGCGCAGGGCCACGGCGGTCCGCCGTCCCGGTTCGGCGCGCTCGACCGGCCGGCCGTGGATCTGGAGGCTGCGCACCACGGCGCTGCGGCTCCCTGGCACGATCTCGAGGGTGTCGCCCACCGCCAGCGGCCCCCGCCGCAGCGTCCCGGTCACCACCGTGCCGAAGCCCGGCCGGGTGAAGACCCGGTCGACCGGCAGGTAGGGAAATCCGTCATCGACCCTCGGCTCCGCCTCCGCCAGAAGGGCGGCGAGCGCCTGGCCGAGCTCCGGAATTCCGGCTTCCGTCAGCGTCGACGTCGCGATCACCGGTCCGGCGGCGATCCCGGCGCGTGCCGCGGCGGCGGTGATCTCGGCGGCGCGCGCCGCGATCGTCTCGGGGGTGGCCAGATCCGACTTCGTCAGCGCCAACACGCCGCGGCGGACGCCGATCAGCCGGGCAATCTCCAGATGCTCGACCGTCTGCGGCTTGATGCCCTCGTTGGCATCCACGGCGAGCAGCACGGCGCGCATCCCGGTGGCGCCGGAGACCATGGCCCGGACGAATCGCTCGTGACCGGGCAGGTCGATCAGGTCGATCTCCCCCTGGCCAGAGGCCAGCAGCGCGAAGCCCGGGACGATGGAGACCCCGCGATCCCGCTCTTCCTTCAGCCTGTCCGTCTCGACTCCCGTGAGGGCCCGGACCAAGGCCGTCTTGCCGTGATCCACATGCCCGATCACACCGACCAGAAGTGTCTTCAAGGGAGCCACCGACCCAACGATTTCCGCGGCGCTACCGTCCACGCAGGGCGCACCGCTCTCTCAGCAAGGGATTCCGTCTCGCTGGCACGGCGTCGTGCGGTTCGCCGCCGTGCGGTCGGAGCCACGGCGCAGGAGGCAGATGGATTGTGGACAATCGGTTTTGCCACGCCATCCCACTTTGGGAAAGGGTAAATTTGGTGCGGTTCACGTCGCACGCCGTCGAACGCATGCCATCCGGCCGCGGATTTCCTGTCGGTCGCGATTGCCCGAGCGACGGGCGCGGCTCTAGACCGGCTATCATGGCGGACGGATGCAACCCTGCGGGTCCCCCGTAAGGTTATGGACCGGACGTTTCGAAGAGGAGATCATGAGCGAGATCGATAGCCACGCCGTGGCAGCCCCCCGCGAGATCGAGCTGAAGCTCGAATGTGCGAGCCCCGACCTGACCGCGCTGGCGGCGCATCCGCGGCTTCAGGGGGCCGAGCATGCCGAGCCCGAACTCCTCGTGACCACCTATTACGATACGCCCGCGCAGGATCTGCGCGCCGCCGGGTTGACCCTGCGGGTGCGCAATCAGGGTGGCCGGCATATCCAGACCGTGAAAGCCGGAAGCGGCGGCGTCGGCCTGTTCGATCGGGCCGAGTGGGAGACCGAGATCGCCGGCGAGGCGCCGGATCCGGCGGCCTGGGCCGAGACCGCGGCAGACAAGGTCCTGCGCAAGGCGGACGCGCCCCTGGAACGGCTGTTCTCCACGCGCATCACGCGTCGGGTGATCCCGGTCGAGCAGGGCGCTTCGCGGATCCTCGTGACCCTGGATGAGGGGTGCGTCGAGAGCCCGGCCGGCGATGCGCCGATCTGCGAACTCGAGCTGGAGATCGCCGAGGGCGAGGCCGGCGACCTGTTCGCCCTGGCGCAAATCCTGGCCGAAACCGTGCCGCTGCGCCTGAGCGCCACCGCCAAGAGCGGCCGCGGCTTCGCCCTTGTGGACGGGACCAGCCCGACCGTGGTCAAGGCCGAGCCGGTCGAGCTGCCCGAGGAGGCAAGCGCCGGCGAGGTGTTTCGCCGGGTCGCCCGCGCCTGCCTGCGCCATCTGCGCCTGAACGAGACGGCCTTCCTGGCGAGCCACGCGCCCGAGGCTCTGCATCAGATGCGCGTGTCGCTGCGGCGGCTGCGCTCGGCCCTGTCGCTGTTCGCCCCGATGCTGGACGGCGATCCGCGGGCTGTCAGCTTCGGGGACGAGATAAAGCGCGTCACCGAACCCTTCGGACACGCCCGCAACCTCGACGTGTTCCTCGGCGACACCCTGCCGAGCCTCGCCAAGCAGCGACCGGACGACGCGGATCTCGTCGCCGTGCGTGAGCTGGCCGAGGCCGAGCGCGCCAAGGCCTACGAGGGCGTGCTGGCGATCCTGGAAAGCCCGCAATGGCGCGGGCTGATCATCGACGTCGCCGGTTGGATCGAGGCTGGAGCCTGGGCGACGCAGGACCCCGCCGCGGAGGATGGGCGAGCCTTCGCTGCGCAGGTTCTCGATCGGGCCCGCGATCGCCTGAAGAAGCGCGGCCGCGGCCTGAAGAAGCTCGACCCGCATACCCGCCATCGCGCTCGGATCGCCGCGAAGAAGCTCCGTTACGGCGCAGAGTTCTTCGCCGGGCTGTACACGAAGAAGAAGGCTCGCCGCCGCCAGGACACATTCGGCGCCGCGCTCTCGGACCTGCAGGACCATCTCGGCACGCTGAACGATCTGGAAACCGCGCGGTCGATGATGGAGAGCCTCGGCGGTCCGCCGATGCCGGGTCCGGACGACGAGGGCACCCGGGAGCTGCTCGTTGCGGCCGCCGAGGCGCGGGCCGAACTGCTCGACGTCAAGCCGTTCTGGCGCTGAGGCTGCCCCAGCCGGGCTGCTATCGGCGGAAACGGATCCGTACCGGGTGACCACGATCCGGCACGGATCTCGCGACGCGCCACCGACCGGGATCCGGCCATTCGCCGGAAGACCGGGTGAGGAGCGCGGATGGCCCATGCCTACCGATTCGGGATCGAGGAAGAGTTCTTCCTGGCCGATGCCCGTACCCGCGGCTCGCCGCGCGCCGGGCTGAAAGCGTTCCATGCGGCCGTCAAGGCCCGGCTCGACACGGCGGAGCGCGAGCAACTGCAGAGCCAGATCGAGATCGCGTCGCCCCCGACTGCCGACATCGCCGAGGCGCGGGCACATCTCTCAGGGCTGCGCGAAGGCCTCTCCGAAATCGGTTCTGAACGCGGCATCCTGCCCTTTGCCGCCGGGACGCATCCCACCGCCCGGTGGCGCGACCAGAGCGCAACCGACAAGGCGCGCTATCACGGCATCATGGCCGACCTGCGAATGGTCGGGCAGCGCAATCTCGTCTGTGGCTTGCACGTTCATGTCGAGGTGCCGGATCCCGGCAAGCGCATCGACCTCATGGGGCGACTGCTGCCGTTCCTGCCGGTGCTGCTCGCGCTTTCGGCGTCGTCGCCCTTCTGGCAGGGCGAGCGGACCGGTATGGCCGGCTACCGGACCCGGGCCTACGCTGAGCTGCCCCGCACCGGCCTGCCCGAGCTGTTCGCCGACCCGGCCGACTATGACCGTTACGTGGACGTGATGACCCGCAGCGGCGCCATTGCCGATGCGACCTTCCTGTGGTGGCAGCTGCGTCCGTCGCTGAAATACCCCACGCTCGAATTGCGCGTGGCCGACAGCTGCACGCGCCTGGACGACGCGATCTGCATCGCCAACCTGTTCCGGTGCCTGGTGCGCCGGGTCGTCCGGGACCGAACGCTCAATGCCGGGCTGACCGCCGCCTCGCGGGGCTTCATCCGGGAGAACCTGTGGCGCGCCGAGCGTGATGGCGTGCAGGCCACGCTGATCGACGAGGCCCGGGAGCAGGCGGTGCCGATGACCGAGTTGGTCGAGACGCTTCTCATGGAGACGGCCGAGGATGCCGACGCCCTCGGCTGCAGCGAGGTCTGCGCGCGGGCCCGGACCGTTGCGGCGGAGGGGTCGAGCGCCGACCGTCAGCTCGCGGTCTTCTCGGCGGCCCGCAAGCGCGGCGCTCGGGAACGCGAGGCGCTGTCGGCGGTGGTGGATCATCTCGCCCGAGAGACCGCCGCCGGAACAGGCGACGCGGTTGGGGCCACCCGCGCACCGTCCCGACGGCGTTAGACAGGAACCGGGCCCGCCCGAGGGGGGGATTGGCGAGCCCGGGATCCGTCGGACCGCGCTGGGGACGCGGTTGAATGCGTGATTCACATATGCGTGTTGCCGGAGAATTTCTGGATCGCGGCACGTCCGGAAATTCGGCTTCGGGTTAAACCCGCGTCGCGTTGACGGGTTGGTCCCCGGCACCTTTCTTCCGCCCGAAGGTCTGCTATCCCTCGCGCTCCGGCGGACACCTCGAATATTCGGCATGAGCCTTCTGAGCGATATTTTCGGCCGTGTCGGCCGTACCGTGACAGCCTATGCGGGTGACAAGGCCCTGATGCTCGCCGCCGTCTCGGCCTCGGCCAACGTGATCGTGGCCGACGGCGAGGTGGCCGGCGAGGAATTCGATGCGGCCCTCCACGGCCTGCGCGCCGATCCGGTCCTGGAGAAGGGCTACGACGCCCTGATGCTGGAAACGGAGCTGTACGAGGGTATCGCCCGGGCGCGCACGCGCCTCGGCCGCGCCGAGAATCTGCGCCACGTCGCGTCCATCGCCGAGCGGCCCGTGAGCCAGCGCGAGAACGTCTTCCTGATCGCCGCCGACGTGGCCGACCAGGACGGGATCAGCGGCATCGAGGCCACGGCTCTCGGGGAGATCGCCGTCGCCTTGCAGGTCGACGGCGATGGGCTGCTGCGCGCCAATCCGGTGCGGCGGCCGCCCGCCTGACCGGACCGACTGGCATCACCGTTGCTCCCGGCCGGCGCATCACCCGATAACGGTGATGGACACTCTTGTCGCACGGCGCCGCGCCGTGAGAGGACCCGCCATGGCCGAAACCAACCCGAGCAAGACCCATAACCTGCGCGCCAACGGTGCGCGGCTCTGGGCCACGATCCTGGAGACGGCCGCGTTCGGCGGCACCCCGGCCGGCGGCATCAACCGGCTGACCCTGTCGGCCGAGGATGGCCGGGTCCGCGACTGGTTCCGGGAGGCCTGCGAGGCGGCGGGGCTCACGGTCTCGGTCGACGCGCTGGGCACCCAGTACGCTCTCCGGCCGGGCCGCGACATGAGCCGCAAACCCGTGGCCTTCGGCTCGCATCTCGACACCCAGCCGACGGGCGGCAAGTTCGATGGCGTGCTCGGCGTGCTGGCCGGGCTCGAGGTGATGCGCAGCCTGAACGATGCCGGCCTCGAGACCGAGGCGCCCCTGATGGTGGTCAACTGGACCAACGAGGAGGGCTCGCGCTTCGCCCCCGCCATGATGGCCTCGGCCGCCTATGCGGGCGAATTCACCACGGCGGAGATCCTCGCCAAGCGCGACGCCGCCGGCATCACCGTCGCCGAGGCGCTCGATGCGATCGGCTATCGCGGGGCCGAGGATGTCGGCGCGCGCAAGATCGGCGCCTTCGTCGAGCTGCATATCGAGCAGGGCCCGATCCTGGAGGCCGAGGGCAAGACCATCGGCGTGGTGGAAGGCGGCCAGGGCATCATGTGGTTCGACGGGCTGATCACCGGCTTCGAGAGCCATGCCGGTACGACGCCGATGCCGCGCCGCCGGGACGCGCTGCTGGCATTATCCGAATTCGCCCTTGCGGCCGAGCGGATCGCCGTGGGGCACGCGCCGTCCGCCGTCGCGACGATCGGCGAGGCCCAGATCCTGGCGCCGTCCCGCAACGTCGTGCCGGGCCGCGTCGCCTTCACGGTCGACGTACGCGATCCCAGCTCGTCGACGCTCGACGCCATGGAGGCGAGCCTAAAGGAAGCGGCGACCGAGATCGCCGAGCGCCGCCGGCTGGAGATCGCGCTCACCCGGATCTGGCGCAAGGAGCCGGTGCCGTTCGATCCCGCCATCGTGGCGGCGGTGGATGAGGCCGCCGAAAGCCTCGGGCATGCCCGGCGCCGGATCATCTCGGGGGCCGGGCACGATGCCTGCAACCTCGCCGCCACGGTCCCGACCGCGATGATCTTCGTGCCGTGCAAGGACGGCGTGAGCCACAACGAATCCGAATCCGCCACCCCGGGCGATTGTGCGGCCGGGGCCGACGTCCTGCTGCAGACCGTGCTGCGCCTCGCCAACGCGCCCCGGGCGGAACAGCCCGCGCGATGATCTTCGCCCCGGGCATCCAGGAGCGCCTCGACGCGTTGGCGGCGATCACCGCGGAGCCCGGTGCCATCACCCGCCTCTATCTGACGCCGGAGCAGGCGCGGGCCGAGGTGCTGGTGGCGGGCTGGATGCGCGAGGCGGGCATGACCGTGCGCCAGGACGCCATCGGCAACCTGATCGGCCGGATCGAAGGGCCGGAGCCCGGCGGTCCGGCCCTCGTCGTCGGCTCGCATCTCGACACGGTCCGGAATGCCGGCCGGTACGACGGGCCGTTGGGCGTCATCACCGGGATCGCCTGCGTCGAGGCGCTGGCCCGCGACGGGATCCGTCTCCCGCACGCCCTGGAGGTCGTGGCCTTCGCCGATGAGGAGGGGGTGCGCTTCCCGGCGACCCTGACCGGCAGCCGGGCCTTCGCGGGGCATCTCGATCCGGCTTTGCTCGACGCCGCGGACGCGGACGGCACCACGCTGGCCGCCGCGATGCGGGATTACGGGCTCGATCCCAGCACGATCGCCACCGCGGCGCGCCGTCCGGACGAAATCTTGGGCTACCTCGAACTGCATATCGAACAGGGGCCGATGCTCGAGACGGCCGATCTGCCGGTGGGCGTCGTCACGGCGATCTCCGGAGCCAGCCGGCTGGAATTCACCCTGACCGGCGAGGCCGGCCATGCCGGCACCGTCGCCATGAGCGCGCGGCGGGATGCCCTGGCGGGCGCAGCCGAATGCGTGCTGGCAGTCGAAGCGCGCTGCAGCGGCGAGGCGCATTTGGTCGGCACCGTTGGCCGCATCGAGGCTCTTCCCGGCGCGGTGAACACGATCCCTGGGCTGACGCGCTTCTCCCTCGACCTTCGCGCCCCCGACGATGCCCGGCGCCGCGCCGCGCTGGCCGACATCCGGGCGGCCTGCAAGAGCGTTGCGGATCGTCGGCACCTCGATCTCGGTATCCGCCTGCTGCACGAGGCCGAGGCGGTGCCGTGCGATCCTGTGTTGACCGCGCTGATCCGCGACGCCGTCACCGCCGAAGGCCTGCCTATCCTCGCCCTGCCGAGCGGAGCCGGCCATGACGGCATGGCCGTGGCGGCCGTCGCGCCGATCGCCATGGTGTTCGTACGCTGCCGGAACGGCATCAGCCATAACCCGGCGGAATTCGCGAGCCTGCCGGATATCGAGACCGGGGCCCGGGTGCTGTTTGCGACGATCAACGGGTTCGGGGCCCGGAGCCGGGTCTGACCTGCGCCCCGTGGACCGGGTGGACGCCAGCAAAAAAAATCCCGTACAGACGCGCTATGAGCGCACGATCCTATCGCGACGCCCGGGGCCGGCCGCTGATCGCGGTGACGGGCATCGGCGTCGTCTCCTCCCTCGGACAAGGTCAGGCCGATACCTGGACGGCGATGAGCGCCGGCCGATCCGGCATCCACGCCATCGCGCGGTTCTCGACCGAGGGCCTTCGCACCCGGATCGCCGGCACGGTCGATTTTCTGAACACGGAACCGCTGGTTGCGCCGCTCCTGTCCGAGCGCTTCGCCGCGGAGGCTGCCGCGGAGGCGGTGGCGCAGGCCGGCATCGGTACGAAGAGCGATTTCCCGGGGGCGCTGTTCATCGCGGTTCCGCCGGTGGAGATGGAATGGCCGCAGCGCCAGGCCCTGGCCGAGGCCGCAGGCGGCGAGGGTGACGTCGATTACGCCGGCCTGCTCCGGGCCGCGGCGACCCGGCGGTTCGATGCCTGGCACGACCTGTTCATTTTCGGCACCGTGGCCGACCGGATCGCCGAAAGGTTCGGCACCAAGGGCTCGCCGATCTCGCTGTCCACCGCCTGCTCCTCCGGCGCCACCGCGATCCAGCTCGGCGTCGAGGCGATCCGCCGGGGCGAGGCCGCCGCGGCGCTCTGCATCGGCACCGACGGCTCGGTGAACCCGGAATCGCTGATTCGATTCTCGCTGCTCTCCGCGCTCTCCACCCGCAACGACGTGCCGGAAGAAGCCTCGAAGCCGTTCTCGAAGAATCGGGACGGCTTCGTGATGGGCGAGGGTGCGGCCGCCCTGGTCCTCGAGGAGGCCGAGGCCGCGGTCGGTCGGGGCGCGAAGATCCTCGGCTACGTGCTCGGCTGTGGCGAGAAAGGTGACGGTTTCCACCGCACCCGATCCAGCCCGGATGGGGCGCCGGTCATCGCGGCGATCCGCGCCAGCCTGGACGATGCCGGGCTGGGCCCCGACGCGATCGACACGATCAACGCCCACGGCACTTCGACCCCGGAGAACGACAAGATGGAGGCCCTGGGGCTCGCCGCAGTGTTCGGCGACCGTGTGCCATCCCTGCCGGTCACCTCGAACAAGTCGATGATCGGTCACACGCTGACGGCGGCCGGCGCCATCGAGGCGGCGGTATCGCTGCTGACGATCCGGAACGGTCGCATCCCGCCGACCATCAACCACCGGGTGCCGGACCCGGCGCTCGGCCTCGACGTCGTCGAGACCGCCCGGGACCTGCCGGTGCGCACCGTGCTGTCGAACTCGTTTGGTTTCGGTGGTCAGAACACCTGCCTGGTGTTCGGGGCGGAGCCGGCGTGAGCGCCGCCCGCCGCGTCCTCGTCACCGGTGGAGCCTCGGGCGTCGGCGCGGCGATCGTCCGCGCGCTGGCGGGTTCGGGCTTCGCCGTCGACTTCACCTATCGCTCGTCGATAGAGGCGGCAGAAGGGCTGCTTGCCGACCTGCGCGCAGCGTATCCGGATCGGGCCTTCATCGGGCATGCCCTGGACCTCGCCGACAAGGCCGCCCTCAACGTCTTCTGCGACGCCGCCGAGAATGCCAGCTATCACGGCCTCGTCCACAATGCCGGCCAGCCGAGCGACGCGCTTGCCGCCATGTTCGACCAGGACCGGGCCGAGACGGCCATGCAGATCAATTTCTTCGCGCTGACCCGGCTGACCAAGGCGCTGGTCCGCCCGATGACCCAGGCGCGGACGGGCCGCATCATCGCGATCGGCTCCGTGGCTGCGCTCCGCGGCAATGCCGGCAACGCCGCCTACGCGGCCACCAAGGGCGCGCTGATCGCCTATTGCCGGACCCTCGCGGTCGAGACCGCCAAGCGCGGAGTCACGGTCAACGTCATCGCCCCGGGCTTCGTCGACACCGCCATGATGGCGCGCTACGCCGCCCACCGGGCCGGGATGGAGCGCCAGATCCCCGCCGGCCGGTTCGCCCAGCCGGAGGATGTCGCCGCGCTCGCCGCTTTCCTGATGGGCGATGGGGCCACGTACATCACCGGGGCGGTGCTTCCCGTCGACGGCGGCCTGACGGCCATGATGGGCGTCCACCGCACCTGATTTCTTTTGTGTTTGCGTGTCTCCGTCGCAGGCTCACGCCTCTCGCGGCTGCCGTGATAAGTCCGAAGACCTGACTTCCCCTCACCCGCGCCCTGCTTGAGCGACCCGCCGATGCGCGCCCGACTGATTGTTCTCGCCGGATTGTGCCTCGCGGCGCCCCTTGTCCCGTGCTGCGCCAGCGCCGAACCGGAAGCCTACCGGATTTCGGGGCTGCCCCCCGGCGAGCCCCTCTCGATCCGCGCCGAACCGGATGCTGCGGCCGAGCAAGTCGGCGAGATCCGTTCCAAGGCTCTGGTCTTCGGCTGCACCAACGATACGCCGAGCCGGACGACCTGGTGCCGGGTCAAGGCGGGACGTGTCGTCGGCTGGGCGCGGCGGCGCTATCTGGCGCCGGAATGACGAAAGACAGCATGAAAGCCCTCCAGCTATTCGGCGACCGCGACCTGCGCCTCACCGAGGTCGAGGCACCAGCCGCCCCGGGTCCGGGCGAGGTGCAGATCCGCATCCGCGCGGTCGGCCTCAACTTCATCGACGTCTGGGGCTTTCGCGGCATGGCCTTCGCCAAGCGCAATATGCCGCTGATCGTCGGAGCCGAGGCGGCGGGGATGGTCGAGTCGGTCGGCGCCGATGTCACGAACGTGGCCGTCGGCGACCCGGTCGTTCCCTACGGGGCGATGACCTGCGGGCAGTGTCGCGCCTGCCGCGAGGGCCGCGACAACCTCTGCGAGGACGTGTCCGGGGTCATGGGCTTCCACATCGACGGCTTCGCCCGCGAACTGGTCAACATGCCCGCCCGTCTCGTGGTGAAAGTCCCGGACCGGGTCAGCGACACCGACGCAGCCTGCGCTGGCATCGCCTTTGGCACGGTCCAGCACATGCTGTTCGACAATGCCCGGCTGGAGCCCGGCGAAAGCGTGCTGGTCCATGCCGGCGGGTCCGGTATCGGCACCGCCGCCATCCGCATGGCGAAGGCGATCGGCTGCACCGTCTACACGACGGTCGGCGACGACGAGAAAGGCCGCAAGGCGGCGGAACTCGGCGCCGACCACGTCATCAATTACCGGACCGAGCGGTTCGAGGGCGAGGTCCGGCGGCTGACCAAGCGCAAGGGCGTCGACGTCGTGTTCGAGCATGTCGGCGCCGACACCTGGAACGGCTCGCTGCTCTGCCTGAAGCGCGGCGGGCGGCTGGTGACCTGCGGCTCGACCTCCGGCGTCTCGGCCACCATGAACCTGATGCAGCTGTTCCAGCAGCAATACCGCATCACCGGCTCGTTCGGCTGCTCGCTCGCCAATATCGCGCAGGCCCTCGACAAGATGACCCAGGGCATTCGCCCGGTCGTGGATACCGTCTACCCCCTCGGCGACTTCGCGCAGGGGCTGGAACGGCTTGAATCCCGCAAGGTCTTCGGGAAGATCCTCGTCGGCCTCTGAGCCTTGCCGCGTATCGTCCCGGGGGCCGGCGGCCACCTTTCCGGACGATGCGCTATCGCACTGCGGGAAAGATCGGTTAAGCTTCGCCTTTCACGCGAATTGCCGGGTCTGCCCGCTTCGTGCCCGGGAATCCAACGTGCTGCGCCTCGCCCTCATCCTTCGACGGTCCTTTCCGCGCCTGGCGGGCTTTGCCATGATCCCGCTGATCCGCGGACTGGTCTGGCTGGCGCGCGCCCTCGGGCCGGATCGTTCGACGGCGCTCGGCGCCGCCCTCCTGCGGAATGTCGGGCCGCTGTTGCCGGCGCATCGGACCGCCATGGCGAACCTGCGCGCTGCCTTCCCGGACATGCCGGAGGCGGAACGGAAGCGGATCGCCCTCGAGGCCTGGGACAACCTCGGGCGGACCGGCGCCGAGTACGCTCATCTCGATACGCTGTTCGACTTCGATCCCGACGCCACCGGCCCGATGCGCACGGAGGTCGCGGGAATCGACCACTTCGCCGCTTTGCGCGATGATGGCCAGCCGGGCCTGATCTTCTCCGCGCATCTGGGGAACTGGGAGCTTCCCGCGATCTGCGCCGCACGGTTCGGCCTCGACGCGACCGCCGTGTTCCGGCCGCCGAACAACCCGGCGGCTGCACGCCTCGTGCAGGAGGTCCGCCGCCGCTCCATGGGTGGCCTCGCCGCCTCCACCCCGGGGGCCGTCTTCGCCATGCGCGACGTGGTCGAGAATGGCGGCCATCTCGGGCAATTGATCGACCAGCATTTTACCCGGGGCGTGGTGGTCGACTTCATGGGCCGGCCGTGCCTGGCCAACCCGCTTCTGGCCAAGCTCGCCCGGCACTACGATTGCCCGGTGCACGGCGTCCGCGTCATCCGCCTGCCCGAGGGCCGATTCCGCCTGGAACTCACGCCCCCCCTGGACCTGCCGCGCAACGCCGACGGCGTGATCGATGTCGCCGGCGCGATGCAGGCGATGACAAGTGTGGTCGAGGGTTGGGTCCGCGAGAATCCAGGCCAATGGCTGTGGATGCATCGCCGCTGGAGACCGGACATGTTGCCGAAAGCGCGGAATGCTCGGACGACGTCGCAACCAATGGTAGAAAATACTCAAGCCAACGTGATTTCCCAGACGGCATCCCAGACGCTCTGATGGCACCATGATCCTTCGGCCCCGCGCCCGTACCCAGACCGGCGAGATCCGTGCGCTGTGCGCGGCCGCGCTGCTCTGCGTGGTCTCGGCCACCGCTCAGGCGCGGGCGGAGCCGGTCCGCGCCGTGGTGGAGATGTTCACCAGCCAGGGCTGCGGCGCCTGCCGGAGTGCCGACCCGGTCATCCGCGACCTCGCCCGTCAGCCCGGCGTGGTCGCGCTCACCCTGCCGGTGACCTACTGGGATTATCTCGGCTGGAAGGACACCCTGGCCTTGCGGCCGCTGACCGATCGCCAGCGCGCCTATGCGCGGGCGCACGGCGTCCGCCAGGTGTTCACGCCGCAGGTCGTGGTCGACGGCAGCGGCTTCGCGGTGGGCTCGGACCGCATCGCTCTCGAGCGGCTGATGCGCGAGGGGACGCAGCGCGGCGGATTGCCGATCCCGGTCCGCGGCGAGATTCACGGCGACCGCATCACGGTCGAGGTCGGTGCCGCTGCGGATGCCAGGCCCGAGACGCGTGGCGATGTCTGGCTGGTGCCCGTTCTGCGCAGCCGGGCCATCGCGATCCTGGCCGGTGAGAATGGCGGCCGGACCGCCACCTACGTCAATGTGGTGCGCGGCCTGCAGCGCCTCGGTCCCTGGACGGGCCAGTCGACCCGCTTCGACGTGCCCTGCACGATGGCGGAGATTGCCGACGCCGACAGCTGGGTGATCCTGGTCCAGGGCGCCACGGAGGGCAGACCCGGCCGCATTCTGGGGGCGGCCAAGGGGCCGGGCCTGTAGGGCGTTCGGCTCAGTCCAAGGTGATCGGATCCACCTGCCGCCGGCCCTCCCGGCGATGACGCTCGTTCGACGCCTGCGCCAACTTGCCGAGCTTGGCGTCCAGGCGGTCGGAGCATCGGCCGACCAGGCCGATCATCGCGTCGAGCAGGCTGCTGAACAGCGCGACGCTGCCGATCACGCCGGTGATGATGACGGTCTTGATGATGTGACCGATCCAATGAAACATACGCATCGTCTAGGGAAAGCTTTCGACCTGCGCGGCGCCCGGTGCGTCGCTTCCCGACCGCAGATAGCGTGGCGCGGCCGGTACGCGCTGCGACCGAAGGCGGCATCGAACCGCCCGGGCGGCAGGCTCGTTGCACGCATGGGCCCGTCCGCCGAACCGTGTGGACGCCCGTCATTGAGTGTCGGCCATGCGGCGACGCCACCTGCTCTCGGGAATGCTCGCCGCCGCGTCCCTGGCGGGTCGCCGTTCTGAAGCGGCCGACCTCGCGGTCGATGTCCTCCTCGTGCTCGCCGTCGATGTCTCGCTGAGCATCAGCGAGGCGCGCTTCGACCTGGAGCGGCGTGGCTATGCCGAAGCCTTCGGCGATCCGCGCGTCCTGCGGGCGATCGCCGAGGGCCCTCATGGGCGTATCGCGGTCGCGCTGTTCGATTGGGCAGGCCCGGGGGAGCAGCAGGTCGCGGTCGATTGGATGGTCATCGGAACGGCCGCCAACGCGATCGCCTTCGCGAAAAGGCTCGCCGCGGTGTCGCGCCCCTTCTACGGCCGGACCGCCATCGGGTCGGCGATCGGCTTCGCCTCCATGCTGCTGGAGCGATCGCCCTACCGCGCCGACCGGACGGTCATCGACATCTCGGGGGACGGCACCAGCAATTCGGGCCGGTCGATCGCCGAGGCCCGGGACGCGGCCGTGACCGCCGGCACCACCGTCAACGGCATCGTCATCCTCACCGATCCGGCGGGCATGCCGGCGTTCCTGAGGGACCACACCAATCCCGTGGGCGGCTTGGCTGCCTATTACCGGGAGACCGTGATCGGCGGCGAGGGCGCGTTCGTCATGGCGGCCGAGGGCTTCGAGGCTTTCGGCCGGGCGCTGATCGCCAAGCTGGTCCGCGAGATCTCCTGACCCCGGCCGCCGACATCCGGCCTTCAGCGTCACCCGCGCTGCTCGCGCCCTGCGTATCGGCGCGGTAGGCTCCTCGGGCACGTGCCCGGCGAGGCGCGGCCCAGGGAGGAATGACGATGCCGATCACGGCCGACGCGCTGTCCGCCTATCCCGTCATCACCCTGCGCCCGGACGACGGCGTGGTGGTCGCCCGGACCGCCATCGAGCCGGGCATGCCGGTGACCCCGGGCGTCACAGCCGCCGAACGGATTCCGCCCGGGCACAAGGTGGCGGTCCGCCCGCATCTGTCCGGTGAGGCCGTGACGAAGTACGGCCAGATCATCGGCTTCGCCAAAGAGGACATCGCCGCCGGCCGGCACGTCCATGTCCACAATCTCGGCATGGGCGAGTTCGCCCGCGACTACGCCTTCGGGGTCGATGCCCGCCCGACCCGGCTGATCACGCCGCCGGCGACCTTCCAGGGCATCCGCCGACCGGACGGGCGCGTGGCGACGCGCAACTATGTCGGCATCCTCACCTCGGTGAATTGCAGCGCCCATGTCGCCGACCTGATCGCCGACGCGTTCCGGCGCCACCCGATCCTCGGCCTGGATCCGCTGGCCCCCTATCCGAATGTCGACGGCGTCGTTGCGCTGACCCACAAGACCGGCTGCGGCATGGCGATGGGCGAGCCGCTGAAGCTCCTGCGCCGGACGCTCGCGGGCTATGCCCGGCACGTCAACTTCTCGCACATCGTGATGATCGGGCTCGGCTGCGAGGTGAACCAGATCGGCGCTTTCCTGGAAGAGCAGGGCCTGGGCGACCGGATCCGCAGCATGAACATCCAGACGCTGGGGGGCACTCGCAAGACGGTCGAGGCCGGCATCGACTTCGTCACCGGCATCCTGGCCGAGGCCAACGGGGTGTGCCGGGAGACCGTGCCGGCGAGCGAGCTGATCGTTGCCCTGCAATGCGGCGGCTCGGACGGCTATTCCGGGGTCTCGGCCAACCCGGCGTTGGGGATCGCCAGCGACCGCGTGGTCGAGAACGGCGGCACCGTGATCCTGTCCGAGACCACCGAGACCTACGGGGCCGAGCACCTGTTCACCCGGCGCGCGGTGAGCCCCCAGGTCGGTCAGAAGCTCGTCGATCTCATGCGCTGGTGGGAGGCGTATACCCGCCGGGAGGGCTCGGAGATCGACGCCAACCCGTCGCCGGGCAACAAGGCCGGCGGCCTGACCACGATCCTGGAGAAATCGCTCGGCGCCATGGCCAAGGCCGGCAGCACCAACCTGGTCGACGTGGTGCGCTATGCCGACCCGGTGACCGCCAAGGGCTTCGTGTTCATGGACACCCCCGGCTACGACCCGGTCTCGGCGACCGGGCAGGTAGCCGGCGGGGCGAACCTCGTGTGCTTCACCACCGGGCGCGGCAGCGTCTTCGGCTGCAAGCCGTCGCCGTCGATCAAGATCGCCACAAACTCGGCGATGTACCGGCGGCTGGAGGAAGACATGGACGTCAATTGCGGCACCATCCTCGACGCTGAGGAGACGGTCGAGCAGGCGGGCCAACGGATCTTCGAGCTGATCCTGCGGGTGGCGAGCGGCGAGCGGACCAAGAGCGAGCAGTTCGATTTCGGTTCGTCGGAATTCGCGCCGTGGCAGCTCGGCGCGACCGTGTGAGCCCGTTGCGATCGCGCAGCGTTTGATGCCTTCGAACGCCGCTCCCCGTCATTGCGAGCGCAGCGAAGCAACCTAGGGACACGCCACATTTGGAGATCGCGCGCAGCCCTGGGTTGCTTTGCTGCGCTCGCAATGACGGGAGGATCAGAGATCCGTCCACACGACGTTCGGAAACTCCAAAATAAAATCCGGTCCGAAGGCGGTGACGGGCGTGTGGAACCCGGCCGGCCCCGCGCCCGAAGCGACACGCCGGGCGGCATCACTCGCGGTCCGGACCGTTACAGTGTCGCCCTCGGGGCTCTCCATACCGTTTCCTCCGCTAGTAC
>NZ_JAKSYN010000226.1:0-28057 GCF_022829565.1 Methylobacterium sp. J-001
TCCGACGTGACCACGGGTCAGTTCGCTGGCTGGACCCCGATGGGCGCGGAAAAGACGGCCACCGGCTACCAGGTGGCCTGGAAGGTGACGGGCGCGGACCAGTACACGGTGTGGAACACCGACGCGAACGGCAACTTCACCGGATACGCCGTCGGTACGGTGTCGGGTTCGGACCCGTCCCTGCTCAAGCTGGAAAAGAGCTTCGCGCAGGATCTGAACAGCGACGGCCAGATCGGGGTCGCAAGCATTCCCAACGCGATCGATGTAGGCTCGACCGGCACTGACAAGTTCGTGGCCAGCATGGGCGTGGATAACTTCGTGTTCCACACCAACTTTGGCAAGGACGTGATTTCAGGGTTAGACGTGAAGCAGGACGGGCTGTGGTTTGATCACACCTTATTCTCCAGCCCGGCGGACATCCTGAACCACGCCACGGACGTGAACGGAAACGTCACCATTGTTCTGGACGCCATCAACTCGGTGACGCTGCAAGGGGTCACCAAGGCTCAGTTAACCGCGTCCGAATTCCACCTGGTGTGAGCGCAAACCAAGCTAGACGGCCCTGTGGAGGCAGGGCCGTCATGGTCGGAACGAATCGCCGCGGTTCAAAGCCATCACCCACTCACGCCGCTGCGGTCTCGACTTGCTAGGCTTGCATCGCTCGGCCCGAAAGGTTCGAAGCGTGCGGCAGGACACGAGGTGGCGCTGAAGGTTGAAGGTGTTGTGGATGGCGGCATGGGATGAGAGAAAGCGCTGGGCTGATCGAGCCGATCTGAAACGTTGCATCTTCCGTTCGCGCCACTGCACCGGCTGGTGGGAGTTCTCGGCCCAGTTGTTCTTGCGCAGGCTGTGCTCATCCCGGCGTGAAGCATTAAGCCCCGCCGAGGCGCTCATTTCTCCCGCCACGCTTTCGCGACCTGATCCTGCAACGGCTTGGTCAGGTATGAGATGGCGGTGCGGTCGCCGGTTTGGATGAAGGTCTCCACCGGCATGCCGGGCACAAGCTTCAGTCCTTTGAGACGGTCGAGTTCCGACGCTGGCACGCTCATGCGGATCGTATAGAACGCCGCTCCCGACTTGGCGTCCTGGCTGACATCGGCCGAGACCCGGCTCACTTCGCCGGTCAGCTCCGGCGTGGTGCGCTGATTGAAAGCGGAAAAGCGCAGCACCGCCTTTTGCCCGATCCGCACCTGGTCGATGTCTTGCGGCTGGATCTTGGCTTCAACCGTGAGTGCATCCGCTTCTGGCACGATCAGCATAATCGGCTCAGCCCCTGGCGTGATTACGCCCCCCACGGTGTGAACGTTGAGCTGATGCACCTTTCCGCTCTGGGGCGCGCGGATGTCCACGCGCTTGAGCTGATCTTCGGCCGCTACCTTTTTTTCAACCAGCTCCGAGGTTTTGGCCCGGATCTCGGCCAGGTCCTTGCCGACCTCCGTTCGTAGGTCCTGGTCGATCTGAAGGATCTGGAGCTCAGTTTCACTGATCCTGCCTTTGGTTTGAGCGATGGTGGACACAAGCGTGCCCCGCTCACCCTCGATCCGGGCCGCATCGCGTTCCAAAGCCGTCATTCGCCCGATCTGGATTAGATTCTTCTGCCAAAGCTCGCGAACGCCCTTCAGCTCCTCGAACACGAGCGCGAGTTCGCGCTTCTTGGCCGCCAGCTGGTCGGTGAGGCCCGAGATTTGTTCGCGGAGCTGAGCGATACGCTCCCTGAACTGCGCGCTCTGGCCGTCCCGCGCCGCGCGGCGGATTTCAAACAGTTTTTGTTCGCCCTGGACGACCCGGGCCACCTCGGGATCCTTTGTTCGCGCCAAAAGATCGGCCGGAAACACGATCCGCTCGGTTCCGTCCTGCTCGGCTTCGTCGCGGGCCTGCTTGGCCGCGAGTTCGTCCAAGCTTTTTGTGACAATCGCCAGATTGGCGCGGGTTTGCGTGTCGTCGAGGCGCACCACCACGTCGCCGGCTTTGACGGGATCGCCCTCGCGGACCTTGATTTCGCTCACCACGCCGCCGGTCGGGTGCTGAACCTTCTTCACGTTCGAGTCCACAACCAGCGATCCAGGCGCGATCACTGCACCGGACAGCTCCGCGGTCGCCGCCCAGCCCCCGATCCCAAAAGCCAAAAGGCCGGCGACCGCCGCCCCGCCCAGCAGCGAGCGGCGCATCGAGCGATAGGTTTTGCTGTTGGGTTGCATGGTGATCAGACCGCTCCGGCCGCCGCGGCTGCGGGACGCACAGGCCCACCCGGCGCCGGCATGCCCGCCGGCGCCACCGCCTGCGCGGCCGGACGCATGATCTGCTCCTTGGGTCCCAAGGCCTTGGCTTCGCCGCCGCCCATCACAAGCACCTGATCGACGGCCGCCAAGGCGCTCGGCCGGTGCGCTACGATCACCGCAATCCCATTGCGCGCCCGCACATTCGCGATCGCCTGCGTCAGCGCTTGTTCGCCTTCGCTGTCCAGGTTTGAGTTGGGCTCGTCCAGCACCACAAGGAACGGATCGCCATACAGGGCCCGAGCTAGGCCGATGCGCTGTCGTTGTCCGCCCGACAGCGCCATGCCACCCTCGCCGATGCGTGTGTCATAGCCCTGTAGAAGACGCACAATCAGCTCATGCACCCCCGCTTGCTCGGCAGCCCGGATGATCGTCTCAGAATCGGCGTCGGGTTCAAATCGGGCGATGTTCTGCCCGATCGTGCCGTCAAACAGTTCGATATCCTGCGGCAGATACCCTACATGCCGACCCAAAGCTTCGGGCGACCATTGATCTAGCGCCGCGCCGTCGAGCCGCACACTGCCGCGCGCCGGCCGCCACACGCCCACTAAGGCTCGCGCCAGCGACGACTTGCCCGACGCGCTCGGGCCGATGACCCCCAGCGCGCTGCCGCTTTGCAGGGCAAATGACAGGTCCCTGACCACAAGCCGCTGATCGCCGGGCGGCACCACGCTGAGCGCCTCAACCGACAGCGTCGACGCGGGCGGGCGCAAGGGCAGCGGCTCGGCGGTCTCGGGCACGGCCACGAATAGTTCGCGCAAGCGCGCCCAGCTTTGACGAGCGCCGGCAAACGCCTTCCAGTGCGCGATCACCAGCTCAACCGGCGCCAGGGCGCGGGCGGACAAGATCGAGCCCGCGATGATGATGCCGCTGCTCGCCTCGCCATGGATGACAAGATAAGCCCCCAGCCCGAGCACGCCTGATTGCAAGGCCATACGCGCCACCTTGGACGCGCCACCGAGCCCACCCGCAACGTCGCCTGCGCGTTCGTGTGCATCCAGATGCTGCTGGTTGACCGCGCTCCAGCGCGCGCTCAAACGCCCGCCCATGCCCATGGCGACGACGACCTCGGCGTTGCGCCGGCTCGCTTCCGCAAGACTCATGCGCGCCGCCCCGTGCAGGGCCGCAGCCTTGACGGGCCTGCGAGTGAACGCTTCGGTGCAGATCGTCAACAGCACCAGCACAACGGCTCCCGCCGAAGCGGCAAGTCCGATCAACGGATGGAATAGGAAGCAGATCGCCAAATAGAACGGCATCCAGGGCAGATCAAAAAAGGCTAGCGGCCCGCCTCCGGCGAGAAAGCTCCGCACCTGATCAAGATCGCGCAAGGGCTGCAGGCCCGCGCCGCCCCCCCGCCCCATTAAGGGCAGACGGGTCACAAGGGTAAACACCCGCGGACTTAAATGCTCATCCAACGACCGAGCCATGCGCGCGAGCACGCGCTGGCGGCAAAAGTCGAGCGCCGCTTGACCCCCATAGAGAACAGCGGCCAAAGCCGAAAGGGCGATCAGGGTCGGCACGCTCCGGCTCGGGAGGACCCGGTCGTAAACCTGGAGCATGTAAAACGAGCCGGTGAGGTAAAGAACGTTAATCAGAGCGCTGAACAGGAACAGCCCGATCACAGCGCTCCGGCAGCCGCGGATGGCCGACAGAAAGCTCACGGGAGAGGGCTTCGAGGCGGCGGATGCGGATGGTTGCACGTCGTCTTTCCAAAATCCTGGGCTCTGGCCAAGGTCAATCAATCACTCAAGGCTGTGCTACAAATGTCTCGGAACGCACAAAACTGGTGCGAGCGGCTCAGATCCTACCCGCCCCGGACGGCGTCCATTTGGCGCCGCCACTTCTATCCCGGTCATATTGGCTGCGGATGCAGTAAATCTGTGTCGAAGCAAAATATTAATACCCCCTTAACAGGTCGGTCTCATCCCGCAACGGCTCGACAGGTTCAATGAAGTTCGCACGCCTCCGCGGCCTGCTCATTGGAGGTGACAACGAACAGTGCCAGGGCCCCACGGATGTTCTTTGCCCCGGCGTCGAACTGCAGCTCGTTGGATGGCCTGTGATGCGGCGCGTCCCCGAGGCTAGCGCGCCTGCGACCTGAGCTCGTCCGCCGGAAGGCCTGTCCTTATGGTTCAAAATCGCCGTACTTCTCTTCGCGGCGATCTTCGGCATGATGCTCGCGTCGTGGCATTATGGGGTCGCCGAGGGTTTTTACGGGCGCGTCTTCGGCCAGATCAGAAGCGGTCGCGTGGCGCTGATCCTCTTGATGCCGACGACACTTCCTAACCTTGGTCGGTCGGCGACTCAAGAATTCGCAGCCTTCGAGCGTCTGCGGGAATGAGATCGACAGTGCCCTGAGGTGCACGGCCTGAGCCGGCGCGGCGGTCCCTCGAGGCCATCCGGCAAGCGGTCTCGTCAGATCAGCCTTTGTCCTCGGATGCAGCGAGCGATCCGCACCGCCGCGGGGTAGGCACGCCGGGCCCGCTATGCGAGAAGCCACGCCGCGCAAAGGCTCGGCGGGACTTGAGCACGTCGGTCTAGACGGCTGCCCGCCCTGCGCCGAACCGACAGGCGCGCCGAGAGGGACGGACGACGGCATGCATCCGGATCTGGCGGGATTGTTCGACGCGGGCTACGTGGCCCGTCGCACCGGCGGCCTGGCCAGCGTGGATGCGGCCGCCTACGCGGCCGAGGGCTGGCTCTCGGAATTCGACCCCAACCCCCTGTTCGACGCGGCTTTCTACCGGGCGCAGGTCTCGTCCTCCGACGCGGCCGGCCTCGGCCCAGCCGAGCATTACTGCGCCCGCGGGGTGGCGGAGGGCCGCGATCCTTCGCCGCTGTTTAGCACGCGCACCTACTTGACCCTCTATCCCGATATCGCCGAGGCCGGGGTCAATCCGCTCGGCCACTACCTCCATTACGGCGCCGCCGAGGGCCGACTGCCAAACCTGCTGGAGGGCCGGGCGCTCGCCGAGGCTACCGGCGCGGTGCTGGCGCACGATCCGGAAAACCCGTACGCGCGGGTTCAGGCAGCGGCCGAGCGGCTGCATGCCAACGCGGCCGACGAGGCCCTGGCGATCCTGGATGGTGCCCCGGTCACCGGGCTGCAGGCGCTGCTTATACGCGTTGGGGCTTTGCTGGCGTTGGGGCGGCGCGAAGCGGCGCTTGAGGCTGCCCACGCGGCTGCGGCACAAGAAGGTGCCGGCCTGATCAGCCGCTGCGCCATTGCCGCATTTCACGCCGAGACTCTGGGCCGGCTTGGGACCGCTGCCGCGGCCTACGAGATCGCTCTGGCGGTCGGGTATGAGGACCCGGCTCTGTTCCGCTTCCGTCTGGCTGTGATTTTCCGGACGTGGGGCCGCTTGGTCGAGTCCGAGGAGCAGGCGCGTCTCGCCCTCGAACTCGGCGACACCAGCCCGCACACCAAGGCTCTACACGACCTGCTCAAGCGCGACCGACTGCAGGCCAAGCGGCTCTATGCCGAGAGCCGCCGCGTGCCGGATTTCGTTCCGCATGCTTGGCAGGCCGCCAACCAAGCTTGGGCGGTCTATCCGCAGATCACCGAACGCCCCCGCCCAACCTCAACCCGAGGTGCGGGGACGGGACTCCTCCTCCTTGATTCGAGCTTTCCGTCCCGCTTTTCGGCATTCCGCTATGGCGAGCTGAGCACCTACCTTTACGCGATCCCCGACAGCCGGGCCGCCTCGTCGCTGCACGATATCGGCCGCTATCAGCCCGGCCGCACGTTCCTCGACGAGGTGCGTCAATTCGAGGCAGGCCATCCGACCCTGACAGGCCGGGTGCGGGCCCTGAACACCGGCCACGACCTCAGCGCTAAGGTGCTGCACACGACTTTTTTGCACAACGCCGCCGTCTTGCTGGCCTCGAACCCGGACCTGCGCGCAGAACGCTTCGTCTTCACCCTCTACCCGGGGGGCAGCTTCATGCCGAACGACCCCGTCTCAGATGCTAAACTCCGGCGCGTTCTCGGCGACCGCCGCTTCGCCAAAGTGCTCACGACCCACACCTTTCAGCGCAACTACCTGCTCGACCGGGGCTGGTGCGATCCGGACCAGATCGCTTTCATCTTCGGCGCCGTCTCGCCCGATTGCTGGGATGTCGCCGGCAGCGCCCGCTGCTCGCGGGTCGGGCGCCCGCTGGACGACACGATCCGGATCTGCTTCGTCGCCCAGCGCTACACGGAGCGCGGCGTTGAGAAGGGCAGCGACGTGTTCACCGAACTGGTCCGCCGCTACGCCGACGACCCGCGCTTTGAATGGCACTTTGTCGGCGATTGGACGCCGGAGCTGCTCGGCCTCACGCAGGTCAAGCGGGTGCGCTTCCACGGCGTGCAGCCGGCCTCGTTCTTCCCGGATTTCTACCCCGGCATGGACATCGTCATCTCGCCGAACCTGTCCCAGATGGAGAGCGAGGGCGGCCGCGGATCGTTCGACGGGTTCCCGACCACCTCCTGCGTCGAGGCTGGGCTGCGCGGGGTGGCGATGTTCCTCTCCGACTCCCTCGAACTCAACCGCCGGCTCGACGGGACGCCGGCCCTCGTGCCCGGCGAGGAGTTCGAGCTGATCACCCGTGACGTCGACGGGATCGCCGCCAAAATCGCGTTCTACGCGGAGGATCGCGAGGCGCTCCGACGGCTCAGTGAGCGTGGCCGGCTCGCGATCCTACGGGAATACAGCTTCGAGCGGCAGATGCGGCCGCGGATCGCCCTGCTACAGGCGCAACTAGATGCCGCCTAAGGCCGCGCCGCAAAGCCAACGTGGATAGGTTCTGAGCAGCGATGTTGCGGTTCGTATCCAAGTCCGCGCGCGCCCAATTCCTGCGGCGCACGACTCGGTCGTCTCCCGGACGGCGGATTTCCGTTGTGATCCCGTCCTACAACCACGCGCCCTACATCGCGCAGGCGATCCGCTCGGTGCTGGACCAGGACCGTCCCGTCGACGAGCTGATCATCGTCGACGATGCCTCAACCGACGACTCGCGGTCGGTCCTCGGCTGAACCATCGACGGCTACGCCGGACCGGTCCGGATCCGATGCGAAATGCTCGACCGCAATGGCGGCGCGCATGCGACGATCGCGCTCGGCCTGTCGCGGGCGAGCGGGGACATGCTCAGCATCCTGAACTCCGACGATGCTTACGCGCCGGACCAGTTCCGGGTCATCCTCAATGCGCTGCCCGGCACGCGGGATTTCGTCGCCTTCACGGGGGTCGATTTCCTGGACGGCGATGGGGCCCGGCTCGGCGATGATGATCCCGTCCGCGTCTGGTACCGGGATGTGCTGGCACAGGCTGGCGCCTGCCCGACCGCCGGCTTCGCGCTGCTCCAGCACAACATTGCGGTGACGAGCGGCAACCTCGTCTTCTCGCGCGGGCTCTACGAGACGGTCGGACCGTTCGCGGCCTACCGCATGTGCCACGACTGGGACTTCCTCATCCGCTGCATGATCCATGTCGAGCCGGTCTTCATTCCGACGGTGCATCTCCACTACCGGACCCATCCAACCAACACTCTCAAATCGACCGCCAACCTGATGCACGGTGAGGGATCAGCGGCCCTGAAGACCTACCTCACGCAGATTTCCGCGGGGGACACGGTCAACAGGCTGGCGCCCACGCCGGAGAACTGGCCGGTCTATTTCCGGTTCTTCACCGAGCCCTACGCCCCCCGGTTCACCGGCCAGCCGATTGAAACCGTTGCCCGCCACCTCTTTCTCGCACCGGAGACGCCTCCATACTGGCTGTCGGCGGCCCCGGATCTCGCGGACACGGGCGGCTACCTCATGCAAGCCCCGGCGGAACAGGATGCGCTGGCGTTGCGCAGATTGGTGTCCCTGCTGATGCCGCGGTGATCGCGTGCCGAAGCACTCAGGGTTGACCGGTCCCGGAGCCGATCGTATCACCCCGCCTCACTCGGCAGATACGCTCTGTCGCTAGTATTTGGTTGATCCTGCTGCGTAACTGACAATCGTAGGACGTCGTGAGTGACACGGAGCCGACCTTGAGCGAGGATATTGAGGCGCTGCGCGCCGAACTCGTCGAAACGCAGGCGAGGCTCCAGGAAGCGCAGGGCGAGTTAGCCCGGCTGGTCCGCCTTGCCGAGGCAGACCTCCATCGCCTGCGTCCCGGTGAGCAGTCGAGCGTTGTCGCCTCCTCGGTGCGCCGCCCCGCTGCCAAGGATATCGCCGCCCGGATAGCCCGATTTGCGCAGCTCTATCGAGAGGCCGCATCCGCTGTCCCTGACCGCTCACCCGTCGTATCCGAGCACACAATGCTAGGATGGCTCGAAGCCTCTGGGTTGTTCGACCGCCAATTCTACCTTGCATGCAACAGCGATGTTGCGGGTGCCGGCGCCGACCCAACTCAGCACTATTACAACCACGGCTTCGAGGAAGGGCGTCTCCCAAGTACGCTCTGAGATCAGGTTGTCAGGTAATCATTTAGCGTGACTGCGTTAAGAAGCGAATTTCGATAGAAAAATTTGTATTCGTGGCGCTAACCAGGTGGGTTAGATCATATAAGTTGCGTTGACCCACCCTTCCTCGTGGCCTAGGGGAGCTGTTAGTTGCCGCACGCTCGAGAGGTCAGACCAATGCAGGATGGTTCAGGGGCGGCCGCGGTGGGTTTGGTCAAGTCCACACCCGCGTTTGAGCAATGGCAGCAAGATTTCTCGACGATCTATCGCAGCGGTCTGTTCGACCACATCTGGTACGCGATGCGCTACCCCGATGTCGGTTTAACCGACCTGTCACCCCTCGAGCACTACGTGAAGTACGGTGCCAGGCTCGGACGGCGCCCACGTTCCGACTTCTTCGCCGGTCCGGACGAGAGCTTCGATGGCACGTTCCTCAATCCCTTCGCGGCCTGGATCCGGTCTCGACCGGGCATTGAGGACGGTCTGGAGCCGACCAGACCGGTCGCCTCTGTCCTGTGCATCACGTACAATCAGGCTAAGTTCATCCGTGAGACTCTCGACAGTATCCTCAGTCAAATCACGAATTTCCCTTTTGAGCTCGTCGTTGGCGACGACTGCTCGAGCGATGGGACCGCAGACATCATCGCGGAGTACGCCGCGCAACACACCAATCTCGTCGCAGTGCTACGGACCGAAAATCTCGGAGTGAATAAGAATTTCGCCGACCTCGCGGAACGCTGCCGTGGCGAGTACGTGGCAATCTGTGAGGGTGACGATTATTGGACTGATACCAGCAAGCTCCAACGCCAGGTTGACTTCCTGCGGGAGCGACCAGAATTCACCGTCTGTTTCCATCCGGTACGCGTCGTTTATGAGGAGATGCCCGGGGTCGAAGAGCTCTATCCGAAGCATTCGAGTTCGCAGCCCTCGCTCTCTGATCTCGTCGCTCATAATTTTATTCAGACTAATAGCGTAATTTATCGTTGGCGCTATCGCAGCGAGGAAGCATTCCAGCTGGATGACAGCATCGCCCCGGTGGATTGGTACGTTCATCTGATGCACGCCGAGGTTGGTCGCATCGGCTTCCTACCTCAAGTGATGGCAGTCTACCGCAAGCACATGGCCGGGATGTGGGCGACCTATGAGACCGAGCTCGCCCGACACAAAAAGCTCGGTCACGCCGAAATCGAGTTCTTTCGTCAACTGCGAGGCCATTTTGGCGGCCGTTACTCGGTGGGCTACGAGGCTTCGCAGAAGACAATCTTCCGGCGCTTGGCCGAGGCCTATCTTGACGAGGAGGACGTCCCGAGCCTCGGGCACCTGATCGACACGCATTCCGACATTGCCCGTTCGGCTCTGAGCGACATGGGTCTCGATGCACCGGAAGACCTCACCGGCGATCCGTCGATCTTGCGCTCTTGGCTAGAAGAGCAGTTGACTGTCAGTGTGATCGTGACTGCCTATAATCACGCTGGGTACATCCGCCGCTGTCTAGACACAGTGCTTGCGCAACGCGGTCTATTCCGTCTTCAGGTAATCATTGGAGATGATAAGTCCACCGACGGATCGGCCGAAATAGTTGAGGCTTACCGGGCGCGTGATCCGGAGCGGATCACCGTGCGTCCCCGGGAGCGCAATCTTGGTATGTTACGCAACATGCAAGATTGCATCGACGCCTGTACGGGTCGCTTCATTGCCTTCTGCGAGGCGGACGATTACTGGCTCTCCGATCGGAAGATCGCAATGCAAATGCGCATGCTGCGCACTGACCGCGCTCTCGACATGTGCTTTAACTGGGTCCTGCTACACTACCCCGCGACCGGTTCTTTCGTCCCGCACGACGAACAGGGCCGGTATCCGACGGGTACGATTAGCTTTCCAGTGTTAGCCAACGCGCCGCTAAGCGCAAACTTTTCTGCATGTTTCTACCGCGCCGAAGCTCTTCGCCGTATACCGGAGGCATTCTACGAGACAACCTCGGCCGCCGACTGGTTGATGAACCTTTATGTCGCCGACAAGGGTCGCATAGCCTTCCTTCGCGAACTCCTGTCAGTCTACACGATCCAGGGTAAGGGCCAGTGGTCGGGCCTGCCCGAGGACATCAAGAACGCCCGGGTGGCACAGTACCAGAAGCAATTCGCTAAGATCTTCGGGGAGGGGCGTGGCTTCGAGAAATACGAGGTCGGCTGCACAATCGCCGAGCTCGACGGCGAACTGCCGGATTCCTTCGCCCGGGCGAACCTTGAAACGCCGCAGGACCGCGTCTGGGCTGAGATCCAGGACGGGCAGGTGCTGCTCTCCGGCTGGGTGGTTTCGGCGAGCCGAGCCAAGGCGACGCTCATCGCCGAGGTCGACGGCGAGGTTCAGCGGATCCCCGTGGACGTCCACCGGCCCGACGTGATCGCGGCTGTGCTGGGTGACATGCCGACAACCATGGAGGAGGCTCGCTGCGGCTTCCGCTTCACCCTGCCCTATGCGCTCCACCTCGAAGTGCTGCTGTCGATCGAGGTCGAGCACGAGGTCGTGCCGTGGCTGTCGATCATCTTCACGCACCGGGTGAAGCGGACCGACCGACAGGGGTAAGACGGCGGGCTACCGCCTTCCGCCCAGCCAGCCCCGCACCCGCTCGAACGGCGTGTGGGGCCGGTCCAGCACGCGGGTGACTTCAGCGGCCAGCCGCGCGGCGACGATCTCGCGGGCCGGGTCGTCGTAATGGACGATGTCGTAGAAGGTCCCCGCCTCCCGATCGCGGAAGAGCCCGCTGAGGTCGAGCGCCGTGAAGGTGCTCCGGTAGGGCCGCCGCGCCGCGAGCGCGGTCGTGAACGCCTCCAGCTTGGCGTACTGGCGGTCGAGATAGGCCAGGAACGCCCCCGAGGCGACGCTCCGCTCCACCGCGGTGAGGTGGCGCTTGCGCAGCACTGTCGGCTGCAGGACGCTCACGATCGGCACGGCATGGTCGTGGGACAGCTTGGTGAGCCGGTGCGCGGCGCCCTGGTAGTGGTGGACGATGGCGTCCTCCCAGCCGGGCGTCTGCCAGCCCACCTCCGCGCGCAGCCGCTTCAGCTCCTCGTAGATCAGCGTGACCAGCGCATCGTAGGACAGGCCGTCCTCGCGCGCGCGGGGATCGTGCGTGTCGAAGAAGTGGTCGTAGAGCCGCTCGGTGATGAAGGCGTTGTACGGGTGGCCGGGCCGCGGATCGTAGGTCCAGGGCTGGAACAGGTCGGTGCTGCCGCTCATCACCACGATCGCGTCGGGCCGGTAGCCGACGAGCCGCGACCAGATCAGGTGGGTCATCTGCGTGAGGCAGCTCGACATCACGCCGAAATTGTAGACCCGCGCCGCGGCGAGCCCGTCCGCGCGCAGGATCCGCTCAAGGCGCCCCGGCAGGGTGTTGGCCAGCGTGCCGCCGTCGATGGTGGTCGAGTCGCCGACCACGAAGACCCGGGTCTCGCCGGGGGGCTTGTCCACCGTGATGGCAGTGGCGTTGAGGAAGCCCTGGGCGTCGAACGGGACGCCGTAATGGCTCGCCCCCGGCTTGCCGGCGAACTGGATGTAGGGGCTCGGGTGGCGGGTGTTCGAGTCGAGATAGCCGAAATGGTGCAGGAACTTGCGCCGGCGTGCGGCATCCTCGCTCTCGGGCGGCGCCCAGATCTGGTCGACGCCCGGCGCGATGAGCGCCGCCAGCATCGCGGCCTGGAGCGCGGCGTTGCCGGCGGCGTTGAGGCTCACGCCGTCGTCGCTGAGATCGGGCCTGAGCGCGCCCGCGGCATTCGCCAGCACGGGATCGTGGTCGATGAAGCCGGCGCCGTATTCATGGACGTGGTCCCGCAGCCACGCGTTCACCTGTCCGATGAGTTCGAGGGGCCGCCCGGAAGCGGCGGGTGAGGCCGGGTCTACCGGCGGGATCGAGCCGACCCAGCTGCGCACGTAGAGGTCGCGGGTGTCGGCGAGCATCGCCCGGATGTCAGCCACGATGCCGTCGAGCGACACGCCCGGGGCGCCGCCCAGGATGTCGTCGCGGCCGCAGATCAGGTGCAGGCCCCGGGCGCCGTAGAGGGCGATCTCGGAGCGGAGCCGGCGCGCCATGTCCCGGGTCGTCTGGCCGGCGATTCCGCGCGGCACGGTCTGCGGGCCGGAAAAGGCCTGCGGCATCTGCGCCGTCCAGCCGGCCGTCACCGAATCGCCGAAGAACAGGATCGGCCCGAACGGGAAGAGCGGCCTGTCGCCGGCCGGCGCGCTCATGCGGTCGCCCTCGTCATGCGTGTCGTGGTCCGTGATGCGGGGTATCCTCCGGCACGCCCGTTCAGCCGGCCGCGAAGATCTCGATCCCGTCGAGATGCAGGACCTGCTCCTCGTCGAGATCGACCTTCAGGTAGCGGAACCGGGTAGTGTCGAAGCGGAGATGGAGCGGGAGGCCGGGGTGCCAGTCGGCATCCACCGCGTCGAAGACGAGGCGGTAATCGGCTTCCGCTTCGCCGAGCCAGACCCGCATCATCTGGGCGCGCTCGCTGAGCTGCCCCCAGCGGTTGTAGAGCCGGATCTCCGAGATCCTCTCGACCGCGCCGAGATCGAGCACGAACCAGGGATTCGGCTCGAGCGCCGTGTGGAAGAAGAACGACGGGTCGCCGGTGGTCCGCTCGCCGTAGATACCCGTGGTCCCGGACCAGGGCGAGGCCGAGCTGGCCCGCCAGGTCTTGCCCAGCGCGAGGTTCTCGGACGGTCGGACCGAGACCAGGGTGTCCATCTCCAGTTCACCGATCAGCGTCTTGATCTTCTTCGAGGCCTCCCGCAAGGGCGGGATCTCCAAATCGAGCTTGTAGATCAGGTTCGACAGGATGCTCTGGTCGAAGCGGTGGTCGATGAAGCCGTCGAAATCGGCTAAGCCCATCTGGTTGGGGATGTCGGTGACGACCCGCTCGTCGCCGGCATAGCGCAGCCATTCGGCGACGAGGTGGCGGGTCTCGGGGCTGACCATGAAGGCGATCCAGGTCGCCTGGATCTGGTCGGCGTTCCAGTAGCGCTCCGTGTCGCAGTCCATGAGCACGAAGCAGTCGCGCTTGGTCCAGATCCGTTGCGGCTTCCCGTGCAGCACGCCGACCGCGACCCGGCGCCCGGATCCGGCGAGCCAGGTCAGGAGCGGCGTGACCGGCGGCAGCGGATCGTCGTCGATCGCCTGCATGCCGGTATCGGTGAACACGATGAAGTCGCCGTCGCGGCTCTGCGCGAGCGCCTCGGCGATAATGTAGGGCTTCCAGGCCCAGTTCCCAGCGCCCCGGGAGCGGTCGAGGATCGCCCTGTGCGCCGCGTAGAACGGCGTCCCGCGCAGCCGGTCGGGCGACCAGCTCTCGATCGTGTCGAATTCCCCGGTGGCGGCGGCCGCGGCGACCAAGCGGCGCTGGCTTTCGATGTAGTGGTACTTCGCCGCGAAGCTGACCAGGGTGTTGCGGCGAGGGCGAAGGCGGCGCCGCTGCTGCATCAGAACCTCGGCCCGGTGTATCGGGAAGGCGTTGACCCGCAGGGCCTCTGAGGGCTGGACAGCGCTGACCAAATTGATCCTCCGGGATGGCTCGCGGCGCTTGTCACCGACTTTCTAAACCACGGCAAGGCGCGTCGCCTGAGGGCGTTCAGGCGTCGTCGAAGGCGAGGTTCTCGAGCGGGTAGTCAAGCATCAACTGCCGACGCTCCGACGAGTTGTCCCATTCTCCAACTTTGGTGTACGCACCCGCCACATCAAGTACTTCGATGATGGTCCCAATAGTTGGAATGCCACGAAAGTGTTGAGGCCAGCCGGACGCGAAATAAAAGACTTGCTCAACATGCTCTGAAAGATGACAAACTCCTGGCCCGAAGGTTCCAAGGCCAAACACTAAGTAACGCCCATTCGCTAGCGCTGCGACGTCGTCTGCTAGAGTACCGCTCTGAGTTGTTAACGGAATTCCAATTTCAGAGATATATGCCTCTAAGGCGGTGATAACCGGATTGAGACGGTTCTCGAAGACCATCTTAATTGATGAAATTCGATTTTCTGCGAGGAGGCGGCCAATGACTAATTTGTAGAAGGCTAGGGGTGGCTGGGGGTAATGAGGGGCGACCCAAGTGCTGAAAATATCGCCGGAGCGGATATGGATGAGCAATTGATCGCGCGGCTTCTCACTAAACTTGGCAGGCAAGCGATTAAACAACGGGTGAATATAGTTCGTTATGATGTGCCAGGATTCTTTTTGCTCAAGATCTTGTGACAGTTTTTGTACTTTGACGTCAAAAAACATCCCAGACAAAAAATAACCGTCATCAGGAAGTGCGTCTGTCGATGGTATGAAGGTTATGCCACCTATATCAACAGGATGTTTTATATCAAGAACTTCACTCCTGTCCATGATCGAGAGTTTAATATATTTAAGTTTAAGCGCGCGGCAGATGCCGATAGCGAGCAAGCATTGGATAATGAAATTGCCGAAGGCGCCGTTCTCGTAGAGATCGATGCCGACAAGAGTTAGACTTTTTTGATTTGGGCTGCTCAAAAATCTGTAAGCTCTGTAAACATCGAGACCTGGACGCTCAGACACGATATCAAAATCGGCGTCGAGAAGCTTGCGCAGCGCGATAAGATCGAAACTGGCGCGCTCACTCCAGATACGCACGGCGCTTTCGATATTCAGCCCTACTTCGAGTCGGATATAGCGTGTCCAGCTCGTCTCGCCCGGAACAAACTCCATCGACAGCGCGCCATCCTCCCCGCCGACTGGCGGGATTATCTCAGGATGCGACCACGTCTCGCCGTCATCCGAGAATGCAACGATATCGTTGAACGCCTTCTGGGTTGGTCTCGGGTTTGATGAGTCTATTTGTATAGAATGGATTGGAAACCGAAGGCCGAGGTCGATCTTCCGCCAGGAACTGGATGGGTTTATTTCTGCTTGCAAGGAACCGTCTTGATTGACAGCTTGCCATGAGCTGCCCTGCATCAGGTCGATCAGATTTTGACGGTATACAGGTCCCATAGACATCAACGTGTGTTCCGTGCCTTTTCGCCTAACTGCCTGCCGACAACCACACGCCCTGGAGCTTGGGTGTTGCAAGTTCAAGCCTTCTACCACGAGCGCGATCGTTGTCGCGGGACCGGCCCGCATTCAAGCAAAAGGGTGATCCGAGCGTTCAGCTCCATGGCAGGTGTCTCTACGGTAGCCTGCTACACCGGTCGAGGGGTGGGGGCGTCGAGAGCCGGCTGATCCGCGCCGGATGGACAAGGCTCTCGAACCGATGCGATATTGGCGTGACTGTCGATGGAGTTTAGCGCTCGGTCCCTCGATGCAGCATCATCGTTGTGGCTCGCGCTAGATTGCGTAAGATGGAATTGATCGAGCATGCCAATCAAAATCGTTGACCGCGGCCGCAATAACCAAATTGATACGTCTGATGACTTTCTCGAGACCCAAAATGGAACAATTTTTTTTGAGCGTGATAACAGCCATGTGATTATCGGTAAGAACTCTAACAGTGACGATATTTATTTGCATTGTGGGTCAGATGCCGTAGTCCATATTGGCGATCACGTGCGATTGGCCAAAGCTAGAATGCATATTGTAGCTCCGACAAAATTAATTGTCGCAGAGTTTACCTCATTTGTCGGCAGCGCCCAAATATCTACGCATGAGCCGGCGGAAGTCACTTTTGGACACAACTGTCTTATTGCTGACGAGGTTACCGTTTCCGTCAGCGATATGCACTCAGTGATAGACTTGGAGACCGGCGCGCGTATCAATCCTGCACGGCCTATTATGCTTGGTCATCGTGTGTGGATCGGCGCGAGATCGACGGTTTTGAAGGGCACGACGATCGGCGATGGATCATTCATCGGTGCGCATTCGCTGGTGCGCGGGACGTTTCCAGCCAATGTGATGGCCGCAGGCGTGCCAGCTAGAATAATTCGATCGAATGTGACATGGCGCACTGAGTTGCTTTAATAATTCTCTTTCGTCTAAAAATCATCGAGGTCGGTCGATCGCTGTATCGATGTTTTGGATGCGACAGTTCAAGACTTCTCATGCGATTTGACGAGGGTATCGAATGGGTTCGTGGTTGAGAAATCTCGGTGAGCAAATGACGCTTGTTCGCTTTTACAGGGGAACAGAGCCTGGATCCGCTCCCAATCCCGAAAATATCCGTCCACGCGGAATTGCAGTCAACGTTGTAGATCGGACGTTTTATTATCTTGATAATCAGGGCAAGCTCGCTCAATGGAACGCTTCAGCGATGCCTGATGATCTGTGGGATCGGTTTGCTAATGGGTTCGAGGTAAGGTCTAATATCTAGCATCGTCCAATGGTACGCAGCGACTGCGAATGAAAGCTCGGCGTTTGATCGATCGGGCCGAACTCCCAATATTGTAGGTTGCTGTACCGCTTGTCGCGCAAGGAGCTGTCAGCCGAGGTTCGGTCTGAGCATTGCAGACTGCATCACAACTAGCGCCCGACTTGGTCTTATACCGGGTGCCGCCGGGTGGCGGTAACCGGCGTCGCAGAACGCGCGCAGGTTGCGCCGGTCCAGGCCGACATCGCACAGCGCGTCATCGTCGAGCGCCGAGAGGACGCGGTAGGTCCGCGCAGCCGCGCGCCGGATTCGAGTGAATCTCAAGATCGAGACAAGCATATCGTGCTATCCACCGCTATGAATATTAACGTGATTCGATATTAGACGGATGTGAGCGTCGTTTTATTCTACGGTTCGCGCATCACTCATTTGAGCGATACTGCGTTGAAAATCGTGTCGGCTGGGGATTTGTTTCGGCGGTGGCCGGGACGGGGAGCGGGCACAGCAGGAGCAGGAGCAGGCGCATCAGCTCGGCCTGCCGGTTGGTGCCGGTCTTCTCGAACAGGCGGCGCAGATGCGCGCGCGCCGTGTGCACGGTGATCCGGCGCCGGGCCGCGCTCGCCGCGAGGTCGTGCCCGGCCAGGATGTCGGTGGCCAGGGCCGCCTCGGCCGGCGTGAAGCCGAACAGGTCCTGCAGCACCCCCGGGTCCGGCAGCGGGGCGGCGGCGGGGTCGATAGGGCGGCGTCGTTGGCCCAGGTGATCGTCTGGTCCGGCTCGACCAGGATCACGCCCTCGGTCAGGCCGGCGATGATCTGCCTCAGCTCGTGTCTGTCGACGCCCGCGGTCACGGTGGTTCAGCTGCCTCGCCTGATGCGACCCGGACTGGATTGGCGGCGGGTAATAGGCGGCGGACCCGGTTGTCCCCTTGTGCGCAATCGGATTGCTGGTATATTTTACTTAGGACAGTAATGGACTGTCGTAGTGCGGGCGCATACGGTCTCGGCTGCGGTCGTCCGGTCCCTCGCCTCCGCGATCGGGACGCAGCCACCGCGCTCGGCCAGCAAGCAGCGTCCTTAGGTGCCCCGAAGCCCCCTGCCGCGACGGCCTCGGACGCTTCGTGCTCCAGCCGATCGTCGAAGCCCCAGACCGTTCAGACCGCCGCAACGAGGCCGAACTTCTCGCAGCGGCCGCTCGCGCGAAACACCCTCACCCGAAGCGCCCGCAATACAGATCACCGTTTCCTTGCCTGCGGGGGGCACGTCCATAGACTTGGCCGCTCCGCCGGACCGCGCTCGCGCACGCGACGCCGGGCAACACGACAGGCCCCATGCCCCTCCGCTCCCACGCCCCCCGCCTTACCCGTCGGCGCGCGGCCGCCTGGCTCGCCGCCGCCCTCGCACTGGCGGCTGTCCCGTCCCGCGCGGCCGAGCCGGTGGTGCTGCGGGTCGGCGACCAGAAGGGCGGCAACCGCTCGCTGCTGGAGATCTCCGGCTACGGAAAGGACCTGCCCTACACCATCGCCTGGTCGGAATTCCCCGCCGCCGCGCCGATCCTGGAGGCGCTCAATGCCGGCGCCCTCGATGTCGGCTATACCGGCGACCTGTCCCTGCTCACCGCCTACGCGGCCGGCGCCCCGATCAAGGCGATCGGCGGCACCAGATCGGACCCGAAAACGCAGGCGATCCTGGTGCGCCAGGATTCGCCGATCCGCTCGGCCGCTGACCTCAGGGGCAAGCGCTTGGCCGGCACCCGCGGCGGCTGGGGCCAGTTCCTGATCGACGCGACCCTGGAGAAGGCGGGGATCAGGCTGGAGGACGCCACCTTCGCAGCCCTCAACCCCGTGGACGCCAAGGTCGCCCTGGTCGCCGGCTCGGTGGATGCCTGGGCGGTGTGGGAGCCCTACGTCTCGTTCGCGACCCTGAAGGACAAGGCCCGGGTGATCGCCGATGGCGAGGGCCTGACGCCGACCCTCACGTTCATCGTCGCCTCCGACAGCGCCATCGCCGAGAAGCGCGCCGCCGTGCAGGACCTGCTGGACCGCCTGAACAAGGCCCGGCTGTGGTCCCTCGACCATCTCGACATCTATGCCAGGAGCACCGCCGCGCTGACCCGGATGCCCGAGGACGTGCTGCGCGCGGCCTACGGCGCCCAGCGATCCAGCCCGATCGGGATCGACGACGGCGTGGTGCAGGAGACCCAGGCGGCGTCGGATCGCGCCACGCGCTACGGGATCCTGAGCAAGCGGCTCGATGTGAGCCGGGTGCTCGACCGCAGCTTCAAGGCGGCGGCCGCGAATTAAGCGGCCTGCTTTCGGCATGGACGGACCCGTCGGAAGCGGGCCGACGGTGCACGCTTGATGCGCGTCCGGACGTGCCGGCGGGATGCTGTCACCCGCGGCTTCCCATGACTTTGAAGCCGGGTTGCCATCCCTCTGCACCGGCAAAACTCTGCGCTCGTCGGGGGCGGGCGGCTTGCGGACAACCCGGCTGTACGCCAGATTTGGCTCATGTCCTTCGAGACGATGCACACGTTGCGCCGCGACCCCGAGGTTAAGCCGCTCTTTTCAGAGCTGAGCGTGGTCGTAACCCTGTGTGACACGGTGACGGACGATGGGCTTCCCGTTGCCGCCGGATCGCGTGGAACGATCGTCGAGGTCTATGCCGGTGGCGAGGCCTATGAGGTCGAGTTCGCACGCCCGGTCATCGGCAACGCGACGATTCCAGCCGAAGCTCTCGAGGCAGCCTGACGCGATGCCACGTCCGGGCGGCCGGGTGCCGGTACCCTGCATCCCGGACGCCAAGATCGGCGGCTATCTCCTCGACGTGGGTCATGACGAAGGTGGGCCAAAAGCCGCGTTTTTTCTCGCCCGCGGTTTTGCACGCGAGGATCCCCGCCCCTTCATCGCTGCGCTTCTCGATCACGGCCGAAGCGACAATTTTTCCCGTGCAGCCGAGAATAGGTTTGTCACCAAATACATCTACGAAGGGACGATGCAGATGCCCGACGGATCGAGTCATCGTATCAGATCCGTCTGGAAGCTTGTCGACGATGGTGCCTTCATAGCGCTCGTGACCGCATACCCGATCTGAGCTTGCCCGATCTGAGCTTGCGACTTCGAGGCTGAGCGGAATTCCATCGTTATCCGTGCATCCGTCCACGACGGACCGCTCATGAACAGGCCTACGAGATCGAGGATTCCCTACGCCTGATCCCGCCGCCCACCCGCGCCCGCCGCGGCGAAGGCGGCTTCACTCATCGAAGCGGCATGAGCCCCACAGGACGAAGACGGCAGCGATTTTTGCGGCACCGCGGGAGCTTCGCCGTTGCCAGCACGTTCACTGGACGCTCCCCGCACCGGCACGTGGCCGTGCGGGTCGCGTTCCGGAGTGTCCATGTCTGATTCCCGACGTCCTGCTTCACAGGCCCGCGCGACCCGCACGCGCATCCAGGAAGGCCAGCCCTATCCCCTCGGCGCCACCTGGGATGGTCTGGGCGTCAATTTCGCCCTGTTCTCGGCCCACGCCACCAAGGTCGAGCTCTGCCTGTTCGACGACCAGGGCGAGCAGGAGATCGAGCGGATCGAGCTCCCCGAATATACCGACGAGATCTGGCACGGTTACCTGCCGGATGCCCGCCCCGGCACGATCTACGGCTACCGGGTCCACGGCCCCTACGAGCCCAAGGCCGGCCACCGGTTCAACCACAACAAGCTGCTGATCGACCCCTACGCCAAGGGTCTCGTCGGCTCGATCACCTGGAATCCGGCCCTGTTCGGCTACCAGATGGAATCGGGCGACGACCTGACCTTCGACGAGCGCGACAGCGCCCCGTTCAACCGCCGCTCGCGGGTGATCGACCCGGCCTTCACCTGGGGCCGGCACCGCAAGCCCAACGTGCCGTGGGAGAAGACGATCTTCTACGAGGCCCACGTGAAGGGCATGACCAAGCTCGACCCGCGGGTGCCGGAGAAGCTGCGCGGCACCTATGCCGGGCTCGGCACCCCGGACGTGCTCGACTACATCAAGAGCCTCGGCGTCACCTCGGTGGAGCTGCTGCCGGTGCATTCCTTCGTGCAGGACGATTACCTGCAGCAGAAGAACCTGGTGAATTACTGGGGCTACAACACCATCTCGTTCTTCACCCCCGCCCGGCGCTACGCCGCGGTGCCGGACTTCGCCTTCTCCGAGTTCAAGGAGATGGTCTCGCGCTTCCACGGCGCCGGCCTCGAGGTGATCCTCGACGTGGTCTACAACCACACCGCCGAGGGCAACGAGAAGGGCCCGACCCTGTCATTCAAGGGCGTCGACAACGCCTCCTACTACCGGCTGATGCCGGGCGAGCCGCGCTACTACATCAACGACACCGGCACCGGGAACACCTTCAACCTGTCGCATCCGCGGGTGCTGCAGCTCGTGACCGACTCGTTGCGCTACTGGGCCACCGAGATGCGGGTCGACGGCTTCCGGTTCGACCTCGCCACCATCCTCGGCCGCGAGCCCTACGGCTTCGACGAGGGCGGCGGCTTCCTTGATACCTGCCGGCAGGACCCGGTGCTCAACAACGTCAAGCTCATCGCCGAGCCGTGGGATTGCGGCCCGGGCGGCTATCAGGTCGGCGGCTTCCCGCCCGGCTGGGCCGAGTGGAACGACCGGTTCCGCGACGACGTGCGCGCCTACTGGCGGGGCGATCCCGGCCTGCTCCCGGACCTCGCCGCCCGGGTCTCGGGCTCGGCCGACAAGTTCAACAAGCGCGGCCGCAAGCCCTGGGCCTCGGTGAACTTCCTCACCGCCCATGACGGTTTCACCCTGCACGACACGGTGGCCTACAACGAGAAGCACAACGAGGCGAACGGCGAGGGCAATCGCGACGGCCACTCGCACAACCTCTCGTACAATTACGGCGTCGAGGGACCGACTGAGGATCCGGAGATCAAGGCGGTGCGGCTGCGCCAGATGCGCAACATGCTGGCGACCCTGTTCCTATCCCGCGGCACCCCGATGCTGCTGGCGGGCGACGAGTTCGCCCGCACCCAGAACGGCAACAACAACGCCTATTGCCAGGACAACGAAGTCTCCTGGCTCGACTGGGGGGCAATCGGCGACGAGCAGCGGGACCTGGCCGAGTTCACCCAGCGGCTGGTCATCCTTCGCAACGCCCTGCCGATCCTCAGCCGCGGGCGCTTCCTCACCGGCCAGTACGACGAGGAACTCGGCGTCAAGGACGTGACGTGGCTGCGCCCGGATGGGGGCGAGATGGCCAGCGAGAACTGGTCCGAGGGGGAGGCGAAGGCCTTCGCGGTCCAGCTCGACGGGCGCGCCCAGGCCACCGGCCTGCATCGCCGCGGCGGCGACGCGACGCTGCTGATCATGTTCAACGCCCACCACGACCTGGTGACGTTCACCCTGCCGGAATCGCCCAACGGCATCGCCTGGACCCGGCTCCTCGACACCAACCTGCCCGACAGCCAGGACGTGGAGAGCTTCAAGTTCGGCACCGGCTACGACGTGACCGGGCGCTCGCTCTTGATGTTCGTGCTGAAGCCCGAGGACACCCCGGGCGACGACGCCACCGAGATGGAGCGCTCCTACCAGCACGTGATGCAGGCCTTCGAGCGGGCCAATGTTGAGAGCGTGCACTTCCACCTCGACCCCGAGGCGTAAAACACCCGGGCGGGACGGTTTTCGTCCCGCCCGGGCACCATTGCCTTGCGCCGGGCGACGCACCCGGCTAACAGCACCCCACCGCGCGGCTCTGGTCGCGCCCGGCGCATTGCGCTCGGGCGCCCTGTCCGCGGCCGGAGGGGTGGCCGAGTGGTTGAAGGCGCACGCCTGGAAAGTGTGTATACGGGAAACCGTATCGCGGGTTCGAATCCCGCTCCCTCCGCCATTTGAACCGCAAAAACCGTTACTCTGCAACAAGTTAGCGGTTTTCATTTCCAACCTACTGACAATGAAACCTACAACCCGCCCGCACGGGATGCGTGAGCGGCGTTCGTGAGAACCAGCCAGTTGGCGGGTTGGGTGCGTTTTCGACGATTGATGGTCATGACCGGCAAGGGCTAACCTTAGCTGTCGGGTCTCCTCTCGGCAGCCCACGCCCGCGGTGATCGCTCTCCACCCCCGATAGCGATAGGTCAGCGGGCGTGGGCTTTAGAGATCCTATGGCGGTTCTCCGTCGCCCCGATGATGGACTGGATCGATCGGCACTGCCTGCTGTCAGGCGCATAGTGTGCCCTCCTCGGCCATCTGAATCGTTCGGATGAGACCGCGGAAGCGATAGGCGAGGCCGGCCTCGATGAAGACGTGCCGCATCATAGCCAGCGTCATCTCCCGATCCTCCCCGCAATCGATGTTGAACGCCTTGCTGAGCAATGCTTCGGCCCGCTCGGCGTGCGCGAGCGCTGCCTCAGCCTCGGCCCGTACCCGAGCGAGATGACGGTAGAGACGTGCCACCTCGCCAGCAGGAGCGGCTTTGATCCGCCGCGCCTTGCTGATCCGGCCCACGCGGCGACCGTCCTAGGTTGCCAGCCGCAGGCGCGTGGTGTGAGCCGACTCCGTCATGCCGAGCCCTCCATTTCACGCAGCTTGAGCTTGACCCCTGAGAGATTGGCGGCGCTCAGCAACAGCGGCAGGTAGTGCTCCGGGATGTTCTCCCGGTACATCTCCTCGAACATGCGGACGTGCACCGCGAGCCCGTCCGGCGTCGTCGCTGTCATGGTGCGCACCCGCTCACGGGCGGCACGCCAAGCCGCTTCGGCCTTTTTCTCGGCGGTGTTCAGCTCGGCAACTCGGTGCCGCGCCTGAGCCTGACCGACTTGCTCGTCATGAGCATCCGCGACTGGCAGCAATTGCCGCCAGCGGCGAAGAAGGTGCGGTGTTCGACCCGCTCGGCCAAAGCGCTCGACGACCCGGGCCATGACAATGCGCAGGCCCCGTCCACTCCATGCCAAATCAGGATTGCGCCAGGATCCGTCCGGTGCAGTTCGCGGACGCATCCGTGGGTATGGCGGATCCCCCGGCATGCCGAAGTTCCAGTGGCGGAAGAGGCGCTTCTCTTCGTCGTTCAGGACGAGAGCGATCGGAACGATGCCGTGATCAGCCCGAGCCGCACGGTAGGCAGCCTGTCTGGTGCTGCAGACAGCCTTGAACGCAGCGTCTGTCCGCTCGACCTCTGCCGCGGCGGCGATCAGTTCGGCATCGGGATGAGGTGTTGCTGCAGCTGCCGGCGCAGGGAGGCTGAGTATCCCGGATCCAGTCGCAGCCGAGGCGAGGGCGAAACCGCGAAGGAAACCGCGGCGATTGGCTGGGCTCCTCATAAGCAGCCCCCGTAGCTAGAGAAGCCCTGCTCGCAGATCGCGTGTAAGTCGGCGATGCCGTTGTCGTCGGTTAGGCCCTCGGCATCGTAATTATCCTCGGCGTCATCGTGGCCGGAAGATCTGAAGCCCCGGCCAGCCCGCTCCAGAGCGGTGGCTTCGCGGTCAGCATCGCCGTCGAGGGCATCTAATAAGGCCAGGTCCGCCTCGATCCGATCGGCGATCCGGCGGCGCAGCTCGCGGACGCGCTGGCGGTCGGCATCGGCGAAGAAGCTGTCGAGACCGATCTGGATCTCGGTGATGGCCTGGTCGGCGAGGTCGATCTCGCGGCAGGCTCGAATGGCCCGGGAGACGGGGCCCAGCTGCCGGCCGAGCCCCTGGCCTAATAAGGGGCGCGGGTTGCCGGACTGGGGTAATAAGGGCGTGCGTGTGCTATGGGCGTGAGTAGCCATTGGCGAAGATCCCAGGCGTTGATGGTCAGGCCCGTCGCGGTGCTCCAACACCTCGGCGGGCCACTTGCTGCTGCAAGCCGCTGTCTGTATAGTGTCTATACACGGCTGGCGTCAAGACACTGTCTACACATGCAGCAGCGAAAAAAGACGGCGCAGGTCAATCTGCGCATCGATCCTGCCCTCAAGGAGGCGGCCGAGTCCGCCGCTAAGGAGGATCAGCGCTCGCTCACCTCGCTGGTCGAAAAGCTCCTCACCGAGCACCTGAAGGCGAAGGGCTATTTGAAATGAGCATGCCCGAGTCCGATGCTGCTTATCGCGGTCGGCTGATGCTAGTTGCTGCCAAGATAGATCGGTTCTTCACCCTACTGGCAGACGGGCCTCTCCTGGACGCGATCGGTCGCAAGTACGAGGTGTTCAGGACCGGAGTACCCTTGCTGAGCCCCGACGGCTTCACCGATGGCCCCACTGAAGAGGATCGGTCTTAACTCAACGAAACGATGCGAACGGAGGCGGCCGTGAGTGATCAGGATCGCGAGCTAGAGTTCTCCCCTCTCTCCGGCCGCGTGACGCGCGACGGCATCACCGTGGACGTGAAGATCTATCGCTTGGCCGGCACCGACGACTTCTGGCAACTGGAGGTGGTCGATCATCTCGGCGGCTCGACCACCTGGGATGCCGCCTACCAATGCAGCCAAGATGCCTACGGAGCCTTCAACGAGGTCGTCGAAGAAGAGGGCATGGCATCATTCGCAGCACCCTGGGGTAGCGCGATCCACTGACGCTGCGGGCCGTGCAGGTCGTCAGCGTCATCTTCATCGAGGAGAACGGCGAGGGGCCCGGGGGTGCGGCTGCGGAAGCCTGCAACTCCAGGCAGGTGAGTGTTCTACGTATACCCCAATTCGTTCCGCCAACGTTCGCTGTTAACCCCAGCTCGATATCCGAGACTTGACCTTGTGCGGTTGCATCCGTAGCGAGGATGAAAGCTCTTTAGGCGACCAACCGATGACCACAGGTTCGAATTCGCACCGGCGCGATCCGCCGGTGATTGAGGCCCCCTGCCCTGAAGATAGGGAGCGAGTCCTTCGATTTGGCTTCTCAGCTGATATCACCGGCCACGGACGCGCGAATTGGCGCCAAACGCCTTTGTTCATGGCTTGGGCGCATCTCGTTGGTCGGGTTCCGCCGATTAACAACGCTTCGTATGCAACTCGGGGTGGTCTTGAGCCAACATATTCGACCCTAAAGGCCGCCAAAGCCTGCTTCCGCGGGCTCAAAAGGCCACACAACAACGAAGATGATGGCTCGTCGGTTTTGGTTTATGTTCTCAAACCTGCCGCAACTCTTCAGTATGACTCTAGTAGCGCCATGGTGTGCCCGATGTCGGTACTGCTGATGCCGAGTGCTGCGGTTCTGACAGTTCAGGTGCGACTCGCTGCATCTTTACAAGAACCTGTTAACGGCATAGACGGCATTGTCACCAGGATCGAACCAGTGGCTGGCGAAAAGCCGGAACATGCCCTACCTGTAGGGCATGCGGACCGCTATGCGCACCGCTGCTGGTAAATAGGAAGAAGCCGCATGAGCAATTTCGATACAGCTCCCGCTGGCTCGTATGAGCCCGCGGCGATTTACTATGGCGATTCCGATTGCCTTGAGTACGTCCAGAAGGACGAGTTCAACCTCTATGAACGTGTCGACGAGTTCTTGACTCTGATCAAGGACGCGAGTGGCGAGAAGCTGATCGGCTTTAAGCTAAAAGGCTTTAGAAACCGTTTTCACAAGCTGCAGGCTGCGTTCGCCCTGAACGATGGACAGTTCGCTTACGTAATGTCTGCGATTGAAAGCATCTATACCGAACTCGGTGATAGAGTTTTTGCGGACAAGAGCAGGGCTGAGGCCTACCAGGCTGCCTACCGTCTGGCAGCAAACGACAATGTGCGGCTTGATCGCCACGAACTGAAGGCTGCAGCCTAAGGTTCGTAGGAGGGGCGCTGAGATTCAAACCGAGCCGGCCGCAAGGCCGGCTTTTCTTTTTGCTTCGTGGACTTGGGCGCGAGGCAACTCGACGCGAGCCACATTCTCATTATCCTCCCGCCATGCGCACAGCCCTCGCCGCCCTCGCCTTCGTCGTCGCCGCCGGTGGGGCGCAGGAGGTTGAGTCAGTACGCGATTTGGCCCGCGGTACTGAGTGGCGCTAGGCAGTTGCCCGGGAGCGAAACGAGGATTTAAGAAACGCGTGGGTAATTTGCACACGGGGCCGCCGCCGGGCGTTTCCGGCAGTTCCGTATGTCGAGCGTTTCCGTGAGTACAATCTCTTCCAGCACAACCTCACAGCTCTATGCGCAGCGACCTTCGCCGCCGCCCCAGGGCTCCGGCAAGGCTCGGATGACCGACACGATCAGCAGCGAGCTGACGGCCGGCACTCTGAACAGCACCGATGCCACTGCCCTGACGAGTGCTCTCAGCTCGATTGATACGAGCCTGTCTTCAGGCACGACATCCTCGGCGTCGAGCGGTAGCGCCGCGAACATCAAGCTCGATCCGTCGGCGATGAAGGATCGAATCGACAGCTTGATCTCAGATCAGGTCAGCAGCGGCAGCCTCACGAGCGACCAAGCTACGGAGCTGAAGAACCTGTTCGCCAGTCACGGCAAATCGACCCAGACTGCCGGCGCTACGAGCTCGGATGCCGACGACGTGTCCGGGGCTGGTGGGCCGCCTCCAGGCCCTCCGCCCGGACCGCCCCCAGGGACCGATGCCTCCGGGAGTTCCGCCAGCAGCACGTCATCCAGCGGTTCTTCCGCAAGCGACTTGCTCTCGACCTTTATCCAACAGCTTCAGGCTTCTCAGTCGAGTAGCGCAAGCTACGGAGCAAGCGGCACGACCGGCACGGGCACCAATGCGTCGGCCCTGCTATTCGATTTCCAGAGTTAGAAGTGTCGAACGGGCCGGAATATCGGCCCATCTATAGTGGCAGCTGTTGAGACTGAGAAGGCTCCTCCGCCCTCTCCATCCGCCACCCCAGCATCTACTCGGTACCGCGGAAGGTGCGGCGCGCTCCTGACGGGGCGCGCCGCAAGTTGGCTCGCGGTCTCATTCGACGAGCCGACGCCCATGGCAAAGCCCGGGCCATGAAAAAGCCCGCGCCGGCGAACCGGGCGGGCTAAGTGGCCATTGAGCTTGGGAGCCCCTCGAATAACTGTCCGTGAAGCTGAGTCGCATCCCCCAATTGAAGGATGCCTCGCGCCAACAAGAAAGCCCCGCGCGGCTGGGC
>NZ_JAKSYN010000006.1:0-2366 GCF_022829565.1 Methylobacterium sp. J-001
CCGGTCAGGTCACACGCCGGGTCCGACCTGCGTCAGCGCGCCTATCGTGACGGGAGCGACATCAAGGATCACACAGTTGAAGTTCAGGAACGCTCCGTCGCCGATGGAGATGTGCTGACCATAGTCGCAGTGAAAGGGCGGACGCACCACCGCGTCCTCGCCGACAGAAGCGAAGAGTTCGCGCAACATCACCCGCCGCTCGACCGGTGATGCCGCGAGGGTCGCATTGTACCGAACCATCCACTCCCGCGCACGCTGAGCATCCAACCTCAGTTCCGGGTCGCCCGGCCGGTAGGCTTCGCCTGCGAGCATCTTTTGCTTCTCGGTTCTCACGATCCCTCAATCTTCACGTTGGGTGCGATATCGGCCCACTCTCAGGCGGTAATATGTAAGCGCCAGCGTGGCCGCTTTCGGGACGCCCCGAGAACCTTCAGCATGCCCGGCATGGGTCGGCAACGGACGAGCGCGGACGTAGCGATATTCCCCGCTTCCGACCCATGGCAGGTGCAGATTCGGCCCATTGAAACGAATGGCGCGCTCTAGGTTTGAAGGTGCAACGCCGAGGTACCCATGCTCTACGAACTCACTACCCTTTCGTGCCCGTTGCTAGCTGTCGGTCGAGCATCCGAGGGCGTTTATGACTGGGTGAACGACGCAGAGGCCAAGGGTAAACTGTTTGGCTGCTGGCGGACCGAGATAGGAACACTCGGTCGCCTGATCGTGCTGCGTGGGTTCGAGGCACCGGAGGATATGACTGCCGAGCGCCGCCGGGCGCTTCTGAGCGCTAACCCGTTCAATGCGGGGAGCGTGGTGACGGCGCTAGAAATGGACAGCTACGCGCCACTTGCCTTTCTGCCGCCGATCCGGACCGGGGACCGGGGTGGGGTGTACGAGTTCCGGACTTACCACCTGAAGCCGGGCGGGCTGCCGCCAACGCTCGCAGGCTGGGAAGCGGCTATTGCACCGGCACGCGAGTATACCGAGCATCTCGTCACGAATATGTATGCCCTCGATGGCGCACCGCGGATCACACACATCTGGGGCTTCACGAGTTTGAAGGAGCGGGCCGATCTACGCTCTTGGGCCTATGGTGCTGGTGTATGGCCGCCTGAGGGAGGCCCCGAGCAGATTGCCGAAGGGACTTCGACGATTGCGCTTCCACAAGGGCCATCTCCCCTGGCGTAAACAGTCCTCAGAATGGCTCGCAGATGACTGCTTTCGCATTGCGTTGGCAGCCGTCAGGATGACTGACATTGTCGCCAGCGGAACGACCGCTTGGGGTGGATTTCCGCCGGTCTGCTTTCGGGCAGCGATCGACGGATGCGGACATCGCCTCCGCGCCCGCTCACGACTTATTGCGGGCGCTGCGTAGGTCTTCTTCGAGATTTTCGATGTTGCAGGAGCCTAACTCGCCGGCCATACCTCTCCGACATCTCAAGTGGCTATATCCGTAATTCGCGAATCGGTAGTCAGATGACGTTGAGAGACGAGTGGCTCCAGTCGCAGCTTGAGGCAGACAGTCACTATGCTGAGCAATTAGAGTCTTTAGACCCGCAGCACCAAGGTATAAGCCTCGTCTGCCCTTCCTGCTCAAATCCATCATGGGTCATGCTGCCGCTTGAGCGCAGAGACAACATCCCGCCGATCAAGATCGCATGCCCCCATGGATGTGGTCACTTTGAGGAGGTGGAGGCATTCAATCTTACTTCCGCTCCCGATGATCCAATTGAATATGATGTTGAGGTTATTTGCCCACGTGATCAAACAAGATACCGTACATTCGGAAAGTTTCACCGCTGTCCATTTTGTGCGTATGAAAACTCCCGGGAAATTATGCGAGAAGCGAGTGACCTGACCGGTATTTTGGACCGAGCCGATGGAGAGGCTACTGCATGGCCGCTGCTATGGGTAGCCGGACGGCCAGATCCGGGAAGCTGACAGGAGCGGGCGGCCGATAGACCAGGGACGAATGCGGCCGGACGCGGTTGGTGGTAGTTTGCCAAAGACCGAATACGAATCGCGCCTCGTTCATCTGTTATAATATCACTGTGTTCAGGCACTCATCCCGAAGCTTGCCATTTATGCTCTAGCAGTGCCCGTTCTCCCACGGCGAGCCCGGCGCAAGGTACTGGATCTGTGCGCCGGCTTGGGGGACCCATTTGCGCAACGCCTTGGAGGTCATCTCAGGGCCATTATCGCGGCGTATGTGCTCCGGGATGCCGGGCAGGCACATGGCGTCGGCCAGCGTCTCGATCACGCCGACGCTGTTGATGCATCGCGCCACCTTCAGCGCCAGACAAGCTCGGCTATGCTCGTCGATCAGCGTCAGGACCCGGAGCGAGCGTCCGTCGTGGGTCCGCGCCTGG